>NZ_CP133020.1:3737529-4071912 GCF_030866825.1 Rathayibacter sp. SW19
GGAGAGTTACATCTCCTACCTGCGTCGCAAGGTCGACGCGCACTCGAGCGAGCCGCTGATCCAGACCAAGCGCGGATTCGGCTACATGCTGAAGGCTGCCAAGGTTTAGGCACAGCTTGCGACCGTAGGCTCGAGCCCTATGCAGCACTCAGTCCTGGACAAATGGAACGCGATATCGCTGCGGACCAAGATCACCGGCGTCACGGTGCTCGTATTGACGTTCGGACTGCTGATTTCAGGGCTGGGCACCCTGGCCATGCTCAAGCCCGTTCTGCAACAGCAGCTTGACAACCAGCTCATTGCGGCGTCGCAGAACCCGAATCCATACATGCCGGGCAACAGCACTGGCGACGGCAAGGTCAGCGGCACGGCAGGCAGCGTCAGCTATTACGTCGCGCTGTATGACGGCAACGGCAATCTGATCGACCACAATTGGCGCAGCAAGCCGGCCGGCGACCTCCCTCGTGTTCCGAGCACGCTGACGCTGCAAGACGGGGTCGATTGCGCGGCGGAGGGCGTGACCACCAGGGAGAGCGTCGACGACCACTCCAGCTTCCGCAGCCTCTGCACGGTCGTCAGCTTCACCAACTCCAACCCGACTCCGGCGGGCACGGCGATTGTCGCGGCATCCACGGGGCAGAACGACGCGATCATCGCCAGCTATCTTTCGATTTCGCTGGGGATCGGCATCCTCGTGGTCGTCTTCGGCGCCGTCCTGACCGGGATGCTCGTCGGCAACACCTTCGCACCACTGCGACAGGTCGAGCTGACCGCAGCGGCGATCGCCGACGGCGACTTCAGCCAACGCCTCGGCGGCGCAACGCCGAACACCGAGGTCGGCAGGCTGAATCGCTCCCTGAACACGATGCTGAACCGCATCGACCGCGCATTCAAAGATCGAGCACGCACAATCGAGCAGATGCGCCGCTTCGTCGGTGACGCCAGCCATGAGCTGCGTACCCCACTCGTCTCTGTGCGCGGCTATGCCGAACTGTACAGAATGGGCGCTCTGCAGAAACCCGAAGATGTCGCTCAGGCGATGGAGCGCATCGAGAAGGAGGCGATCCGGATGGGCGGGTTGGTCGAAAACCTGCTTCAGCTCGCTCGTCTCGACGAGACGAGACCGCTGGAACTCATGCCGGTCGACCTGCTGCCGCTGGCGAAGGATGCAGCACTTGACGCGACGGCAGCCCATCCGGGACGCCCGGTCACGGTCACGACGACGTTGCCGCCGGTCTCCGTGCCGGAGCCGGGGCCATCCGCTCGACTGGAGCAGGGAAGCGCACAGGCCCACCCTCCCGCAACCACCACAGGGGCAAACGGCACGGGCCCCATTTCGTTCGCGGGCGCGACGTTGGCGAGACTGCGCGGTCGTAGACCTCGTCGCGTCGACCTCGGCACAGACACGGTGCCGCTCGCCCTGAACGAGATCCCAGAGCCGGTCACCATGCAGGCGATCGTTTTCGCGGAGGAGAATAAGCTCCGTCAGGTGCTCAACAACCTGATCGGAAACGCGGTGCGCTACACACCCGACGATTCGCCGATCGAGATCGGTGTCGTCGTGGATCCGGACACCCGGCGCGCCCGCCTCGACGTGATCGATCACGGCGACGGCATTCCCGAGCAGATTCGGGAAAAGATCTTCCAGCGGTTCTGGCGCGCAGACACGTCTCGCACGCGTGAGACGGGCGGAAGCGGCCTCGGGCTCGCGATCGTGTCGTCGATCGTTGCCGCGCACAACGGCACCGTCGATGTCGTGGAAACGCCAGGAGGAGGCGCCACCTTCCAGGTCTGGCTGCCGCTAGCCGGCTCGCCCAGTGCGCCGCAGAGCGGCGCGGTCCAGACGAGCACACGTCAAGCGGGCACCTCCCAAAATGGCACATCCCAGACCGGCACATTGCGGGACAACGCCGACCGCAGCTTGCCCTCCGCTCCCTGACCGGCGCCTGCCGCGACTCCTCCCCAACACGAACGGATGCGCCGCGGCGTGCACCGATCCTCCCTGACGCGTCTCGCGTGGCCTGCGCCGGAACTAGCGTCGAGCGCACAGGAGAAAATCAAGGAGGAGTCATGACCAGTTATCAGGTGGACAGCGAAGCGGTGATCATGACCACGGGAGCCGCGCGGGCTTGTATTGCGCGCCTGCAGAGCGAGGCCGCGGGGCTCACCGGGCATCTGACGGGCCTGCAGGCAAGCTGGACCGGGCAGGCGTCGATTGCCTTCCAATCCGCAGTCGGCGACTGGCGCAGCACCCAGTTGCGCGTGGAGGAAGTGCTCGCGGCGCTGGCCCACGCACTCGGCCAGGCCGGGCAGCAGTACGCAGAGATCGAGGCGGCGAACACTCGGCTGTTCGCTCGTTAACGACGCGATGGGCGCCTCCATAAGGAGACGCCCATCGCGTGGAATTCGAACGGCAGTGCCTAACAGCGGTGCTTAGAAGTCCATGCCACCGGTCGGGTCGCCGCCTGCAGGAGCGGCGTTGCGCTCCGGCTTGTCGGCAACGACGGCCTCTGTGGTGAGGAACAACGCCGCAATGGATGCCGCGTTCTGCAGGGCAGAACGGGTCACCTTGGCTGGGTCGATGATGCCCTGAGCGATCAGGTCACCATACTCGCCCGTCGCCGCATTCAGGCCGTGGCCTGCCGGCAGCTCCGCGACCTTGGCCGCGACAACGCCCGGCTCGAGGCCTGCGTTGAGTGCGATCTGCTTGAGCGGAGCCTCAATGGCCACGCGCACGATGTTCGCACCCGTTGCCTCGTCACCCGTGAGCTCGAGCTTGGCGAACGCAACCTTGCCTGCCTGAATAAGCGCAACGCCACCACCGGCGACGATGCCCTCTTCGACGGCGGCCTTCGCGTTGCGAACGGCGTCTTCGATGCGGTGCTTGCGCTCCTTGAGCTCCACCTCGGTGGCGGCACCGGCCTTGATGACCGCAACACCGCCGGCGAGCTTCGCCAGACGCTCCTGCAGCTTCTCACGGTCGTAGTCGCTGTCGGTGTTCTCGATCTCGTTGCGGATCTGCTGCACACGGCCGGCGATCTGCTCGGCGTCGCCGGCACCCTCGATGATCGTGGTCTCGTCCTTGGTGATGACGACCTTACGGGCGGAACCCAACAGGTCGAGCGTCACGTTCTCCAGCTTGAGGCCGACCTCTTCGCTGATGACCTGGCCACCGGTGAGGATTGCGATGTCCTGCAGCTGAGCCTTGCGGCGGTCACCGAACCCCGGCGCCTTGACGGCAACCGACTTGAAGATGCCGCGGATCTTGTTCACGACCAGCGTGGCCAGAGCCTCGCCGTCGACGTCTTCCGCGATGATCAGCAACTGCTTGCCGGACTGGATCACCTTGTCGACGATCGGCAGCAAGTCCTTGATGGCCGAAACCTTCGAGTTGACGATCAGGATGTACGGGTCCTCGAACACCGCTTCCTGGCGGTCGGGGTCCGTGACGAAGTACTGCGACAGGTAGCCCTTGTCGAAGCGCATGCCCTCGGTCAGCTCCAGCTCGGTGCCGAACGTGTTCGACTCCTCGACCGTGACGACGCCTTCCTTGCCCACCTTGTCGATGGCCTCGGCGATGATCGCGCCAATCTCCGGGTCAGCCGCCGAGATGGAGGCGGTCGCAGCGATCTGCTCCTTGGTCTCGACCTCCTTGGCGTTCGCGATCAGCTCGGCCGTGACGGCCGCAACAGCCTTCTCGATTCCGCGCTTGAGGCTGATCGGGTCTGCGCCGGCTGCGACGTTGCGCAGACCTTCGCGCACGAGCGCCTGAGCAAGCACCGTCGCCGTGGTGGTTCCGTCGCCGGCCACGTCATCGGTCTTCTTGGCGACCTCCTTGACGAGCTCTGCGCCGATCTTTTCGTACGGTTCGTCCAGCTCGATCTCCTTGGCGATGGAAACTCCATCGTTGGTGATCGTGGGGGCGCCCCACTTCTTTTCCAGCACGACGTTGCGGCCTCGTGGGCCAAGAGTGACCTTGACCGCGTCGGCGAGCGTGTTGAGTCCGCGCTCGAGGCCGCGGCGGGCTTCCTCGTCAAAAGCAATAATCTTTGCCATGGTTGTTTCTCGTCCCTCCCGGACGTTACGCGAAAGATTCAGATAGTTAGCACTCGACTAGATCGAGTGCTAGGTCGATTCTGGCACTCCTACTAGGAGAGTGCAAGTAGAGATGACAGCATCCTGTCGCCGCGCACGAAGAAGGCGCCGACCGCACCTCAGCGGACGACGCCTTCGACCGATTGTGTTACCGCGCGTTAGGCGGAGGCCAGCCGAACTGATTCGGCCTGCGGGCCTTTGTTGCCGCTGCCGACCTCGAAGACGACGTGCTGGCCTTCTTCGAGAACCTTGTACCCGCTCATGTCGATGGCGGAGTAGTGGACGAATACGTCTTGCCCTCCCCCGTCGACGGTAATGAAGCCGTAGCCCTTTTCAGCGTTGAACCACTTGACGGTTCCGTTCGCCATTGATTACTCCCATTGCTGTATTCCTCGACGCGTGCGGGGGCGCTACTCGCCGTTAGATCCAGATACTAATGGAGGACGCGGGCCTGTCTACAGGGTGTTCCCAGATTGAGACAAAGTGTTATCTAAGCTGCCAGCGGCTCACTGGCCGCGTGGCGTCGGGCCCGTGCCAGGGGCAAGCGCATAGGCAAGCGACTCGAAGACGTCATTGCTGGCGTTGCGATAGCCGCCGGTCGCATCAAATGCACTCGGAGCGTAGGTCGTCGAAACGGCGATGCTGAGTTTTTGTGAAGCGAGACCGCCAGCGGTCGCCCCGTGCCCGGAGAAGTTCATCGTCTGCGTGACCCACTGCCCCTCGTTCACGACTCCGAGCCCGTAGTTGTGCGCATCGGTGTTCTGATTGCACACCGCACACGCAGGGTCTTTGTGCCCGAATCCCGTCAGCAGCGGGTCGGTCTGCGCGTGATGCGATGCTTTGCTCAGGATCGTGCCGCGCGCAACGGCATTCATCGAGGTCGCCAGGTCGAAGATGGTCGTCGACTCGATCGCACCTGCCGGGACGGTCCACGACGGATCCCAGAAGGTGGACTCTTCGTAGAAGGGAGTTGCCGTCGGCACTCCCAGCGCCTCTCGGCGCTCCGAACTGTACGTGTGCATCACGGGGCTGGGCAGCGCAGCCGTCATGGCGCCTTGGGTGTGGTCGAGCCCCATGGGCTTCAGCACATACTTTTCCAGGCTGTCGTTCAGCGTCATACCGGTGACCTTGGCCAGCAGCTTGCCGACGATCAGGTAGTTCGTATGCGAATAGCCCCAGTTCGTCCCCGGGGTGAACTGCAGCGGCGGCGTCGCCCCGATCTCGATCAATTGATCGCTCGTCCAGCGGTAGAACGGATCGGTATTTCCCATATTCAGCACCTGATCGGAATACACGTAGTCGGTGTACCCCGATGTCATATTGAGCAGTTGCTTCACCGTGACCTTGTCCGCGTGAGGAATCGACGGCAGGAACTTCGACACGGTGTCGTCAAGGTTGAGTTTGTGCTGATCGACCATCACGAGGGCGAGCGTGGCCAGATAGGTGAACGCAAATGCACCGTTGCGGAAATACATGTCGGTCGTGGCAGCCTCCCCCGGAAGGGACTCGCCGAGCGCGCCGGAAAACACCGTCTTGCCGTCGCGGACGACCGCAACCTCGATTGACCGCAAGTGGTGCGTAGCCATCATCTCGGCCGCGACACGAGCGACCTTTGTCGCGTCAGCACTACCGTCGGACGTCGTGCCACCCGTCGCGTGAGCATCCGATGCAGCTGCCGATGGAGCAGGCGATTGCGACGAGCATCCGACCAGCGCTGCTGCGCTCAACAGCCCGACAGCCGCAACAGTGACGGCTCGAATACCTCTGCCCATGGCGCACTCCGCTCACGACGCTGCCGAGGCGAACCAAGGATAAGGCGACGGGCGGCTTCGATCGTTAGGCTAGCGAGCATCCACTGTCCGCCGCGCCCCCACTTACGGGGGTGCGGCTACGGTGCCGCAGTCTTATAGTCGCTGCCGATGACGACAGTGAGATCTGCGCCGGAGTCGACGTAGGCCTGTGTCAGTTCGGTTGTCGACCCGGGCAGCGATTGCGCCATTGCGAGCGCCGCGGCCTTGTTCGCGTCGCTGGAGTAGTAGACGATCGTGTGCGTGATCGTTGTTTCACTGGCGTTGGCCGTCGAAATGTTCTGCCAGCCGGCGGCTGTCAGGGTTGCAGCCACAGAGCCAGCCGCACCGTCAAGCGTCGTTCCGTTAAGCACTGTGACATGCAAGGCCGGGTTGACGGTTGGCACAATGGTCGGTGTCGGAGTCGGCGTGATCGTCGGCGTCGAGGTGCCGGAGGCAGCTCCGCCCTTGAAGTCGATCGTGCCGTTGATCACCGACAGGCCAATGACGCCGGCTCCGATCAGAATCACGCAGGCGAGAGCTGACCAGCCGACCCAGATCCAGCCGCGCCCCTTGCCGCGGGGCGCACGGTGCGCGCCCACCCGCTGCAGGTCATCAGGGATGACGTCAAAGCGGTCCTTCGGATATTTGTGTGCCATGTCTTTTCGTGTTCGGAGTCAGTCGGTGTAAAGCGTTCGCGTGGCTCGCGCCGTCACGCGCGCGTCGCGCGTGCGCTGCAGCCGCTTGATCAGCATAGGGTCATGAACCAGAGCGGCCGGCGCATCGATCAGAGCGCCCAGCACTTGATAGTATCGGGCTGACGATAAGCCGAATTCATCCCGGATCGCCTGTTCCTTTGCCCCGGCATGGCGCCACCAACGCCGTTCGAACTCGAGAATGGCAGTGTCGCGATCGGACAGCCCGTCTGCAGACGACTCATCTCTGTGACGGCGAGACGACGCGGCGGGGTCGCTCTCGCGCGCTCCATCCATGCTCGTCTCGCTTTCCGCCCGTCGTACCGTTTACAGCCGGTTGTTCGCGTGACATCCTATTCCGAAGGCCCTGTGCATCAGCCGAGGCGCGGCGGCCAACGATTGCACTTGCAGGCCGATCAGACTGCCTGACATGCACGCACCGAGATGTGGCACCGACATGTGGCACCGACATCTGGCGCCGACATCTGGAATGCTGATGGGGCGTGCGCTGTTTAGTCTTGTAGTGCGGGAGTGTGTGCCGCACCGGTGTGAAAGGACCGTTCGAATGACGTATGCCGTGACCAAGAGCGAAGACCAGTGGCGTGAAGAACTGGGCCCCGAAAAGTACGCGGTGCTGCGGCAGGCAGCGACGGAGCGCCCGTGGACCGGCGAACTGCTGGATGAGCATCGCGCAGGCGTGTTCACCTGCGCGGCGTGCGGAGCAGAGCTCTTCAAGAGCGGAACCAAGTTCGATTCGGCGTGCGGCTGGCCGAGTTTCTACGAGTCCGTGCGGCCGGAAGCTGTTCAGCTGCTCGACGACGACAGCCTGGGAATGCATCGCACGGAGGTGCGCTGTGCCGCCTGCGGTTCACATCTGGGCCATGTTTTCGACGACGGATTCGGCACGCCGACCGGGGATCGTTACTGCATGAACTCGCTGTCTCTGGGTTTCGCTGCAGCGGATACCGAGCAGGCCACGACGCAGTCGTGAGCGATCTGAGAGCGCGGGTCGCCGCCCGCCGCTCGCACTCTCACGTGACAGATGAGTCTCCGACGCATGCGGAACTCCTCGAGCTTGTCACCGCAGCCGGCCGGGTAGCGGACCACAGCGCATTGCGCCCGTGGCGGATCATCGAGTTGCGCGGTGCGGCACGAGGCCGTCTCGGTGCGGCGTTGGTTGAAGCGGCCGGCGCCACGGGGACATCCGCAGAAAAGCTCGCCGCGAAACCGCTGCGGGCGCCGCTACTGCTCGCGATCGTTGTGGCGCGACGCCCGAGCGACAAGGTGGCCGGGTGGGAACAGGATGCAGTCGCATCCGGTGTTGCACATCTGCTCAGCCTGTTGTTGCACGACGCCGGCTGGGGCGTGATGTGGCGCACCGGAGAATTCGTCCGCACGAAACCGGTGCATACGATGCACGGCCTCCGAAAGAATGAGCGCCTGCTCGGTTGGCTCTATGTCGGTGGACTGCCTGCGGGCACCCGAGACGGCACACGCAAACCGATCGACGCAGAGCAGTTTCTCACAGTTTTGAACTGATCCTGATGAGCCTGCGCTCGGCGTCGACAGCGTTGTTGCCGGTGCTCAGACTGTCAGTCGAATTTGTGCAGCCAGTGGATCGGAAGCCCGAACGACAGTGCGACACACAGGATGCCGGCTATGAACGTCTCGGCTTGGAACGCCGTGAGAGTTGCAGCCAAATACATCAAGAACAGTCCGCCCAAAAAGAACACGAACGACACAATCAGGGCAATTACATTCATCACGGCCTCCCACACTCAGCGTAGCGTGCTGCAGAACTCGATCCCCAAACATCGACCGCTGAAGGCGGTGTAGGGCGAGCGCCCTCGTGTCCCCCAAAAGGCCGCTACACATCACGTGATGGATGCGCAAGGCTGGGAAAAACGGAAGGGCTGTCGGGTGTCTCAACGCCGTGCTGTAGAGGACTCAACGGGGTCCGCGCGCGTTCTGGTTCTGCGACCGACTCCACGTCTGCTGCGCCAGGGCGCCGTCACGATGATCGCCCTCACGTCGCCGGTCTTCGCGGTGCTCTATTGGTTGACGATTCCGGACAGCGGCTGGCCGATCGTACTCGCGGCGCATCTGCTCGTTGCCGCTCTCTGCGCGCTCGTCGGGTGGGGTTACGCTGCCGCGGCGATCTGGGTGTCTGCAGACGGGCTACGAGAGCGGGGCTTTTTCGGCCGCTCGAGCAGCTACCCGGTCGGACAGATTGGCAGCATCCTGTTACTCGAGACATACCGCGACAGCGCGCTCGACAGTCAGCCGCAACTTTTTGTCTGCACGAACGACGGCCGCGCTCTGCTCCGGATGCGCGGCGCTTTCTGGCAGCGCACCGACATGGACGCAGTCATCGAGACTCTCGACGTGCCGGTACACGTCGTCGACGGCACCTTCACTATGTCGGAGCTGCGACGCACGCGCCCCGAACTGCTCTACTGGTTCGAGCGGTTTCCCTGGCTGCGCCCGCACTCTGCGGGCGCGTAGCTCAGACGACTGCGTCAGTCGAAATGCCGAGCAGCCCGCCGTCCGTGCCACCGGATGGCAACGGCTTGAACCCGAGAGCGGCATAAAAGCCGCGCGCGGAGAGGTTTCGTGGGGACACACCGAGATGCACGCCGCGAACACCGCGCTCCCGCAGCTCTGCCAGCAGCCCTCTGATGAGGATGCGTCCGAATCCCTGACCCTGCAGCTCGGGAAGAAGGTCGATATGCAGGTGCGCGGGGTATGCATCCAACTCAGGAATCAGCATCCGCTCGGGTTCGTAGCCAACCTCGACGAACTGATCGGATGCGGTCACCGGCGGCGTTGCGCGCGTGTAGCGCTGCGCGAATCCAGGCAGCCACTCTGCCCGATAGCGTTCGACGAAGGCTCGCGTGTCCGCGGTCGCGACCAGGTAACCCGCAACGTGATCGCCTGTGTCCACGAGATATGCGAGGTCGGGCTCGAAGTCAACGTACGGCAGCACATAGATGTCTGGCAACAGTGTGTCAGAGACGTACAGGCCGGTGGCGTCGCCGCCGACATCGCCGGTGCGCACGCAAATACCTGCGACAGCGGCACGGTCGGTGGGAAGGTAGCTGCGAATCAGGGCCATCGTTCTATCCTGGCACTGCAATGTTGTGACCCGTGCGCTGCCGGCCGCCGCGCGACACCGAGCCCTGTGTGCAAGGCCGCCCGTGTCGATCGCGCCGCCGGTGAATCGTCATTGTCAGCCTCGAACCGGTTGCATCCGAGGTGACTCGGGGCACAATCGGCATTCGCTTCGCCACCGACGACATAGAAGGGGCGCATTCCGCACTGGTGGAACGCGGTGTTGAAACGGACGAGATTCTTCGCTGGCCGGGCGTTCCGGCGATGTTCGGCTTCCGCGACCCGGACGGCAATGCCTTCTCCATTACGGCGACCGCATGAACGTCATGCGGCGATCTGCACAGCTGACGGTTTCCGGCTGGCGACGTGCCGACATCCCGGCGAGCCAACATCCACAGTTTCTGGTGCGCGAAGTGCTGTCGACATCGCGCGTAACGACCCTTTGAGCACCGGAAATCAGGGCGGATGCCCGCAGGGCTGAGGCATACTGACGGGGTGGCACCGACCGACATCTCGACCGAGCTGGCAGCGTCCGTCGATCTCCTTCTGGAACGCTGGCATCTGGAACCGGATGGCGCCGCGTTTGCCACAGCGACGAGCGTTCTGGCACCCGCCCGACGCGACGGTGCACCTGTGATGGTGAAGATCGCGACGCACGTCGAGGAGTCGCGCGGCAACGCTGTGATGCTCTGGTGGAACGGTCACGGCAGTGCTCGCGTGCTCGAACACGACGCTGACTCGGTGCTGCTCGAGCGCGCGATCGGCTCACGTTCACTGGTCGCGATGGCGGAGGCGGCATCCGCTGGCGTCGCCGCGAACGTGAGCGATTGCGCAGCCGACGACGAAGCGACGCGCATCCTGTGTGAGACCGGGATGCGATTGCATGCCACCGCAGGCATACACCGGCTCGCCTCAGTGCCGGTGCCCGAGCTGCCCACGCTGCCGGAGTGGTTCGCCGAGCTCTTCACGCATGCAGCAGAGGTCGGCGGATTCCACGGGCGAGCCGCGGTCATCGCGGGCGAACTGCTCAAGGACCAACACGAGGTCACGGTGCTGCACGGCGATCTGCATCACGGCAACGTGCTCGACTTCGGTGCTGCAAGCCACCCGGAAAGTGACGGCTGGGCAGCCATCGACCCGAAAGGACTCATCGGCGACCGTGCTTTCGACTTCGCGAATATCCTGTGCAACCCCAGTGCGGATGCCGCGTTGCGGCCCGGGCGGCTCGCCCGCGCCGTCGACGTGGTGGCGCACACTACGGGAATCGACCGGCTGCGGCTACTCCGCTGGGCGATCGCCTGGTGCGCGCTATCGTCGGCGTGGGATGCGCGCAGCGGGCAGGTTGCGGCACCCGCACTGTCGGTCGGGCTCGACGCGGAGCGACTGTTGGATGCTGCATGAGCTTGCCCGGCCCCGCCGCAGCCCGGTCCCTGAGCCTGCCCGATCCCTGAGCTTGCCCGATCCCTGAGCTTGCCGAAGGGTGCCCGTATCGATGGGCGCTTCGGCTTCGCTCAGCGACCGGGAATGATCAGCGCCGACGACGGGTGCCGAAGATGCCTGCAACGACGCTGGTCAGGATCGTCTGGGTGGTGCGCGAGCCGAGCACTTCTTCGAGCATGTTCTTCTGCGGTTTTGCTGCGGTCGCACGCGTGGTTCCACCGGTTGATTTCAGGATGCGGTTGTATTCGGCGTCCGCTGCCTTCTTCGCCTTCGCCTGGTCAGCCGCAGACTTGTCCGCCGCCTTCTGGGCGTCGATAACGGCCTGCGCATCTGCCGCTGCCTGCTGGCGGGCTGCTTCTGCATCCGCCGCGGCACTGAGCTTGCGGCCGAGCATCTCCCGAGCGGAATCACGGTCGATGGGTGTGCCGTACGTCGCGAGCAACGGCGAGGCTGCGACCGTCGCGTCGATCTGCGCGTCGGGTGTCGGCGACATCGAACCCTGCGGTGCGCGCATCCTGGTCCAGGCGACCGGGCTCGGTGCGCCCTTCTCGTTCATCACCGTCACGATCGCCTCACCGGTGGCGAGTGACTGCAGTACCTTCTCGAGGTCATAGCCGGAGGTCGGATACGTCGAGATGGTCGCCCGCAACGCCTTCGCATCATCCGGTGTGAACGCGCGCAACTGATGCTGCACGCGCGAGCCCAGTTGACCGAGGATGTCGCTCGGCACGTCTTTCGGCGTCTGCGTCACGAAGAAGATACCGACGCCCTTTGAGCGGATGAGCCGTACAGTCTGCGTGATGGAGCTGAGAAAGTCCTTCGACGCATCCTTGAACAAAAGATGCGCCTCGTCGAAGAAGAACACCAGCTTCGGCTTGTCGGCGTCGCCGACCTCGGGCAGATCGTTGAACAGGTCGGCGAGCAGCCACATCAGGAAGGTGCTGAACAGTGCGGGCTTGTCCTGCACACCGGGCACCTCGAGAAGGCTGACGATGCCCTTGCCGTCTGCGGTCGTCTTGAGGAATTCACGCGTGTCGATCTCGGGTTCGCCGAAGAAGGCATCCGCGCCCTGATCGGCGAACGTGATCAGTTCGCGCAGGATGACGCCGACCGTAGCGCTCGAGAGCCCGCCGAGGTCGGCCAGTTCGGCCTTGCCGTCATCGCTCGTCAGGTATTTGAGCACCTCACGCAAGTCTGAAAGGTCGAGCAGCGGCAGGCCCGCCTTGTCTGCGTAATGAAAGACCAAGCCGAGGCTTGACTCTTGCGTTGCGTTGAGTCCAAGCACCTTGGACAGCAACAGCGGCCCGAAACCGGCGATCGTCGCTCGGATCGGAACACCCTTGCCCACGCCGCCGAGGCTGAAATACTCAGTGGGTGATGCCTGCGGCTGCCAGACTTGGCCGATGCCCTTCGTGCGCGCCAACAGCTTGTCGCTCGACTCGCCTGCGCTCGCGATCCCCGAAAGGTCACCTTTGATGTCCGCGGCGAAAACCGGCACACCCGCTGCGGAGAGTTGCTCCGCGAGCACCTGCAGTGTCTTGGTCTTGCCCGTTCCGGTTGCACCGGCGACCAGGCCGTGCCTGTTCAGCATCGCGATCGGGATGCGTATGGGCACGTCCGACAGCGCATCCCCGTTGACGAGAGCGCCCATTTCGAGCGCGAGTTCACTGAAGGAATAGCCCGCGCGGATGGCGTCGACGTGCTCGGCGTTCAGCGGTCCCGTGGCGCCGCCGTTCCCTGAGCTTGCCGAAGCGCCGTCGTTCCCTGAGCTTGCCGAAGGGCTGCCGACCGCAGCCGCAGCAGCCTTAGCGGCAGCATCCTCGGCCCGCTTGATCGCGGCCTGAGCGTCGGCCTGTGCTTTCGCCGCCGCGGCCACCGCGGCGGCCGCCTCCGCCTGAGCTTGCTGGACCGCGTCATCCGTCATGGCGATAGCCTACTGATCACCGACGGTTCCCTGCGCCACAATCTCCCGCGGCATCCGTCGTCGCGCTAACGCGAGCCGTCACGTTTGGCTGCTCCCATGGCAGTTGGACAACCAAACGTGACGGCTCGCGAACTCAGCACGACGCCTTACTGGGCTAGGCTGCGGGCGTGCGCTCCTCGAGTCCCCAGGGCTGACCGTATCCACCTTCCGACTCGGGCCGCGCCATCAATTCGAGGAACGGCGCGGCATCGAACGCCTCCGGACCAAGCACTCCACGGCCGGTCCAGGCGCCGGATGCGAGCAGCTCCAGCGCGATCACCGGGTTCAACGCGGTCTGCCAGACGACGCACTGGCTGTCGTATTCGCGCATCGTCCATTCGTTGTCGCTCACGTGATAGAGATACACCTCGCGCGGGTTGCCGTCGAGACCCGTGCCACGCACCCAGACGCCTGCGCAGGTCTTGCCTGTCATCCGCGGTCCGATGGTCGCAGGATCAGGCAGTGCTGCCGCGACGACGTCCCGTGGTGCGACCTCGACCGGCCCGTTGGGGCTGCGCACGCGCAGGGGTGTCGTCGAGTCCAGGCCGAGCTGGTGCAGTGTCTTCAGAATGCCGATGAACTCATCGCCGAGGCCGTACTTGAAGGTGACCCGTTTGGCGTTCAGCCAGCGCGGCATCAGCAGCACTTCTTCGTGTTCGACGTTGACGCACTCGACCGGGCCGATCCCCTCCGGGAAGGTGAAGATTTCCGGCTCGCTGAACGGCGCAGTCGTGTACCAGCCGGTGTCTTTCTCGAAGATCACGGGCGGGTTCAGGCACTCCTCGATGGTCGTCCAGATGCTGAAGCTCGGTGCGAAGATCTCCTCGCCGTTCTCGTCACGCACGACCAGGTTGGCACCGTCGCGCGTGCCGAGCTCCTCGATCTCGCTGAACAGGTGGTCGGATGCGTAGCGCGCGAAGACATCCGACATGCCCGGTTCCACGCCCATGCCGACCAGCGCAAGCCGACCGGCGCGCTCCCAATCGGGCGCCTGCTCGAACTGGTCGTCGCCGAGCTTGACGCCGGTCTGCGCGTAGGGGTCGGTCGGGTGCGGCTCGGACAGGCTCATCGCCATATCCAGATAGTCGGCTCCTGCTGCGAGCGCGCCGGCGAAGATGGTGGGCACGAACTTCGGTTCAACCGCGTTGATGACATGCGTTGCGCGGTGCTCTCGAGCGACGGATGCGACCCGGTCGGGATCGGAGGCGTCGATCGCGGCGGGAACGAAGCGAGCAGCGGCATCCGCCCCGTGCTTGTCCGCGATCCACGCGATGGTGCGCTGCACACGCGCGATGTCGTAGTCGCTGACGACGATCTGTTCATAGAAACTGCGCCGGGCCGCGATCTTTGCGATCGAATCGCCGACGCCGCCGGCGCCGACCAGAAGTATTCTCATGCGGCAACGCTACCAACACCAAAACGACGGGGTTTTTCAACGCCACTCCGCGCTGAAGGCGCACGAGGCGGCGTGTCCAATCAATTCTTCCGTCGTTTTGGTTTTGTGCACGGGCGATGCGATCACGAGTCGGCGGCAGCGTCCGCCGCGGCCGCACCGGCCGACGCGGGTGCTGACGCGGCAGCGGGTGCGCGTACCAGGGCGACGACGAGAGCGACGACCGCGATCAGCCAGCATCCGGCCATGATCGCGGAGCTGAAGTCCTCGTTGTAGTCGACGAAGCTCATCCCGTTGAAGAACGCCGCGAAGGTGAAGAACAGCGCGATGCCGCTCGCCCAGCGCCAGCCACGCCCGTCACGACGGAGCGAGACGATGAACAGGGCGAGAGTGCCCACGAACAGCACGGCGCCGAGCAGAGCGTGCAGGAACAGCACGCTGCCGCCGCCGAAAGTCAATGCCCAGACCAGGCTCGCCGCAGATCGGCTGAAATATTCTCCGCCGGTAGCGCCAGGGTGCGTTTTCGGCAGGGTGACGAACAGGTTCAGAGTCATGCCGAACGCGAACTGCACTGCGAACAGCACCAACAGCCAGGTCGCGGTTCTGCGTAGCCGCTTCAACACCATCCCCTTGGGGTATCACCATCGAAGCATGACCGCAAGAGGTCACGCGTCGACTCAGCGCCCCGGGTCAGCCGACGGTGAGCGCAGTCCAGGACACCGGCGGCAGCGTGATCGTGAGGGTTCCCGAATGTAGCTGCGCACTCTCGTTGCTGACGAGTCCGACCCTGTCCCGTTCGTTCAGGGTGTTCTTCGCATACACATCTTCGTCGGTCAGCGTCTGGGCGTCGATCAGTGCAACACCAGGCAGTGCCGTCAGATCGATGGTGACCACCGCTTGTTCGGTGCGAGACCGGTTGACCAGGAAAGCGGATGCGCTGCCCGCGTCCGCGTCATACGTCGCGACCGCGTCGACCAGATTCGCCTCGCCATACTGCTGTGTCGAATAGGTGTCGCTACTGAGCCTGATGTCCAATGCCGTTCCGGTCGCAAGCCGAGATGTGAGCGCGAACGGGAAGTACGTCGTCTGACGCCAGGCGGGTCCTGCCGGCTCGGTCATGATCGGTGCGATCACGTTCACCAGTTGGGCGAGCGACGCACTGGTCACCCGGTCTGCGTGTTTGAGCAGTGAGATCAGCAGGTTGCCGAAGACTACGGCATCCGCAATCGAGTATGCGTCTTCGAGCAAGCGCGGAGCCACGGGCCAGTTATCGAGCCCTTCGATCTTGTCAACACCGTGGTAGCGATCGATGTACCAGACGTTCCATTCATCGAATGAGATGTTGATGGTCTTATCGCTGCCGTTCACTGCCTTCACGTGGTCGGCCGTCGCGACGACGGATTCGATGAAGTGATCCATGTCGACGGCGGACGCGAGAAAGCTGTCAAGGTCGCCGTTCTTCTCCTCGTAGTACGCGTGGCAGGAGATATAGTCCACATCGTCGTAGGCGTGCGTGAGCACGACCCGCTCCCACTCGCCGAACGTGGGCATGTGCGCGCTCGAGGAGCCGCAGACGACCAGTTCGATCGAGGGGTCCAGCTGCCGCATGGCCTTCGCGGTGCGGGAGGCGAGTTTGCCGTAGTCGTCGGCGGAACGATGGCCGAGCTGCCACGGGCCGTCCATCTCGTTTCCGAGGCACCACATCTTCACACCGAACGCATCCGTTTTGCCGTTTGCGATCCGTTGGTCGGCGAGCGCCGTGCCTGACGCGATGTTCGAATATTCGAGCAGGTCGAGCGCTTCTTGGGTTCCGCGGGTGCCGAGGTTCACAGCCAGCATCAGTTCGCTGCCGACCTTTTCGAGCCAGGAGGAGAACTCGTGCAGGCCGATCTCGTTGGTTTCGGTGGAGTGCCAGGCCAGGTCGAGCCGACGCGGCCGGTCTGCGCGCGGGCCGACACTGTCTTCCCACCGGAATCCGGAAACGAAGTTGCCGCCCGGGTAGCGAATCGTGGAGACGCCCAGTTCCGCGACGAGCGCGATCACGTCCGTGCGGAAGCCTTCCTCGTCGGCTGTCGGATGCCCGGGCTCGTAGATTCCGTCATAGACACACCGCCCCAGGTGCTCGACGAACGATCCGAACAGTCGACGGTTGACGGCGCCGATCGCGAACTGCGGATCGACGGTAAGGCGTGCGGTGACCATTTTCTTCTTTCATGAGGGGATGCCCGGCCTGGCCGGCCGGGCAGGTGAGCGGATGCGTGCGCCTATTTCAGGCTGCCGAGCGACAGACCGCCCTGCCAATACTTCTGCAACGTGAGAAACGCGATGATGAGTGGAATGATCGACACGAGCGAGCCCACGATGATCAGACTCCACAGCGAGTGCCCGCCACCATTGTTCGATGACGCCAATTGCTCCCACAGCCCGAGGCCGACCGTTATCGGGTACAACCGCGAATTCGACAGCATCGCCAGCGGCAGAAAATAGTTGTTCCACGTTCCAACGACAGACAGCAGCAGCACGGTGATGACGGCAGGCCGCATCAGCGGCAGCGCAACGCGGAAAAACGTGCGGAATTCACCGGCGCCGTCCACTCGGGCCGCGTCCAGAAGTTCATCCGGCACGGCATCCCCGGTGTAGACACGCATCAGATAGACACCGAACGGGCTGAGCAGCGAGGGCAGGATGATGGCCCAAATCGTGTCGGTCAATCCGAGGTTCGACATGAGCACGAAGGTCGGGATCACGAGCGCGGTCAACGGCACCATGACCGAGCCAAGCAAAAGTGAGAACATGAATGTGCGGCCGCGGAACTTGTACTTGGCGAACCCGTAGCCGGCCAACACGGAGACGATGGTGGCGCCGAGGCCGCCCGAGACGGCATACAGCACCGAGTTGCCGAGCCACTGCAGGTACTCACCGTTGTTGTAGGTGAATAGGTCTTGCAGGTTGCTGAACAGGTTGAAGTTCTTGTCGAACCACAACGTTCCGGCTGTTCCGCCGAAGAGCCCCTGTGCATCTTTGGTGCTTGCGACGAAGAGCCACCAGATCGGGATCAAGAAATAGATGACCAGTGCGAGTAAGAACAGATGCGCGACCGTGTTGCGGCGGCGTTTCGGGATGCGCGCCGACAACCCGCGTGTCGACGATCCCCGTTTCGACGATCTCCGTGTCGACGATCTCCGTGTCGACGATCCCGGGGCAGGCGCAGCATTCGTGAGTGTGCTCATTTCAGGATGCTCCCTCTCTTACGAGTTGCGAACATGAAGATGTAGACGGCGATGAAGACCACGATTCCCAGTGCGAAGGAGATCGTCGATGCGTAGTTGAACTGGGCGTAGGAGAACGCCAGGTTGAACGCGTAGATATTCGGCGTGAAGTCCGGGGTGATCGATCCGTTGGCGACCGGCCCAAGCACCTGCGGCTCCGTGAAGAACTGCAGGGTTCCGATCAGCGCGAACACGAGAATCAGGATCATGGCGGAGCTGACCAACGGCAACTTGATGCGGAAGGCCACCTGCCACGAATTCGCACCGTCGAGTTTCGCCGCCTCATACAGGGCCGGGTCAATTCCCTGCAACGCGGCGAAGATGATGATCATGTAGTAACCGGCCCACTGCCAGGTGACCACATTGAGCAAGCCGGCGAAGACGTTGTCCGGGCTGAGCATGAACGGCGCCTGTGCGTGGAACAGGGAGAAGATGTCCTGCAGCGGTCCGAAGGTCGGGCTATACAGAAAACCCCACATCAGCGCGCCGATAACCGCGGGAATCGCGTAGGGGAGGAAGATCATCAAGCGCGAGAATTTAGCGAGCCGCGTGGTGAGCGCATCCAGCAACAGCGCAGCAGCGAGCGAAACGGCCATCTGCACCGGGATCAACACGATCGCGAACCGGATCACGAACCAGATGCCTTTGAGGAACGACGGGTCAGTGAACGCCTTGACATAGTTGTCGATGCCGGCGAACGTCGTGCCGGTGGCCAGCCCCTTCGTGTACAGGCTGAGGTAGAACGCGTAGGCGAGTGGCGCAACCAAGAACAGTGCGAACACGATAGCGAACGGTGCGATGAAGAGCCAGCCGACCCTCGCACGTCGCGCCGTCATCCGGGCGCTGCGCGAGACCGGTGCCCGCCGTCCGCGCGGTGTTGATGGCGGCTTCACTGCCGCCACGACCCCTGAGGTACTCATCCTCTCCCTGCTTTCCTTCTGTGCATGTTCATGTTCATGTTCATGTGCGTGCACATGTTCATATTCGTGTACATGTGCATGTTCAGTTCATGCGCGTGTACATGTGCGAGCGTGTGCGTCGATGTTGCGAGCGGATGCCGGGGCCGCGCGATTGCAGCGCCCCGGCGTCCGCAATCGCCGGCTACTGCGTGACCGTGAAGCCCTGGCTCTTCGCGTAGGTCACCATGGTCTTCTGCAGATCGGTCGCGGCCTGCTCCCCCGTGGTCTTGCCCGCGTTGATCTTCACGAGCTCCGCTTGAAGCTGCGCGTAGTAGTAGACCGAGAACGGGCTGTAGTTGAAGCCCTTGTACGCGTTCTCAGCAGGCACGTAGACGTCTTTGTTCGCGGTTTGGCCGTTGAAGAAGTCCACCTTGTTGTTGATGAATTCGTCGGAGGTCAGCACGCCCTGATTCAGCGGGAAGATGGTCTGCGTCTTCCAGCCGTCTGTGAGCGAAGCGTCATCTGCGTAGAGGCCCTTTGCCACTTCGGCCGCGAGCTTCTTGTCCGTCGCCTGCGTGGTCACCGCGAACGTCGAACCGCCCCAGTTCACAGACACGTTGTCTCCGGCGTTCCACTGCGGAAGCGGTGCAACAGAGAATTCGCCCTTCTCGCTGCCCTTTCCGACGCCCGCGCCCGTCAGGTAGCCGGGCGCCCACGCCGCTGAGATGTAGGTGGCGTACTTGCCACCGACCATGCCGGAGATGTAGTCGGTCGTGAACTGATCCTGTTTGCCGACAAGCCCCTTGTTGGAAAGGCCCGCCCAGTAGGAGAGCACGTCTTTCGTGGCCTGGTCATCGAGGGTGATCTTCACGTCTTTGGGCTTGGCCAGGTCGTACACGAACGGCACGGCGCCCTTTTGTGCCATCAGAGCCGTGATCGCAGCGGGAACGTTGCTGCCCAGGTCGCCGAACAGCGGCCCACCCGCATCCTTCACCTTCTGAGCGTCTGCCGCGTACTCAGCCCACGTGGTCGGTGGCGTCGTAATGCCGTACTTCGCGAAAACATCCGTGCGGTAGATCATGGCCATCGGGCCGCCGTCGACCGGGATGGCGTAAACGGCGTCGCCCTGCGACACGTCCTTCCAGGCACCGGCACTGAAGTTCTTCTTGACATCGTTCGCACCGAACTGGCTCAGGTCGACGAGCGCCTTCTGGATCTCGAACCCGGTGAGCTGATCCGCCTCGAGCATGATCACGTCGGGGGCGCCCTTGTTCGCGGCGATCGCAGTCTGGAACTTCGCGTATTCCGGGGCCCCTTGCCCTGCGACGGTCCAGCACACCTGCACGTCTTTGTGGGCCTTGTTGAAGTTGTCGACGACGGTCGCCATGTTCGGATACCAGGCCCAGACGGAAACCTGCGGGGCATCCTTATAGATCATCTTGTTCGTGCAGTTGGTGAGCTTCGGGCTGGTGCCGGCGGCCGTGTCGCTCGAACCTCCCCCTCCGCTGCAGGCTGCGAGCGACGCCGTCAGCGCCACTGCGGACAGGACGGCAAAGAGTGCCTTCTTTTTCACTGTGTTCCCTTCGATTGTGCTTCTTTGCATCAGACTTCGTTGTCGTGACACGAGTCGTGACACGAGTCGACAGGAGGCTTGAACATCAATTTACAACGTTGTAGGTAAACGTTGTAACTACATCATGCAGATCGAAGTGCGCCCTGTCAAGCGCGAGCGCTGAACTACAGCCGTGCCGATGGCTACGCTTTGGTAACGGCCGTTGACTCGCGCGAGACGATGCGGAAGTCTGCCCGCAACTCCCGTGGGGCGATCGGATCGCCCCCTGCCGCCGCGATCCGCTCCAGCAGCACCCGCACCGCTGTTTCGGCGATCTCATCGCGACCGGGATCCACGGTCGTCAGCGTCGGAAGCGAATATCGCGTCTCATCGATGTCGTCAAAGCCGATGACGGCGACATCGTTCGGGATCCGCAGGCCCGCATCCTGCATCACGCGCATCGCTCCGAGCGCGATCGAATCGTTGAATGCGACCACGCCGTCGAACGAGATACCGGAATCCAGCGCGCCCCGCATCGCATCCGCCCCATCGCCACGATGCCAGGCATCGACATTCACCACGAGCTCCTCGCGATACGGCAACCCGGCGGTCTCAAGGCCTTGCCGATAGCCGGCCAAGCGCAACCCCGCCGACCCGATGATCTCGTTCGGATGCGCACCGAAAGCCAGGATGCGTGTGCGCCCGAGGGCCGCGATATGCTCGGTCGCCGCCCGCGCCGCCTCGACGTTCTGCATGGTCACGTGATCCGTCGGCCCGTCGAAGATTCGCTCGCCCAGGAGCACCAACGGGGTTGGGATGTCGACGAGCGCAGCGTCTGCCTGGCCGAGGCCGAGCACGCTGAACAGAACGCCGTCGACCATCCGCATGCGGGGTCCACGCAAGATCTCGAGTTCGCGATCACGATCGCCGTCGGACTGCTGGATCAACACGAAGATGTCGTGCTGTGCGGCGGCGCGCATGACGGCATCCGCAAGTTCGGCGAAGTACGCATTCTTGAGATCGGGGATGACCAGGCTGATCGCCCCTGTGCGACCGGAGCGCAGCCCGCGGGCGGAGAGATTCGGCTGATAGCCGAGCTGCTCGATCGCATCCTGCACGCGTTGGCGCGTCTCGGGCTTGATGTGCGGGTAGTCGTTGATGACGTTGGAAACCGTCTTGATCGACACACCGGACGCTCTCGCGACATCGTGCAAAGTGACCGCCACCGCGCTCCCCCTCAGCTTCATCACGGGGCACTGTGCTCGCCGCTCGTTCCTGAATACGCAGACTACAACGTTGGAGAGCTCTTCCGTGACGACCCGACGACGCAGTTACCCACTTCTGCCGGTGCAGACCCGGCCAAGCCGGACGGCTGTTTGCGCTGAAGAGGACTTTGCACGACAAACCGGATGCGAAAGCGCTATCGGATCCGGGCCAGCGTCAAGAATCCGGTCCTGCGTAACCGCTGGCCGCGTCAGTGCGAAGCACCGTCAGTTCGGCGGCTCCATCAGTTGGTCAACGCCGTCAATTCGTTAGCGCAGGCACGGTGCGCGGCCGGACCACGAACCACAGCACGATCACGGAGACAAGCGAGGTGCCGATCATGACGGCGCCCATCGGGATCGCGTTGCTGACGCCCAGGATGCCCACGATCGGGGAGATGATCCCGGCCATGCCGAAGTTGACGGCTCCGAGCAGCGACGCCGCAGTGCCCGCCTCGTTTCCGTGCGTATTGAGACCGAGAACCTGGATGCAGGGAAAGCTGAAACCACAGCACGCGATGAAGAACCACAGTGGAATCAGGATGCCCCACAGCCCGGCCCCTGCAATATCCAGCACCACGATCGTCGCGCCGAGCACGAGCATCGCGGTGGTCGTTCCGACCAGGATCCATTGCGGACCGAGATATTTCGTCAAACGCGCGCTGGCTTGCACTCCGAACACGACGCCCAGCGAGTTGACGGCGAACAGCAGCCCGTACTGTTGCGCATCGAACGCGTAAACCTGCTGGAACAGGAACGGCGATGCCGACAAATACGCGAACAGCCCGCTGAAGGTCATGCCGCCGACGATGGCTGTGCCGACGAACACGCGGTCGGTGAGCACCGCGCGGTAGCGGTCCCGAAGAGTCGAGTGCCCGGCATCCAGCCGCCGCTCGACCGGGCGCGTTTCCACGATCAGGAACCAGACGGCCGCGAGCACCACGGCGCCGTAGCAGGCGAGAACCAAGAAGATGCCACGCCAGGGCATGATCGACAGCAACTGCGACCCGATCACAGGGGCGAGCACCGGGGCGAGTCCGCTGACGAGGGCGAGGCGGGAAAGCATCCGCACGAGGGGTCGCCCGCCGAACAAGTCGCGCACCATCGCCATCGCGACAACGCCGCCGGCCGCTGCGCCGAAACCCTGAAGAATGCGGAAGACTGCGAGCCAGGTGATGTCGGGCGACACTGCAGCGCCGATCGACGCGGCGATGTGCAGCCCTGTCGCCAGGATCAGCGGCAGGCGGCGCCCGACCTTGTCGCTCCACGGTCCGACCAGGAGCTGACCGACAGCGAAACCGACGGTCGTGCCGGTGAGAGTCAGCTGGATCGCGGCGGCGGATACGTGCATGTCCGACTCGAGCACCGGGAACGCAGGCAGGTACAAGTCGATCGTGAACGGACCAAGCGCGGTGAGAGCGCCGAGCACGAGGATGTAGACGAGTCGCTCGCGGCCGGAAAGCGAATCGCCGGGGTGGACAACAGTAGTCACGAAAAGACGTTCCTTGGAATGAAGATGACAATGCCGCGCCGAATACGACGCAACAGTGAAGCGGGCAGGACCACGCGTGCGCGGCCCGGATGCTCGGATCTCGGATGCTCGGATCTCAAGCGTGAGCTCGAACCCATCGAATCGATTCGAGACGAACCGATCAAGCCTAGCGGATGCCGCGCCCTCGCTGAGTTGCATGGATGCCGCACCGGTGACAGGAGGAATGGCGTAGACCCCTGGGAACAGGATCAATCGTCCTGCTCTCGGAATATTCTCCTGTCCTCAATCACGCATTCAGTTCAGTTGGCCGTCATCGTGCAGCCATCGAACGGCCTCCGCAACCGCCTCGAGTGAGGTGTAGCGCGGCGCGTAGCCGAGCATCCGCTGCGCCTTCTCAATGCTGAATGCGGGGCTGCGCGCGATGTGATCCCAGGTGATGTCGGCGTTCTGGTCGCCGACGACGGCGCGGAATTCTTCGAACGGCACAAAGCGCAGGCTGGCTTCGCGCCCCGACCAGCCGGCGACCGCCTGCGCATAGCCACGCAGCGTGAGCGCGCGTGGCGAGACGATGCTGAAGGCTGAGCCCGCGGCATCCGCTGCGTGGTCGATCGCCCGTTCGAAAGCCTGCGCGACATCGTCGGCGTGAACGTGATGCAGCGTCTCGAGGCCGAGATTCGGCAGCACGACCTCACGGCCGGACGCAAGCCGCGCCCACACATCGAGATTGAGGTTGGCGGCGGGATTGATGACCCGCCAACCTGGTCCGCTGATGTGGCCGGGATGCAGCACGATGCAGGGCAGCCCGCCGGCACTGCGCGACTCGGCCAGGAGCATGTCCTCGATCGCCGCCTTGCCCAGCCCGTACGCGCCCCAGGTGTTGCGCGGTGCGTCCTCTGTTCCGGGCACCTCGGTCAACGGGCCGTGAATCCAAATACTCCCGCAGGTGATCAGAAGCGCTGCGGTTCCGCGCAGCGCTTCGACGAGCTGCTGCGCAGACGCGGCCGTGAAGCAGATCAAATCGATGACGACATCCGGCTTCAACTCGGCGACTAGCGCGCCAAAGGTGCCAGCCGCATCCAGAGCGTCGCGGTCGATTGCGATGCGTCGCGCCCGCTGCCACCGCGGATCGGACCGGTATGGTTCGCGGATGCCCCGCGAGAGCGCCACCACCTCGTCACCGCGATCGACGAGCCGCGGGATCAGATAACTGCCGACGTGTCCTGTTGCGCCGATCACGACCACCCGCATCTGTGCATCCCTTCTTACTTGTTGTGTGTTGCTTGTTGCAGCGCTTCGCTCAGCCAAGGCCGCCGAAAGCGGCCGGATCGGCCAGCAGCGGCGCGAACGCCAGTTCGGCGGCACCGATCATCAGCAGATTGCGACCGAGTTCGGCACGCACGATCCGCAGCGATTCCCCGGATGCGCGCAGTGCGGTCTCCGAGACGAGCTTATGCAAACGATCGGGCGCGGCCGCGACCAGCGCGCCGAGGAATCCGCCGAGCACGATCAATTGCGGATTGAAGATGTTGGTCGCATTCCGCACGGATACGGCCAAAAAACCCAGTTGTCGTTCGATCTCGCCACGCACGGCGATCGAATCGGATGCCGCGAGCGCCTGCTCAAGCTCGTCGCCGTCCGCACTCGCAAGGCCGAGCACGGCGAGAAGAGATCGCTGATTCACCTCGGTCTCGAGGCATCCGATCGCGCCGCAATGACAGCGCACGCCGGAACTGTTGACCAGGGTGTGACCGAGTTCTCCGGCGTAACCGGCGAGGCCGGTTAGCGGGCGGCCGTCGGTGATCACGCCGCCGCCGATGCCGCTCGCACCGCCGTTGAGGTACACAAGGTCACGCACGCCCCGACCTGCGCCGAACAGCCTCTCGGCGTTCGCCCCGAGATTCGCGTCGTTCGCTGCGACAACGGGCAACCCGGTCAGCTCGTGCAGCCGCTCGGTGAACGGCTCATCGACCCAGTTCAGGTGAGGCGCGAGCCGCACCAGCCCGTCGCTGCGTCTGACCAAGCCGGGCATCGCAACCCCGATCGCGACCGGCGCCGCGTCAAGATCGGCACGCATCCCGTCGATGACGGCGGATGCGATGCGGGCCGCCTCCAGGGACCCGACCGGCCCGTTCGTGGCGTGTCTCACACGGCGCTGCACGCGTGCATCGAGACCGACCAGGCCGACCGTGACCGCGTCGATCTCGGGGTTCACAGCGATCGCGGCGATCGCGCTATTCGGTGCGACAACGGGACTGGGCCGCCCGACGCGATTGCTGGCATCCGGTTCGCGCTCGCTGGCCAGGCCGAGCTCGGCGAGCTCGGCGACAAGCGCACCGATGGTCGATCGGTTCAGCCCGGTGGCCGCGGTCAACGCGGCACGCGACGACGGCCCCTGTCTGTGCACGAGACCGAGCACGGTCGACAGATTGTGCTGTCGAACGCTGTCGAGATTATTGCCTCTGCCGGTCGGTGCTGCCACGCTGTGCAGCCTAGTAGCCGGGCAGCCTAGTCGGGAAGGTGACCGCTGGCCGCCAGTTCCGCGTACCAGGCTGCGCTGTCCTTGGGCAGTCGCTCGAGCGTGTCGTAGTCCACGCGCACGATGCCGAAACGCATCGAGTAACCGAAGCCCCACTCGAAGTTGTCCAACAGAGACCAGACGAAGTAGCCGCGCAGGTCGACCCCGGCCGACAGCGCACGGTGCACCGCCGTGAGGTGCCTGCGGAAGTAGTCGATGCGATCGGTGTCATGAACCGCCGGGCGGGCGGCATCCGAACCAGACGCATCCGCCGTCACCACATCGTCGAAGGCCGCCCCGTTCTCGGTAACCATCAGGGGCTGATCCGGGAATTCGGCGTGCACCGCGAGCAGCAGCTCTTCGAGGCCGCTTGGCTCGATGTTCCAGCCCATCGACGTGTACGGCCCAGGCTGTTCCAGAAACTCGATGTCATCAGCGCCCGGCCACGGTGACGCGCCAACCGCTTTGTGGCCGTCTGCGCTCGCGCGCTCACCCTCGCCATCCCAGACTCGAACACGCGTCGTCGAGTAATAGTTGACGCCCAGCACGTCGATCTTCTGGTTGATGAGCTCGGTGTCGCCGTCGAGCACGAACGACCAGTCGGTGATGTCGCGGGTGTCTTCTAACAGATCGCGCGGGTAGCCGCCGTGCAGCATCGGCCCTGTGAAGATGCGGTTGCCGATGGCGTCGATGCGCCGCACCGCCTCCGGCCCGGTCGGCCCGTCTCCTCGTAGCGCATGCAGATTGAGCGTCACCGAGTACTGCGCGTCATTCGTCACGACGGCGCGCAGTTCGCGCAGTGCCAATCCGTGCGCCAGGTTCAGGTGGTGCGCTGCCTTCAGCGAGGCAAGCGGCTCCGTGCGCCCGGGCGCATGCGCACCGGATGCGTAACCCAAGAACGCCGCACACCACGGCTCATTCAGCGTTGTCCAGACGGCGACCCGATCGCCGTACGCCTCGCCGACAATGCGGGCATACTCTGCGAACGCCAGGGCGGTCGACCGATTCGTCCAGCCGCCCTCGTCTTCGAGCGCCTGTGGCAGGTCCCAGTGGTACAGCGTGGCAACGGGTGCGATGCCACGCGCAATCAGGCCATCGATCAGCCGCGAATAGAACGCGAGCCCCGCTTGATTCGCCGGCCCGCGACCGGTCGGCTGGATGCGCGGCCAGGCGATCGAGAAGCGGTATGCGTGCAGGTTCAAGCTCTGCATCAGGTCGAGGTCGGCCTCCAACCGGTGGTAGTGGTCATCCGCTACGTCGCCGGTGTCCCCGTTGCACACTTTGCCCGGTGTGTGGCTGAAGGTGTCCCAGATGCTTTGGCCGCGGCCGTCCTCGTTCACGGCGCCCTCGACCTGGTACGACGCCGTCGCTGATCCGAAAACGAAGTCGGCGGGAAACTGAATTCCGCCGTCTCGATAGTCCGCGTTGCCTGTGCTCATCGTTGTGCTTTCGCCTCTCCGCGCCAACCGGCACGCTCGTGTCCTCATCTGAAGATATCGCGACACTGACCGATTCAATTCGAGTTCCGTGCACGCACGCAACTCTGCACGGGTGTAATATTGCGTAGGTGCAAGAGACAGAAGTAGTGGGGCTGCGAGACCGCAAGCGACTGCTGACGCGCAAGCGGCTGGAATGGGCCGCGATCGACATCGTCGCCGATGCCGGCCTTGAGGCTCTGACCATTGACGCGATCAGCGATCGCGCCGAGGTGTCGCCGCGCACGTTCTTCAACTACTTCGACAGCAAGGAGGATGCCATACTCGGCATCCGATTGGCGGGCGACGTCACGGCCGAACTCGAGCGGACGGTGGCCGAGCTGCAGCCAGCGTCGCTGCGTGACGGCGTGCTGACACTGTTCACGACGCTCTTCGAGGATGCATCGCACGACCCCAAGCTGCGTGCCGCGCGTCGCCGGGTTCTCCGCGAGCACCCCGACCTGCTGCAACGACGGTTCGCCAAGATGGGCGCCATGTTCGGCACACTCACCCACAGCGTGCACGCGCTCATGCAGCGCACTACGCGGCCAGGCGATCGAGAGCCGACCGAGAGCGAGGCGCGCGTTGTGCTGATGGCATGCGGCGCGGCCGTGCACTCTGCCGTCATGGAATTGAGCTGTGAGAAGGGTGGCCTGTCCGACAGATCGCCTGGCCCTGCGGTGCGGGCCCGAGCGGAACAGCTGTTGGACGAGACGATGGGACGACTGACATGAGCATGACCACGCAGGACGAGGCTCCCGCGAAGATCGAACCGCACCACACCCGGAACATACTGCTGGTGTTCGCAGGTCTGATGATGGCCATGTTGCTGGCGTCGCTGGACCAGACGATCTTCTCAACGGCGCTGCCGACCATCGTCGGAGACCTGCACGGCGTCGACCTGATGACCTGGGTGATCACCATCTACATCCTCGCCTCGACCATCATGCTGCCCGTCTACGGCAAGCTGGGCGACCTGATCGGGCGCAAGGGCATCTTCATCGGCGCGATCTCGATCTTCATCCTCGGGTCGATCATCGGCGGCTGGTCGCAGGACATGACCTGGCTGATCGTCGGCCGTGGCATCCAGGGTCTCGGCGGTGGTGGCCTGATGATCCTGTCGCAGGCGATCATCGCCGATGTGGTACCCGCGCGCGAGCGCGGCAAGTACATGGGCATCATGGGCGGCGTGTTCGCGCTGTCTTCGGTGGCAGGCCCGCTGCTAGGCGGCTGGTTCACCGACGTCATCGGCTGGCGCTGGGGGCTGTGGATGAACATCCCGCTGGGCATCCTCGCCATTCTCGCGGCCATGTTATTCCTGCACCTGCCCAAGCACCCCCGCAACGGCCTCAAGCTCGACGTGTTCGGCATCGCGCTGTTGGCGCTGGCGTCGACGGGTATCGTCCTCGTGAGCACGTGGGGTGGATCGACGTACGATTGGGACTCCCCGCAGATACTCGGTCTTATCGGTGGAACAGTTGTCGCCGCCATCCTGTTCGTCATCGTCGAGTTGCGCACCCCCGAGCCGGTGATGCCTATGCATCTGTTCCGCAAGCTGAACTTCAATCTCATGACGGCCGCGGGCCTGGCCATCGGTGTCGCAATGTTCGGCACCCTGGCCTATGTGCCCACGTACCTGCAGATGGTCACCGGCGCCAACGCAACGCAATCGGGCTTGCTGATGATTCCGATGATGGCCGCCGTGCTCATCACCTCGATCGTCTCGGGTGCCCTGGTCACCAAGACCGGCAGATACAAGTGGGCACCGATCTCCGGCACCCTGGTCACCGCTGTGGGTATGCTCCTGCTCTCGACCATGACGTCGACTCTTCCGGTCTGGGTCATCTGCGCGTACCTCGCCGTCATGGGGCTCGGCCTCGGCCTGTGCATGCAAATTTTCGTGCTGGTCGTGCAGAACACGTTCTCCAACGCCTTGGTGGGCGTGGCCACGGCGACCAATAACTACTTTCGCCAGATCGGCGCCTCACTGGGGTCGGCAGTCGTCGGCAGCCTGTTTGCGTCACGGCTCGTGACCCTCCTGGGAGAGCGGATGCCTCCAAGCGCCGCATCCTCGGGCGCCGGCAAGGTCAACGACCTCACACCGCACCTCGTGCACGGCCTGCCGGCACCGATCCGCGACATCATCGTCGGTTCGTACAACGACGCGCTCACCCCGATCTTCCTCTACATCCTGCCGCTGGTTCTGATCGCCACCGTGCTCGTCTGCTTCCTCAAAGAGGTGCCACTGAAAAAGACCATCGACAATGGTGACGTGCGACGTGAGAGCCTGCAAGTGGACGGCACGGAGACCATGGCGCTGTCCACGGCCGGCATCTCAGTGGTCAGCCAGTCTGACCTGGACGGCGCGGCAGGTCTCGGGGCCTCGCACCCGTCGGGCGAGCAGAGGTCATAAGGTCATAACGTAATGGGCCCCACGGAACGGGTTACCAGCTGCCGGGTAACGCCCCGAACGGCACCGGCTCCGGGCGCGATGCGGTGCTGGTCAACTCGATCACGCCGTGTTCGTGGCCGGCGCGCAGCACCGCATCCATGATCTCCAGCACGTGGAACGCAAGCTCGCCGGATGCACGATGCGGCCGATCCGTCTCGATCGCGTGCGCCATGTCTGCGAGACCGAAGCCGCGCCCGGCATCCTCGTAGCCTGCCGACACGGGCACCTCGCGCCACTCGGGCGCCTGGGTCGTCCACACTTCGACCGCATCCGAAAACCGGTTGGGGTCCGGAACAGCGATGGTTCCTGAGGTTCCGTAGAGCTCGAACAACGGGGCACGGGACGCCCATACGTCGAAGCTGACCGTCACCGTCGAAGTCGCACCGCCCGCATGTTCGAGGATCGCGCTGACGTGCGTGTCGACATCCACCGGAATCACCGTTCCTGCAGACGGCCCGGTCGCGATCGTGCGCTCGCGCGCGGACCGGGTTGCGACACCGGAGACGCGCAGCACTGGGCCAAGCAGCGTGACGAGGCTGGACAAATAGTACGGCGCCATGTCAAGCAGCGGGCCACCACCAGGCTGATAGTAGAACTGCGGGGCCGGATGCCACCGCTCGTGTCCAGGGGAACTCCAATGCACCGCTGCCGCAACCGGCTCTCCAACAGCGCCGGAGTCCAGCACCTGACGCGCCGTCTGGATGCCCGTACCGAGGACGGTGTCAGGCGCACTTCCCACGCGCAGCCCGAGCTCGGCGGCAAGCGCGAGCATCGGGGCTGCTTCAGCAGGATCAAGCGCCAGCGGCTTCTCTCCGTATACGTGCTTTCCCGCGCGCAGCGCCTTCATCCCGATTTCGACGTGCGCGGCGGGGATGGTCAGATTCAGCACGGCGTCGATTCGTGGATCGGCGAGGAGAGCGTCGACGGCGAGCGCCTCAACACCCTGCTCGGCAGCCACCTCGGCCGCACGCGCCTGGTTCACGTCGGCGACGGCGAGCAGGCGCAGACCCGGCAGTTTCGGGAACTCTGCGAAATACTGCGCGCTGATCGTGCCGACGCCGATCACACCAATCGTCAGCGGGCCATTGTTTAGCGAGCTGCCCACAGCAGCCCCCTCTCAACGATCGTGCGCACGTTCGGGTTGTCGAGAACGTCGAGGCGGTGCCCGGGTGCCGAGACGAAAATTCGCCCATTGCCCCATTGCCGCGTCCACACGGCAGGCGCGGTGACGGGCCGGTTCCAGGCATCCCAGGGTCGCACCGCCTGCGTGGTCGTGGCCAGCACGTCGTTGTATGAATCGCTGAGCACCCAGTACTGCTCGGTGACGAGATCGAAGTCCTCGATGCCTGCTGTGATCGGATGCGTTCGACCGGCCTCTGTGATGTGCACGGTGTACGGAATGTAGTTGTCCGACTGCTCGCCGATGCGCTCGGCCGGGTCCTTGCCGGCGTGGTGCGCGAACTGTCCGCCGATCATATGCAGATAGTCGGCGTTATTGCGATAGGAGTCTGCGATGCCGCCATGCCAGCCACCCAGGCCCGTGCCGTTCAGCACGGCCTTCTGCAACCCGGCGAACTCCTCGTCGGTGATCGTGGACATCGTCACGATCTGCAGAATCAGATCGACATCGGCCAGGTAGTCGGCATCCGTATAGATGGCGGTGGATTCCTCGACGCGCACGGTGAACCCGTTGCGCTCAAGAAAAGGGATCATCGAATCGGTGGTTTCGACGGGCTGGTGCCCGTCCCAGCCGCCGCGCACGATCAACGCGTTGCGAGGCGCTGTATTGGAAGGCGGAGTATCCGGAGTCATAGCTGCTTTCTTTTGTCTTGCTCGTGTTCGTTGGACCTCGGGCGCAGAACGCGCCCGAACATCATTTGGTGCTGAATGCTGCGTCGAATGCGGCGTCTGGCGCGTCGAAGGCGAACTGCTTGACGAAGCCGAGCGCCTCGGGGGCGCCGACCAGGCGGTCCATGCCGGCGTCTTCCCACTCGACCGAGAGCGGGCCCTGGTAGTCGATGGCGTTGAGCATGCGGAACGCGTTCTCCCACGGCACATCCCCGTGACCGGTCGAGATGAAGTCCCAACCGCGGCGCGGATCGGCCCAGGCCAGGTGCGAGCCGAGTCGACCGTTGCGGCCGTTGGTCATCCGCTTCTTCGTGTCCTTGACGTGCACGTTGTAGATGCGGTCACGGAAGTCCCAGAGGAAACTGACCGGGTCGATGTCCTGCCAGACCATGTGGCTCGGGTCCCAGTTCAGGCCGAACGCCTCCCGGTGCCCGATCGCCTCCAGCGCTTGCACCGTCGTCCAGTAGTCATAGGCGATCTCCGACGGGTGCACCTCGTGCGCGAACCGCACCCCCACCTCATCGAAGACGTCCAGGATCGGGTTCCAGCGGTCCGCGAAATCCTGATAACCGGCATCCACCATCGCCTGCGACGCCGGCGGGAACATCGCCACGTACTTCCAGATCGAGGACCCGGTGAACCCGGTGACCGTCTTCACCCCCAGTTTCGCGGCCAATCGTGCCGTGTTCTTCAACTCTTCTGCAGCACGCTGACGCACACCCTCGGCTTCGCCATCGCCCCAGACCCTGTCGCCGAGGATGTCGCGGTGCCGCTGATCGATCGGATCATCGCACACCGCCTGACCCTTCAAATGGTTCGAGATCGCCCACACACCCAGGCCGTTCTTTTCCAGCACGGCCTTCTTGCCGGCGACGTACTCCTCGTCATCCCAACGCCACGGGTCCAGGTGGTCGCCCCAACAGGCGATCTCCAAACCGTCATAACCCCAGCCGCCGGCCAACTCCGCAACCTTCTCGAACGGCAGATCGGCCCACTGGCCGGTGAACAACGTGATCGGGCGGGTCATCGGTTTTCTCCTTCATTTTGTGCTTCTGATCCGGATGCCTGCGGCCCGGATTCTGCTTCGGCAACCGCTGTCCACACGCTCGCGGCCGCAGCGCTGGTCTCGATCGCTTCAAGCACCCGCTGCACCTGCAGCCCGTCAGCGAACGACGGCCGCGGCTGCCTACCGGCGGCGATGTCGGTCAACAAGTCATACACCTGGTGTGAGAACGGGTGTTCATACCCGATCGCGTGCCCCGTCGGCCACCACGCCGACATATACGGATGCTCCGGCTCGGTCACCAGGATCCGCCGGAAACCCTGCAACCCAGCCTCCTCAGTGCGGTCATAGAACTCCAACTCGTTCATCCGTTCCAGATCGAACGCGATCGCACCCTTCGAACCGCTGAACTCGAGCCGGAACGCGTTCTTGCGCCCCGTAGCGAACCGCGTCGCCTCGAACGAACCGAGACCACCACCGCTGAGCCGACCCGTGAACAACGCCACATCATCAACAGTGACCCTGCCGCGCTCACTCGACGCCGTGCCGCCCAGCCCGATCGACTCACCCAGCAGCGGACGCTCAGCGACCAGCGTCTGAAGCGTTCCGCTCACACCACTGATGCGCTGACCGGTGATGAACTGCACCGCATCAATCGCGTGCGCGCCGATATCGCCCAGCGAGCCAGAACCGGCCAACGCCTTATCCAGACGCCACGTCATCGGCCCCTGCGCATCCACCAACCAGTCCTGCAGATAGGCGGCGCGCACCTGACGCACCTCACCGATCCGGCCCGCCGCGACCAGATCACGAGCAAACGTGATCGCCGGCACCCGACGGTAACTGAAACCGACCATCGCGAACACACCACGCGCAGCGGCACGCTCAGCGGCTGCGGCCATCGCCTCAGCCTCCGCGACCGTGTTCGCCAACGGCTTCTCGCACAGCACGTGCTTGCCCGCATCCAGCGCCGCAATCGCTATCTCGACATGCGAAGCGCCCGGACTGCAAATGTCCACCAGTCCGATGTCGTCGCGTTCGATCACCCGACGCCAATCCGTCTCCGCCTCCGCCCAGCCGAAACGCCCGGCCGCCGCGGCAACGCGGGCGCGGTCCCGCCCGACGATCACGGACATCCGTGGGTCGAATGGAAGCTCGAAGAAACGCGGGGCAACCCGCCACGCCTGCGAATGCGCCGCCCCCATAAACCCATACCCGACCATCGCAACGCCAAGCGAGGGCTGACTCATTTCACGGACTCCTTCGTCTGGTAGATCTGCAGATGTGGACTCTTGATATTTCAGATCGGCGGGCGCACGCACCGCGGCGGCCGCCCGTATCAGTTCACGCTAGCCCCAACGCTCGAAGCGGCGCAAGTTTTAGACGCTGATCAAGAAACATATCGCTCGATGTGTCGCAATCCCACGTCGAGGGCCGCGTCAGGCGGTCGGAGCGAGTATGTTGGCCGGAGCTGCCGTGCTTCCGCGCACAACGAGGTTCGTCGCCAGATCCAGCCGAACGGTGCTGCGTTCCGGGTCATCGCGCAACGCCAGCACAAGACGCACTGCCTGCTCCGCCATCTCTTTCAGGGGCTGATGAACCGTGGTCAATTGTGGTCCGACCCAGCTTGCCGACGGCACGTCGTCGTAGCCGACTACGGACAGATCCTCGGGAATGCCGAGGCCGAGCGAACGAGCGGCCTGGTACACGCCGAACGCCTGCAGATCATTCCCCGTGAAGATTGCCGTCGGGCGGTCGGACGACGACAACATCCGGGTGCCCGCCTTGAGCCCGTTCTCGTAGTGGAATTCGCCGTTCTCGATGAGGCTTGGATCGATCGGGATGCCCGCCTCGTCGAGTGCGGTGCGATAACCCGACAGCCGTGCGCGAGAGCACAGCATGTCCATCGGCCCCGTGATAATGCCGATCCGGCGGTGTCCGAGCTCCACAAGGTGCCGCGTCGCCATGAGTCCGCCCGACCAGTTTCCCGTGCCGACCGATGCCACGTCAGGGGCCGGGTCGCCCGCGGGGTCCACCACCACGAACGGAATGCCTCGTGTGCGCATTTGGCGTTTGTGGTCGGCGGAGAGATCCGAGAAGAGGAGGAGCAGTCCGGCCGGCTGACGCTGGAGCACACCGTCGATCCAATCGACCGGTTGAGTGTGACGGGTGCCGCTCTCGGTGAGCACGATGCTCATGCCGTTCTCGCGTGCCACCTTGTCTGCGCCGCGAATGATCTCAAGCGACCACTCGCTGTCGATGTTCTCGAACACGAGCTCGATCAGACGGACTCGTGAGTTCTCCACGCCGCGGCGGCTGTAACCGGATGAGTGCAACAACTGCTCAATGCGATCGCGAACGGGCTCGGAAACGCCGGAACGGCCGTTCAGCACCTTGGACACGGTCGACATCGACACCGATGCATCCCGTGCAATCTCAGCGAGTGTCGCTCGCTGAGACGAAACCTTTTGCACACTCATGGCGACATCGTACTCACGAATTCGCGATTCTCGGGGGTTTTCTTTCCGTCGGCGGGAACCGACGGTGGCCGCCGCCGGGCGGTCAAAGCGCCCGTTCCTGGCCGCCGAGAGCGGGCGTCGCTTGTCAGATGCGCGTGTTTCCGCGGGTCCGGGCCGCGGTGTTGACTTCCAAGGCTCGTGGATGAATACTAAAGCCGTCGCAACGAAATATTGCTGAACAGCGTGCGACACTTGCATTCAATGTCGAATCGTGGTCGCCCGAGGCATCGGCGACTCGGAAGGAACCTGCTATGGCTTCTCAATCCACGGGTGCATCATTCACCCGCCGTGGCTTTATCGGACTCGCAGGTGGCGTTGCAGCCACCTCGCTCCTCGCCGCCTGTTCAAGCGGAGGCGGTGGTGGCGCCAGCGGTTCTACCAAGGCCATCAAATTCTGGAACATGCCGTGGGGTAACACGGACTTCAACAAGCTCGACAAGAAGATCACGCTGGCGTACAAGCCGGCTTCGGGTCTCGGGGCGGCTACCTACCAGGAGATCCAGTGGGCGAACTTCACCCAGACGTTCTCCTCTGCCGTCGCGTCGAACACCGGCCCCGCCGTCAGCTCGGGCGGTGGAACCCAGGCGTTCCAGTTCGCACAGCAGGGCAAGATCGCATACGCGGACAATCTGCTCGACAGCTGGAAGAAGAACGGTATCTACGCCGACTTCTTCGACGGTCTCGTCGACACGATGAAGACCGACCAGGGCTACGCAGCGGTGCCCTACAACCTCGACGTTCGTATCTCCTGGTACAACAAGGCGCTGCTGGCGCAGGCCGGGGTTCAGCCGCCGACCAACTGGGACGAGTACAAGAACGTGTGCGCAGCGCTCAAGAAGATCGGCGTCTACGGCTTCGGCCTCGGTGCAGGGGCCGGCAACTTCACCGGTAGCCACATCCTGACGGCGTTCATGATCAACAACGGCGGTGGGCTCTTCAACGCCGACAAGAAGCCGGACTGTGTCACGCCCGAGAACATCGAGGCGATGACCTACATTCTCGATCTTGTCAACTCCGGCTACTCCGACCCTGCAGGCGCCACGTACACGAGCGCAAACGTGCAGGCGCAGTGGAAGGCGAAGAAGTTCGGCTTCGGCTGGGACGGTGCAGGCCTCGCGGCCAGCGTCGGCGGCGACGTTGTCAGCGACATGGTCGTCGGCAGCCCGCTCAAGAGTCCGAGCGGCAAGACCGGCGGACTGTACTTCCCGAACAACATCATGATGTACAAGAACACCCCGAGTCAGAAGAGCTCCGAGGCGTTCCTCACGTACTACTACCAGAACATGAAACAGTTGTGGACGTCGAACACCGGCATCGGCTTGCCCCCGCTGAAGTCCATCGCCGCCACGAGCGAGTTCAAGTCGGACCCGAACAACGTGAAGATCGTCGACGAGTGGCAGCCCATCTTCAAGACCTGGGCGGCACCGGGCGGCACCGGTCTGTTCTACAACATCGCCAACACCGTTGACGGCACCGCACCGATGACGACCTTCTCGCAGGCTATTCTCGGTGGTAAGACTGATGCCAAGACCGCTTTGACAACGTTGCAGACCTCAATCGAAGGACTCATGAAGTAGCAACCCGAATCGGGTGGGTCCCAGCGTGAGCCGGGCCCACCCGTTTTCATCATCGCGAAGACCTTCGAAGGAGAAGTAGATGTCGACCGAGTCCGTGGCCGGAGCGCTGAGAAAGGCGCGCAACGGTGTGGGGAACGCCGGTTCGGGTCGGTCGCCCAGCGCCGGCAAACGCAAGAGCAATACGTCGCACGCGAGAGTGTTCGTGCTGTTCGCATTACCGTCGGTGATCCTGCTGTTGCTTCTGAACCTGTACCCGGTGATCTACGCGGGTTTGCAATCGCTGCGCAACGGGGATCTGATCAGCGCCGGTGATTTCGTCGGCCTGGCAAACTACGCCTCCGTGCTGCAATCCCCCGTGTTCTGGCACGCAGCAGTCTTCACTGCGGTCTTCACGATCGTCGGGGTCTTCGGAAGTTGGGCCGTCGGCCTCTCCCTCGGCCTGCTCCTGCGCACCCGCATCCCTGCAAACGGTCTGTTCAAAGTGCTTCTGCTGCTGCCGTGGGTTGTTCCCGTGGTTGTCTCTGCCGCTTCGTGGAACTGGCTGGTGGCAACCCCGCAGTCGCCGCTGCCGATTCTCTTCCACGCTCTCGGATTCGGCAACGTGCTCTTCCTCGCGGACCCGCTGCTCGCTCAGGTCATGGTCTGCATCTTCAAGGTGTGGATCAGCTTCCCGTTCATGATGATGATGATGGCCTCGGCCCTCGCATCCGTCGACAGCAACGTGTACGAGGCTTCCAAGGTCGACGGTGCCAGTAGCTGGCAGACGTTCCGGCAGATCACACTGCCGATGATTTCGCGTTCGACGTACATCAGCTGGATTCTGATGACGATCTTCTGTGTCAACGACTTCCCGACGATCTTCCTGCTCACCGGCGGCGGCCCGGTCAACGCCACGCAGTCCCTCGTCGTGATGGCGTACATCACGGTGTTCCAGAACTTCCAGACCGGCCCCGGTGTCGCAATCGCGTTCATGATGACGATCGTCCTCGTCATCATCGCGACGTTGCTCTACCGCCAGATTCGAAAGGTGAACATCGAATGAGCGCCGAAACTTCACAAGCGCCGCTGACCGGTCAGTTGCACGTCGGTGTGACCGGCGGCAAGCGGCGCACGCTCACCCAGGCTCAGGAGCGCGGTAAGTGGTGGCGCTTCCTCGGCATCCTGATCATCACCGCGGTCGTGCTGGTGCCGATCATTGCCGTCCTGATCCTGTCGCTCGAGCCTTCGCTCGGCAGCAAGGCGACGGGGCTCACGCTGGAGAACTTCACAACGGTCTTCTCCGAGACATCCGTTGGCACCTGGCTGGGCAACAGCTTGATCGTCACCCTGGTGACGGTGGTGGTTGCAGTGGCGGTTGCCGCGCCAGCCGGATACGTGCTCTCCCGCGGGAGAAGCAAGCTCGTCTCCGGCTATTCGCTCATCCTGTTCATCGTGCAGTCGCTGCCGGTGGTCACTGCGGTGATCCCGCTGTTCATCCTGTTCGCGCAGATTGGGCTGGTCGACAATCTGGCCGGCATCACGATCATCTATGTCGGCTCGACCATGTCCGTGGCCGTCTGGATGATGGCGGCGTACATCGACTCGATCCCGATCACACTCGAGGAGGCCGCCTGGATGGACGGCTGCTCCGTGTTCGGCGGTTTCGTGCGCATCGTGCTGCGCAACTCGCTGCCCGGGGTGCTCTCGACAGCGATTTTCGCCTTCCTGCTCGCCTGGAACGACTACCTGGTCGCCGTCGTCTTCCTGCGAAGCGACCAGAACTACACCCTGCAAATCGGGCTGCAGTCGTTCTTCCAGCAGAATCAGACCGACTGGGGCCTGGTGATGGCCGTCGCCGTGGTCATGATGCTCCCACCCGTGATCCTCTTCGCCGTGCTGAACAAGTATTTCAGCGTCGGAGGCATCGGCGGCTCACTTGCCGGCAAATAGTTCGACCGAACTCTTCACCGCAACCATCCGCGCGGCCATCGACCGAATCATCCCGGCCGACAGGTGGTTGGGCGAGCCCTGGCCGGGCGGATGGGAGGGCGGCGTCGCGGACTATGTGATCCCGGCCAACCCCGACCTGGACTGGGCGCGCCCCGCGCTGATCTGGCTGAATGAGGCGCTCGACGCTGCGGCGCGCGCCGAGAACGGGGTGTCGTTCGCAGAGCTGACCGGGCAACAGCAGGACGCGATCCTCACCTCGTTCGAGGCGACTCGCGACGAAGCGGATGCCGCAACCACCGCCGCCGATGCGGGCGTCGCAACCACCGCGGCAAGCCACTTCGCCGCCCTGCGCCGCATCTGCTGGGAAGGCTACTACGCAGCCTCGGATCGATCCGGCGTTGTTGACAATCCCGGCGTTGTTGAGAAGCCCGGCGCTGCCGACCAGCCCGGCGTTGCTGACCGGTCCGGCGCCCCCACGCGGCACAGTCCGATCGGGCTGGAAATGGTGGGCTTCCGCGCCGTGCCCGAGGGCGTCACACCAGTCGAACCCGACCCGATCGACGGGTTGCGACCAGAGCAGGTGCGCAGCGGCTACGACGCCATTGTGATCGGCAGCGGACCCGGCGGCGGCGTCGCGGCCGAAACCCTGGCAAAAGCAGGCAAGACCGTGCTGCTGATCGAGCGCGCCCCCTCCGTGCCCAACTCGGCATTACGTGGCGATCATTTGCACGGCAAACGAAACGCGGTCTATTGGCCGTCGGCGGGGCCCGGCCTTGGGCATCCGAGGCTCGCCCAGCTGCCGGACGGCGAGGACCGCGTCATCGACGGCACAGGCGACGCCGGGCTATACGGACTGAATGCGATGGCTTTCGGAGGCGGCACCCGACTCTGGCAAGGAATGGCGTGGCGCTTCCTTCCGCAAGATTTTCAGATGGCAACCCTGTACGGCAACCCAGATGGTGCCAACCTGGCGGATTGGCCGATCGGCTACGGCGAAATGGAACCGTACTACACCCGTGCGGAATGGGAGCTCGGTGTCTCCGGTATTGAGGGCGGATTGACCTCGCGCACGCCGCGATCGGCCGGCTACCCGATGCCGCCGATGCCCACCGAGCGCGCACGCGAACTGCTCGGTGCTGCCGCGGACTCGCTGGGCTGGGGCTGGGGTCCGATCCCTCTCGCTATCAACAGCGTGCCGCATGACGATCGCCCCGCCTGCGTGCGTTGCCCGCAGTGCATCGGCCACACCTGCCCGGTCAACGCCAAGAACGGTTCGAACAACACGTTCATTCCGCGCGCCGTCGCGACGGGGCTGTGCGATGTGATCTACGACGCCGAGGTCATCCAAGTGCGCGACGGCGCGCGGTCGGCGGGCGTGACGATCATGGCATCCGCGTCGACGACACCGGCGGAGATCACCGTCAACGCCGACGTCGTTGTCGTCTCGGCCGGCGCGGTTGAAACGCCACGATTGCTGCTGGCCAGCGGCATCGGCAACGACCAGCTCGGCCGTAACCTGCACGACCATCGGTTCGTCACGATGCTCGGCACAATGGACGAGGTCGTCAAGCCGTATGTCGGGCCGGGGCACTCCATCGCCACGCTGGATCATGTGCACGCCCAGACCATTCCGTGGGGCGGCGGCGTCATCGTCGATCTGGTGAGCCCGCTGCCGTTGACATCTGCATCTGATCCGTCGATGCCGGGCGTTCCGCTGTGGGGTGCCGGGCACAAGGAGTGGATGCGAGGCGACCGCTCACACGCGTTCGGCGTGTTCGGCATGGGGCAGGAGATTCCGATGGCGACCTCGCGGGTGACCCTGGCGCATGGCCTGCACGATCGCTGGGGAAAGCCGGTCGCGGCGCTACGCAAGAACGTGCACTGGGCATCCGTCGAGGTCGAGGATGGAATGGCAAGGCAGGGTGAAGCCTGGCTGATCGCTGTCGGGGCGCGCGACATCCGCCGCCAGTTCGGCACCGCGATCGCATCGGCCGCGGGTGAGCACTCGAGCGGCACAGCGCGAATGGGCACCTCCCCCGAGACTTCCGCGACGGATGCCTACGGCCGCGTTCACGGGACCGCGCGCGTCGTCGTCTGCGATGCGTCGCTGCACCCGACGAACGGCAGCGTCAACCCGACGTTGACGATCGTTGCGAACGCGATGCGAGTGAGCGAGCATATCGTGCAGGACTGGCCGGCCTAGACCGAAGTTACGCGGGTTGAGGGCGGGTTTCTCTGGCTTGAGCCGGGATTTTACTGCTGACTGTGGTGGTGTTTCTGGCTACTTGAGCGTGGTAGGGATGGTTTGGCCGATCAGCTCGAACGCGTGGCGTTGGATCGGGGTGGGGGTGGCGACCAGTTCGAAGCCGATCTCGTCGTCGTGGCCGGCGATGTGGATCCGGTTGCGGGTTAGGGTCGCGAGGTGGTCCAGCAACGCGGTGAAGCTGTAGGCGGGCTCGCCGGTGTCGGTGGTGGCGGTGGATGCTTTCCGGCGGGCGGCGGTGGAGCGTTTCGCGGGTGCGACGGGGTCGGCCGGGTCGGGTCGGTTCTCGTCGGTGAAGGTCAGCGGTGCCCACGCGTTCCTCAGGTGCCAGATCAGGTAGGCGGACAGCATGCACAGAAACACGTGCGCGCGAACTCGGGTTTCTGTCCAGTGGTAGATGGGCCGCAGGTCCAGGTCGATGGACTTGATTGAGCGGAAGTCGCGTTCCACGTGCGCCAACGACTTGTATGTGCCGACGACGGTGGCGGTGTCCATCTGCTCGGCCGGAACACTGGTGCGGATCACATAGATGCCGTCCAACGCCGCCTCGGCATCGATGTTGTGTTGGTTGCGGGTGAAGGTGAGCAGCCCGTCGTCGATGATGAGCTGGAAGTGTTTGGCCATGTTGTGTTTGCCGAGGATTTTGCCGACACGGACTCCGATCGGCCCGGCCTTGGTGAGTCGGCCCGCGGTCACGGCGGTCGCGATGACGGTCAGGTCAGCCTCGGTCGCGGCCAGCAGCTGCTCACGTTTGTAGGCGCGTTTGTCGGCCAGGGCAGGGTTGCGGCAGGCGATCAGGCGTTCGCCGGGATAGTCGGGATGTTGGATTTCGGCCAGGTTGGTGTCATCGAACAGGGATTGTTGCACGCACCCGTCCGCGATCAGGCCCGCGATCGACACGGAGCGCAGTGCGGTGACCCAGCCGAGACCGCCCAACTCTTTCAGCTGCCGGATGCGGGCGGAGGTGATCATGCCGCGGTCGCCGACCATGACCATGTCGTTGACACCGAACGTCGTCTTCATTTCGATGGCGATCTGCTGGAACGCCGTCGGGTCGGCGGTGTTACCGGGCACGACCCGGATCGCGACGGGCCGGCCGGCGGGGTCGGTCAGCAGCCCGTATTCGATCTGCGGCAGAGCCTTCTTCCCGTCCCGGGAGTACCCGCGGGCCGCCAACTCGCAGTGTGTGCCGGTGACCCAGGAGGAGGACAGGTCGAACAACGCCAACCGGTCCGGGTTGGCATCTTCGCCCAGGTGTTTGCGGGCGAGTTTCTTCTCGATTGCTTCTTGTCGGGTCGCGAGCCAGTCCATCGCCGCATACACCTCATCGGTTGAGACGTCGGTGATGCCGAGGTCCTCGGCGAGGGTGGTGTCGGCCCACCACCGGGTCGTGGCCAGTTTCGAGGCCGGTTTGCAGACCCGGGCGATGATCAGACCGAGCACCACGTCCCGAGCCTTGCCCGCCGGGCCCAGCAGAGCCGGCAGCCCCAGTGCCTGGGCTTGCGCCCAGACGGCGGCGACGTGCCCGTGCGGCAGGGACCGGGTCACCTCCAGGTTGTCGTCGGCGACGATCAGACTCTTGCCGGCCAGGGATGCCTTCAGGACCTCGATCGCACTGTCCGGCAGCGCGGTCAGGTTCGCCAACGTCGCGTGTTTGACCTTGGCGCCTTCCCGGTAGGAGCGGCGCAGCAGCACCGATTCGTAGACGCGTTCCTCACCAGCCTTGTTGACCGCCTTGGTTCTCACTTTGGCCACATGCATCGCCGTTGCGTTCTTCGCCACGCCATAATTCTAAACGCTAATCACGATAGATCATGGCTCAACACACCTATTTTACTGGCTACAATTGTTGATACAAAAGAACCCCCACTCCCCGCAACGACGGGGAAGTAGGGGCTCAACTCATACGTAACTTCGGCCTAGACGGCCCAGCATCGACGGCCCAGCATCGACGACCCAGCATCGACTGGCTGGCACGGGCTGGCAACCGCGCCGTTCTCACTCCCGCATGAGCATCGCCTGCGCCTCACGCTCGAGGTTAATGTACGGCTCGCCGCCGACGTCGACGCTGACACTGCGAATCGTGCCCCCTGTGAACGGCCACGGATCGGAGCCCGGATAGTCACTGGTCACCGGCGCTCCACTGTCTCGGCCGACCGTCAAGCCTTCCCCGGCGAGCGAGAACTTGCCCGGTTGCGTCGAGATGCGCAGCTGCCCGACAGGCTTGTCACCGTAGAAGAGCGTCAGCATACCCGTTGCGACATACTTCGGGTTCTCGCCGTCCTTGTCGAACGAGGCCGCGAGAATCAGGCCCGACCCGGTCGGGACGTCCTCCGTGGCGCGCAACAGCTGTTCGTTCGTCCCGACGACATTGTTCACATAGTGCAGGCGGTTGTTCTTGATGTAGAGCGCGTGACCACCGAACCGCGACCCTTGAGCGAAGAGCACACCCTCGGCGCCGGTTGTGGGCAGGTCGACGAGCGCCCCGATGACGAACGATCGATTCCGGATATTCACTGACTGCGATTCGGGAACCTCTGACATGCCCGGGTAGTACGTGTAGCGATCCCGCGCCGCAGACAGCAGCGGTCGTGGGGTCAAGACGATCTCCAGTGCAGAGCGGTCGTCGAGCGGGAATGCGATGTTCCGACCGGCTTCGGAGAACCACAGGTTGACGAGCTCTCGCAGCTTCTCCGGATGCTCGCCGGCAAGATTGTGCAGTTCGGCGCGATCGACGTCGGTGTGATAGAGCTCCCACTCGTCGTCATTGAAGTGGCCCCAACCGCTCAAGGTGGGATGTGTGGTCACGGCCTTCCAGCCCTCGTGCCACACCGCGCGCGAACCGAGCATCGCGTAGAACTGCGTGTGGAGTGTGGTCGCTGCGGTTGCATCATCAACGGTGTAACGCATGCTCACACCGTCGAACGGGCTCTGGTCATGACCGTGGATCTTGTCGGGCGGTTGCACGCCGAGCACATCGAGGATCGTCGGCACGATGTCGACAGCATGGTGGTACTGCGTTCGCAGCTGACCGTTCGTACTGGAGCCGGGAAGCGCGATGATGCACGGATCGCTTGTTCCACCGTTGAACTCGTACCGCTTCCACATCTTGAAGGGCGTGTTGAATGCCATGGCCCATCCGTTGGGGTAGTGATTGTAGGTCGTCGGGCTGCCGAGCTGGTCGAGGTAGCGGAGGTTGTCCTCAATGTTGTCGGGCATGCCGTTGACGAATTTCATCTCGTTGACGGACCCGTTGGGCCCGCCTTCCCCGCTCGCACCGTTGTCCGAAACGACGACGACCATCGTGTTGTCGAGTTCTTCGATGTCCTCGAGGTAGTCGAGGAGGCGACCGATCTGATCGTCCGCGTGCGAAAGGAATCCGGCGTACACCTCCGCCATCCGACTGAACAGCCGCTTCTCCTCGTCCGAAAGGGAGTCCCACAGGCGCGTCTCGTCCATCTCCGGGAACGGCAGCCCGTCTGGACCTGTCCGGGTCGCCGGGGTGCCAATCGGGTTGATCGGCGGCACCTGCGTGTCGGCCGGAACGATCCCGAGCTCCTTCTGGCGCGCGAGCGTGATGTCGCGCATGGCCTCGTAGCCCATATCGAACTTGCCCTTGTAACGGTCGGCCCATTCTTTGGGCGCGTGATGAGGAGCATGGGCGGCACCGGGTGCGTAGTACAGGAAGAACGGCTTATCCGGAGCGATTGCTTTCGCATCTCGGATGAACCCGAGCGCTTTGTCCGTGATGTCGACGGTGAAGTGGTAGCCGTCTTCTGGGCTGGCTGGCTGCTCGGCGGGGTGATTGTCGTAGAACAGATCGGGGTACCACTGGTTCGTCTCGGCCCCGAGAAAGCCGTAGGAGCGCTCGAATCCGCGACCGCTCGGCCAGTTGCGCCGGGTCGATGCCACGTTCATCTCGTCGTCGGGGCAGAGATGCCATTTGCCCACCATGTAGGTGTTCCAGCCGCGTTCGCCGAGAATCTCGGAGATCATTCCGTTGGCCGCCGGGATGGTGCCGCTCGCGTTCGGAAACCCGATCGCTGCCTCCGTGATGCAAGCCATGCTGTTGCGCGTGTGGTTGCGTCCGGTCAGCAGGCACGATCGCGTGGGCGAGCAGAGGGCGGTGGTGTGCCACTGCGTGTACCGCACTCCCCGATCGGCTATGCGGTCGATGTTCGGAGTGTCAATCGGGCCGCCGTAGCACGACATCGCCGAGAAGCCGACGTCGTCAAGCACGATATAGAGAACATTCGGCGCACCGGCCGGAGCCTTCGGAGCCTCAAACGGAGTCCAATCCGGTTCCGAATCGCGAATGTCCAGATTGATGATGCCGGAAAACTGCTTTGTCATGACTGCCCCTCATCCGCCGCAGCTGCGCTCGTGCTGGAACCCCGGCACCTGCCGAAAGCCAGCAGTGCAGTTGCACATTTCCGCGTGGCATGCGCCGAACCGATTGGACGGCGCGCCGAACCGCACGTGGCAGACGGTAGTTCCTTCCCTGGCGTATCGGCGTCATCCGGTTGGGATGATTACCGCGCGAATAGTACGCATTTTCCGCTCCCGGTGCATCTGGTGCGCATTGCGATGACGCGCCCTGTCGTCATCGCTTCACTGCCCGACTCGTTGGGATCGCGCGAATGACCGGCACCCAAACGCGCATCGCTCCCGGCGTGCTGTTGCCCCAGGTGGAGTACGGGCGCAAGTACAGCTCAACAGGCCGCGAGGAAACCTGCTTGAAACTGTGCCATGACGGATAGAGCGCTGTACCTTTCGGTTCAACGACGGCTCCCGCGCAGTGAACAACTGGGCCAAGCGGCGTACGCATTCCTGTTTCCACTGGCGGATGCTCCGGGTCGACCCTCACCCGCTCCACGTCGCTCTCGTTGTCCGACTGCTCGACGCAGTACACGACCGGGCCACGGCGCAGCGCCACCGCGCCGCGCACGGCGTCGACCCGAGGGTCGGCGCTGACGAATTCAGGCGTCATGTCGAACTCCACCCGGATCTCAGAGCCCGCTGCGAGCGCGCCGGGCAAACGCAGCCAACCGTCTTCGTCATCCGCGTCGACGGGTTCGTCGTTGACGTACAGCCGACGGCTCGCGTTCCAGCCGGGAACGCGCAACGCGAGAGTGCCGCCGTCGATGCCCTCGACGACTGTGATCCGCACAGCACCGTCGAGCGGATAGTCCGTGTCCACCTCCAGGACAACGCGACCGCTGCGCAGGCTCGTTTCAACGCGCGAGCGCGTGTACTGCACGAGCTGCAGCTCATCGCCGCTAGCTGTCGCAAGATAGCTTTCGATGCTCGCGAACGTGCGCATCAGATTGGGCGGACAACAGGCGCAGAAGTACCAGTCCAGACGGTGGGCAGCCGCCTCCTCCTGCGAGGACGCATGGTCGGCGCGCAACTGCAGTGGATTGCTGTAGAAGAACTGCGTGCCATCCTCGGAGATGCCGTCGGCCACGACGTTATACAGTGCGGTCTCGAAGAAGTCCGCATACGCGGCCTCCCCGGTGGCCACATACATGCGCCACGCCCAGTGCATCGAGGCGATCCCTGCGCACGTCTCCGCATACGCTCGGTCGCTTGGGAGTTCGTAAGCATCGCCGAAGGCCTCGTCCCTGTGCCGGGAGCCGGTACCGCCCGTGATGTAACTTCGCCGAGTGACCATGTCTTCCCATTGCGTCTTCAACGCTGCCAACAGAGTCGCGTCACCGGTCTCGAGGTAGACATCCGTCGCGCCGCTGTTCAAATAGAGTGCGCGCACGGCGTGCCCGCGCATCACGGTTGTGTCGCGCAGCCCAGCGTCGTCCTGGAAATACGATGAGCCGAATGCGCCTCGCCCCAACCAGCCAGTGCCGCGGCGATCGACGAACGCCTTCGCGGCGTCAAGATACTCACGTCGACCGGTCAGACGGAACAGTTCGACGAGCGCATACTCGATCTCAGGGTGACCCGGATAGGCGGGCGATTCTGGTCCGCCGAATAAGCGCACGATCAGGTCCGCCGATCGGGCCGCGATCGCCAACAACCTGTCGTCCCCGAGGGCTCTTACGGAGGCCACAGCTGCTTGGATAAGGTGCCCTGCACAATACAACTCATGCCCATTGGTGAAGTCCGTCCACCACTCCTGTAACCGATCCTCGCGCTGGAAGGCGGAGTTCAAATAACCGTCTTCGTCTTGCACCTGCGCCAGAAGCACAATCGTGTCCTCGTAGAACGCACGCAGCTCGGCATCTTCGGCACGCCCCAACTCCCACGCAACGCCCTCGAGCACCTTGTAGACGTCGCTGTCAACAAAGACCGGGCCGCGGAACGACGTCTCCGCCGCTCCGATCAGCCGCCTCAGGTTGTCGAGCGCTCCCTCTGCCTCCAAAGCCCGGATGCCGTGCGGAATGGTCGCCAACCGGTTACGCCGCTGCCACCGGCCGAGCACACCATCGCCGAGTCGTACGTGGCCGCCTCCGACCGGTCTCACCACGCCCAGCCTGGAATCTGACATAGGGCCTGCAACGGTCGTCACGCAATTCTCCTTTCATTGCCCCAGACCCAATGGGCCGGTGGCCTATTCGCGATGCAGTTAGACGCTTTCGACCCGAACCGAACGGCCGGCGACATCCGCCGTGTAGCCGCCGTTCGGGTTGCGTTCGAGCCTGACCTCGGTGCGCGACCCATCCGTTGAGGTCACCCAGATCGTGTTCGGCGCTGCCCCGGGGTACAGGCGCACGGTAAGGCCGTCGAGATAGTCGTAATCCGGTCGGTCGTCGCGCGAACCGATCGGCAGCACAGCGCCGTCGCGCACATACAAGGGGAGCGAATCGAGGTCGTGTTGCTCGGTGCGCCACAAACCACCTACCACCCGTTCGCCGGTCAGCAGACTCGTCCAGCCACCGGCAGGCAGGTAGAACTTCACAACGCCGGTGGATTCGAACACCGGCGCGACGAGGATGTCACGGCCCAGCATGTACTGCTGGTCCAGGTAGTCGACGGCGGGGTCGTCCGGGAACTCCAACGCCATCGGCCGCATCACGGGAGTGCCCCGCTCGGATGCTTCGGCGCCGGCCGCGAACAGGTACGGCATCAGGCGATTCTTCAACTTCGCGAAGCGCTTCGTCACCGCTACCGCACTGGTCGAACTCTCGTCGAGCTCACCGGTGACCGGGTCACGGTCGAACGACCACGGAACGCGGTACGAGCTGCTGCCGTGAAGTCGCGAGTGGCTTGAAAGCAGGCCGAAGGCGACCCAGCGCTTGAAGACGTCCGGACTCGGTGTTCCCTCGAAGCCGCCGATGTCGTGGCTCCAGAATGCGAAGCCGCTCATCGCGAGCGAGAGGCCGCCACGCAGCGTCTCTGCCATCGACTGGAACGTCGAAGTGCTGTCTCCGCCCCAGTGCACGGGCATGCTCTGCCCACCGGTCGTCGCCGAGCGCGCGAACAGGACCGCATCGTCTTCGCCCCGCGCGTCGACCAGTACGTCGTGCACCGCCTTGTTGTAGAGCTGCGCGTACAGGTTGTGCATGCGCTCTGGCGATGACCCGTCTGCGAAGCGCACGTCGAGCGGAACACGCTCCCCGAAATCGGTCTTGAAAGCATCAACGCCACCGTCTACCAAAACCCGAAGCTTGCCTTGGAACCATGCCGTCGCATCCGGATTGGTGAAGTCGACAAGACCCATGCCCGGCTGCCACAGGTCCCACTGCCAGACATCACCGTTTGGGCGCTTCAGGAGATACCCGCGTTCCGCGCCCTCAGCGAACAGCGGCGAACGCTGCGCGATGTACGGGTTGATCCACACGCAGACTCGAACGCCTTTCTCGTGCAGCCGGGCAAGCATCCGGGCAGGGTCAGGGAAGACTCGTGGGTCCCATTCGAAGTCGCACCAGTTGAATTCGCGCATCCAAAAACAGTCGAAGTGGAACACCGAGAGAGGCAGGTCGCGCTCCGCCATGGCGTCGATGAATGACGACACCGTCTGCTCGTCGTAAGAGGTGGTGAAGCTGGTGGAGAGCCACAGGCCATACGACCACGCGGGCACCGTGGCCGGCCGTCCGGTCAGCCTTGTGTAGCGCTCAAGCACCTCTTTCGGCGTTGGCCCGTCGATCACATAGAAGCTGAGCCGTTCTCCGGGCACCGAGAACTGCACGCGCTCGACGGCCTCGGATGCGACCTCGAACGAAACGTGTCCTGAATGGTCGACGAGCACTCCGTAGCCGCGGTTCGTCAGGTAGAACGGAACGTTCTTGTAGGCCTGCTCGCTGGAGGTTCCGCCATCGGCGTTCCAACTGTCGATTGATTGGCCGTTCTTCACGAACGGGCCGAAGCGCTCGCCCAGCCCGTACACGGTTTCGCCGACCGCCAACTCGAGCTGGGCGAGCATGTAGGCGGGCGATGTCACTGGGATGCCTTCGTCGGCGACCCAGGCGTTGCTGGCGACAAGCGCATCGTCTGCCAGTGCGACGTGCGCAAGCGACTTGTGGCCGCTGGCCGTCAACGCGCGCCCGCGTGACGAGAACTCCAGTCGCCACGGCGCGCCACGCGTCACAGTCGCAATCAGTTCGCCACTGGTCACCGTTCCGCGCTCCGGGCCGACCTCGACGGTGGCGACGTGCGGTTCCTGCCCAACCAGCTCGAACCCCGTCTGGCGACGAGACCCGGCAAAGTGTTCGACGTGAACGCCGATTACGCCGTCCATCGGCGAGTCGATTGTGACGGTCAGGCTCGCATGGTTGAGCACGTCGCCTCGGGAGCGCACGACAACGGTGGGCGCCGTTAGGGTCAGCGACTCGCCGTCGGAATCGAGATCGTATGCCTCGCTAGCGTAGCTGGCACGCACTCCTGGCCTCAGCTGCCAGAACCCATCAGTGAACTTCATCACTGCCTTTCGGGGCTGAGGTCGCGCTCGGCGTTATGGTTGCTGAGCCGGGCGGATGCTGCGCCCCACGATTCGAGTGCGGCCCGAACGTCGGCGCGGCGCTCATTGTCGATGGCGGTGCGGTAGGCGTCGTCCATGACCGATGCGATCTCGACCGAGCCTGCCCGCTCGGCGGAGAGCACGGCGGCTTCAACCATGGCCAGGCTGTGCACGTTCGAATGGACGTCGCCAGACGGTGTCAGGCCGGTTCTCAGCGCGTCGACGAACTCGTCGAGCGCACCCGCGATCTCCGCACGCGCCGGGTCCGCGCGGTCTGCAGTGATCGTGTGCACGGCGTCTCCCTCGTACTCGACCGCCGGCTCCCCCTCGCCATCCCACGTCGCGGTGCCGCGCGAACCGCTCACCCGCCAGTTTCCATTCCACGACGTCTCCAGCCCGGGGCTGCACCAGCTGCCCGCATAGCTGTAGCGGGTGCCACCCTCGAATTCGAACAGGGCGGTGGCCGCGGCGTCGCCCCGGTACCAGCTCCAATTCGGATTGAACGTGCGACAGTCCACGCGCACGGGGTCTGCGTCGAGCAGGTAGCGCGACACATCGAAGGCGTGGATCGCCATGTCGATCAGCAACGGATGCGCCATCTCGTCTCGGAATCCACCGAAATGCGGCGCCTTGAAGAATTCCGTTGTCACCATGCCGATGTCGCCGAGGGTCGCGACGACTCCTTTGAGCTCGGCGAGAGCAGGGTAGTAGCGACGCGATTGACTGGTCATCAGGAGCTGGCCGGAGAGCTCCGCCGCCGCGATCAGCGACAGTGTCTCAGCGACCGTCGGAGCGATCGGCTTTTCACACAGCACGGGCAGGCCGGCGAACAGGGCTTCTGTGTTGACTGCGTGGTGGGCTCGTGGAACAGTGACGTCGACGACCGCCTCAGCACCGCACTCGCGCGCGACCGCGGTGAGCGAGTCGCCGACGACCACCGAGATTCCCTGCCCTGCAGCGACGCGGCGTGCCAGGTCGAGGTCGAGATCGACGAGTCCGACCAGCTCGACGTTGTTGGATTGCTCGAGCATGCGCATCCAGTGTTGTCCCATGTTGCCGGCACCGACGAGCACGAGACGCACCGGGCCGCCGCCCGGGAGTGTGGCGAACGAGGTCACTCGTGGTCACCCGTATTCTGCATGGCACCCTGATAGCCCTTGCCGTTGAAGAAGTCGCCTGAGTCATAGCGCAGGAGGGTCGGCAGCTTTCGCTCAGGTCGCTCGGATGCCGCCCATGCGACGCCGTTGGCGATGACCCTGCGCACATCCTTGTGGTGATAGACGGGGAAGTCCTGATCGCCGGGGCTGAAATAGAAGATCTTGCCGTTGCCACGCCGGTAGGTGATGCCGCTGCGAAACACCTCCCCGCCGGTGAACGAGCTGATGAACACGATCTCGTCGGGGCGCGGGATGTCGAACTGCTCGCCGTACATCTCCTGCTGCGGGATCTCGATCGGGTGCGGCACTCCCTGAGCAATCGGATGCGTCGGGTCGACCGTCCAGACCAACTCGCGATCATTCTCACTGCGCCAGCGCAATGTGCATGTCGTGCCCATCAGCTTTGTGAAAATCTTCGACCAGTGCCCGGAATGCAGCACGACCAGTCCCATACCCTCCAGCACATGCCGGTGCACGCGCTCGACGACCTCGTCCGAGACGTCGGCATGCGCGGCGTGCCCCCACCAGGTGAGAACATCCGTCTGCGCGAGGCGCTCTTCGCTCAGTCCATGTTCGGGATCATCGAGCAGTGCCGTCGTGACGGACACGCGGTCGCCGAGGTTCTCTTCGATCCCGGCTTTGATCGCATTGTGCATCCCGTCGGGATAGATCTCGGCAACGTGCGGCTCGACCTGTTCGTGGCGGTTCTCGCCCCAGACGACGACGCGCAACGGCTGCTCGGCAGTGAAATTCATCGGGTTCTCCTTCTTGTTGAATACGTTTTTGTTTAATAGCCGAGCGGCGTTGGCCCTCTGGACTGGCTCGGCGGAATCACTTGATCGCGCCGCCGAGCGCTCCGGCCGCGATGTACTTCTGGGCGATAATCAGCAGGATTCCGGCTGGAATGGACGCGATCACGGCCGTTGCCATGACCGGCCCCCACTGCTGCACGTTTGCGCCCAGATAGTTGTAAATACCAAGAGTGATCGGGCGCACCGCAGGCGTGCTGGTCAGAGTCAGCGCGAAGAGGAAGTCTCCCCAGGCGCCGAGGAACGTGAACAGTGCTGCCGTCACGATCGCGTTCTTACTGATTGGCACAACGATCGAGACGAATGCCCTGAAGTTGTTCGCTCCGTCGACCAGCGCTGCTTCGACGAGGCTCTGCGGGAGCGAGGCCATGAAGGCGCGCATCAAGATGATCGCGAAGGGAATCTGCGCGGCGCTGTCCGCCAGGATCAAACCGAGGTATGAGTTCAACAGCCCCCAGTCGTTGAACAGCGTGTACAGCGCGTTCGCGATCACGATCGTCGGGATCATCTGGGTGATCAGAAGCAGGAATACGAACGCGGTCATCCCCTTCATCTTGAAGCGGGCAAGACCGTACGCAGCCGGGGTGGCGACGATCAGTGTCAGTGCCACGGCGCTCACCGACACGATCAGGCTCGTCACGAGGTTGGGCCACTGCTGCTGGATCGCCGCTTCGTAGCCTGTCAACGTCGGTTGAAAGGGGAACCAGGCAGTATTCGCAGCACCCGAGTTCGCCTGCAGACTGCTGTTGATCATCCAATAAACAGGGAAGATCATTATGGCGAGGAAGATGACCCCGAGCACGGTCATCGGCCACGTTCTCACCCGCCTCCGACGGATGGTCGGCACACCTGTCGCCAGCACGATTGCCTCCGTCGTGGTCATTCGTCGACCCCCTTGCGGTTCAGGTAGAGATAAATCATCGCGAAGACCAAAGAGACCGCGATCAAGATGTTGCTGATCGATGCGCCCTCGCCGAACATGAATTGCACGAATGATTTGTGATAAGCCCACGTGGCGAGGGTCTCCGTCGAGTTCGCCGGTCCGCCGCCAGTCAATCCGAGGATGATGTCGACGACTTTCAGCGTGTAGACCACCCCGAGAACGATCACGACGCTGACGACGGGGCGGATGCTCGGCCAGGTGATGTGCCGGAATGCGCGCCAGCCGACCGCGCCGTCGAGAGACGCGGCCTCATACAGTTCCTCGGGAACCGACTGCAATCCGCTGTAGAGAATGGTGGTGTTGAACGGGATGCCCAACCAGATGTTCACTCCGATCACGGCGATCAGCGCCAGGCTCGGACTGACCAGCCAGGGAAGCGGACTCACGCCGAAGATCCCGAGGAACTGGTTCAGCGCTCCGCTGCCCTGGTCCAGAATCCACTTCCACACCGCGGCCGAGGCGATGAGCGGCAGCAGCCACGGCAGCAGCAGCAGCGAACGCAGAAATCCGCTCAGCGGGAAGTGGCGTTTGAAAAACAGCGCGAGCCCGAGCCCGATGCCGAACTGCAGCACGATCGACCCAATCGTGAAGAGCGCAGTGTTGATGATGGTGGTCATGAAGATCGGGTCGGTGAAAACACTGACATAGTTGGCGAATCCGACCCAGGGCGCTTCGCCCGTGTAGAACGTGGCGGTCGTGTAGTTCTGCAGCGACATCACCACGTTCTCGATGATCGGATAGCCGAAGAACACCAGCACGAACAGGATCGCCGGCGCTACGAAGAGCCATTTCGTCACCGACCGGGCGAAGCGCGGCTTGCGCCTTGGCGTTCTCCCGTCAGGTGTTCGAGATCCGGTCCCGAGATCGAGGCCGGCACTCACTGAGGTCATGTCACGCTCCTTTGCGGATCGGACCCCGGGCAGGCGGGGATGTCTCCCGCCTGCCCGGTGTCGCCCTACTTGTTTTGGGCTTGTGCTTGCTGCAACGCGGCGGCAGGTGTTGCCTTGCCCGTCAGCGCAAGTTGCACGCCGGTGTAGATGGCGGTCGCCGCTGTCGGCCACTTCGGCCCGAGCTCAGCCGTGCGTGCGCGAGCGGTCCTGACCGTCTCGACGAACGACTCGACCTGTGGGTGCGACTTGGCCCAGGTCGCGGCGGATGCCTCATCAGCGGGCAGGTTGCCGGAGATCTTGGCGATCTTCAGCTGGGTGGCGGGCTGGTTCAGGCATTCGACGAACTTGCCGGCGAGCGCCATCTTGGTCTTGTCACCCGTGTTCGGCACGTTGTAGGTCTCGCCGCCGAGCGGGGACACGACCTTCTGGGACGTGGTGCGCGTGGGGATCGGGACGCTGGAGAAGTTCAGGCCCTTGGTCGCGTTGAGCACGGGCAGCTGCCACGGACCGTTGACCATCATCGCGGCCTTGCCCGCGATGAACTGGTTGTTCACGTCCGACTGCGCCCAGCTGACGGAACTCTTGGACATCGAGCCGTCATTCTGCAGGTCGGTGACGAATTGCAGTGCCTGAGTAGCGTCGGCAGTAGCGATGTTCTTCTCATTGCCGCCATTGCTCCAGAAGAACGGGAGGAATTGCCACGTACCTTCGTAGGTATTGATGTTGCTCATCGCAAATCCGTAAACACCCTTGCTCTGATCGGTGAGCTTCAGCGCGGCCGCCTTCAGTTCATCCCAGGTCTTCGGCGGTGTGACGCCAGCGGCGGTGAGCAGGTCGGTGTTGTAGTACAGCGCGATCGAGTTGATCACGGGTGCCAAGCCGTAGACCTGGCCCTGATAGGTGCCAGCCTTCACCACGGCGGGCACGTCGCCCGCCGGCGCGGTGACGCCGTAGTTCTTGAGCGGGGTCAACGCACCCGTTGCCGCGATCTGCTGCACGTCGGGGTTGTCGAGCATGAGCACGTCGGGCAACGTCTTCGACGATGCCTGCTGCAGCACCTTCGCGATCAATGCCGCACCGGCGACGTGCACGGGGTTGATCGTGGCACCGATCTGGGTGCCGCACTCCTTGTAAACGGTGTTGTAGCCGCTCATGCTGGGGTTGGCGCTGTAGTAGTCCTCGACGGTCAGCGTCTGCTTCGCGCCTGAGGTGCTCGAGCCGGTCGTGCCCGAGGAACACGCGGCCAGTGCGAGGGTCATCACCGCCACTCCGGCGAGTGCTTCGATGATGTGTGTCTTTTTCACGAATGAGCTCCTTTGCTTCGCTCCCAGTGGGAGTCCTGCTGCCGACGGGCAATTTGGTCAAGCGCTTGACCACGGAGTCAAAAATAAAGACCGAGAGGTCATCGGTGAAACTCCGGCAAGTGCTTGCAGGTAGTCTGCGCGTACGCCGCACCAAAAGTCAAGCGCTTGACCAAATTATGTTATGCGAGTGTAATACTGGCTACGGCAAGCCGAAGACAAGGAGAACCCGGTGGTGACAATGCAGCAGGTTGCAGACCGTGCCAACGTCTCCATCTCCACCGTGTCTTTCGTGGTGAACAACACGAAACCGGTAACGTCCCAGACGCGCGAGCGGGTACTCGAGGCGATCGACACGCTCGGCTACCGCAGGAATGCCACCGCCAGGGCGTTGGCAACCCGCCGATCACACGTCATCGCATTGCTATACCCGTTGATGAATCGCAACTTGAGCACATTCGTGGAGGCTTCCGCTGCAGCGGCGGAAGCACAGGGCTATCATCTGATGCTCTGGCCGGTAAGACCCGACAATCAAGCGGCCGAGGTCACCTCCTTAATCAAGAGCGGCATCGCCGACGGCGTCCTCCTCCTTGAGGTGCAGCTGGACGACGAGAGGGTGTTGAAGCTCAGCGAGGCGAACGCACCGTTCGCGCTGATCGGTCGTACGCGCGACAACAACGGCATCGACTATGTCGACATCGACTTCGAACAGACGACGACGGATGCCGTCGACCACCTCGCCGAGCTCGGCCACACTCACATTGCGCTGGTGATCGAAAATTTCGACGGAACACCGCTGGCCGGCTACGGCCCGCCCGTGCGTGCGGAGCAGGCATTCCGTGAAGCGATGTCCGAGCGAGGATTGGACGGTCATGTGTTCTGCATTCCGCGCGACCCGTTGGCCGAGCTGGCTGTTGCTGGCCAGCTGATAGAACAGGCGCCGCAGACGACGGCGATCATCGTCATGCATGACGAGGCGAGCTTCGGGCTGGTAAACGGATTGCGGCGCCGCGGGGTTTCGATACCGCGCGATCTCTCGATGGTTGCGATCGCGCCATCCACTGCCCTGGGATTGCTCATCGATCCGGGGCTGACGACGTACGATGCACCGGGCGGCGAGCTCGGCGGCCGCACGGCTGAGGCGCTGATCGCACGACTGGAGGGGCGAGAGGGTCCGCCGACGCAGATTCTCGTCCCGTGCAAGCGGCACGACGGCGCCTCGGTTGGACCCGCCCCGACAGGTCGATCGCCGCTGAATGCCATCGACACGGCAATCGACGTCAATCCCACGTGAACTCGGCGGCGGGTGACTCGATGCAACCTTCTCACCGCAATTGCGACCACCGCTTCGTTCACGTGAACGATCGGAATCGGGCTCGGTCAGGATGCGCGCAGGTACTCCTGCAGGGCTTTGCGGCCTAGCTTGGACAGCGAAACGCCCTCGGCCTGCGCCCGTTTGAGTGCTTGTTCGTGCAGTTCCTCCGGCACCCGAAATTGCACCGTCGGCGAGTGCTTCCCACCACCGGAGAGCGATTTGCCTCCGGGTTTCAGATTGGCCGCGCGTTGTGCGCGCAATGCTTCGACGATCGCGTCGACGCGATCAACGGTGAGACGTTCGCCGCGATGGCGAACTTCTTCGGCCTCAACATCGGCAACGCGAACACCACCACGCAGGATCTCGCGCCCTGTCGTCATCGTTTCCTCCTCAAACCCGTCGGCATCACATGAATAACCGTCCACCCACCCGAATGTCGGTCATCTGGCACGACGACGATTTCCAGTTCGATTCCACGATCGTCAGTGCCGATGAAAAGCATCGCGTCCCCATCAACGGCTTCCGGCTCGCCGGCCTCAGCGAGCGCGGCGCGCAAGTGCACGCTCCCGATCTTGTGTCGTCGTGCCGATCGGCCAATTCTTGGTTCTGCCACGACTCTACCATGTCAGACACCACCGACAATCTTTCTTCGTGGGCGCCCAAAGACAATCGCCCGTGCCGCCTGCGACCCGCCGGCCTGCGCACGCAGCGCCAGGTGTTGTCGCATGCGCCAGTTGAAGTGGCGCATGATGCCTAACGTGGCGCAGCGTCGGGCGAGACGTGACTCCGTTCGACTTTGCTGATATGTTCTAAGTAACAACAAATCACGATGCGCGCACAAGCCTGCCGAAAATCATCGAGGAAGCCGAAGGATAATCATGGTTGCAACACCTACTCGCGAAGACAAATTCTCCTTTGGTCTGTGGACCATCGGCTACAACGGCACCGATCCGTTCGGCGGTCCGACCCGCCCGCAGCTCGACGTCGTCGAGGCCGTCAACAAGCTCAACGAACTCGGCGCATACGGCCTGACCTTCCACGATGACGACCTATTCGCCTTCGGCTCTACGGATGCCGCGCGCCAGAAGCAGATCGACCGCCTGAAGCAGGCACTCGCCGACACCGGCATCATCGTTCCGATGATCACCACCAACCTGTTCAGCGCCCCCGTCTTCAAGGACGGCGGCTTCACCTCGAACGACCGCGCCGTGCGCCGGTTCGCGCTGCGCAAGGTGCTGCGCAACCTCGACCTCGCCGCAGAACTTGGCGCGAAGACGTTCGTGATGTGGGGCGGACGCGAGGGTGCGGAATACGACGCGGCCAAAGACATCCAGGCCGCCCTTGAGCGGTATCGCGAGGCCGTCAACCTGCTCGGCGACTACGTAACGGACAAGGGTTACGACATCCGCTTCGCGATCGAGCCGAAGCCGAACGAGCCGCGCGGCGACATCCTGCTGCCGACGCTCGGTCACGCACTCGCGTTCATCACGACGCTCGAGCGACCGGAACTGGTCGGCATCAACCCGGAGGTCGGCCACGAACAGATGGCCGGGCTCAACTACGCGGCGGGCATCGCGCAGGCGCTGTACCAGGGCAAGCTGTTCCACATCGACTTGAACGGGCAGCGCGGCATCAAGTACGACCAGGACCTCGTCTTCGGTCACGGCGACCTGCAGAACGCGTTTGCGCTCGTTGACATTCTCGAAAACGGCGGTCCGAACGGCGGCCCGTCCTACGACGGCCCACGCCACTTCGACTACAAGCCGAGCCGCACCGAGGACATCTCCGGCGTGTGGGATTCCGCCGCGGCGAACATGCGCACCTACCTGTTGCTCAAGGAGCGTGCTGCAGCATTCCGTGCCGACCCCGAGGTGCAGGAAGCGCTGGCCGCATCCCGTGTGCCGGAGCTCTCGGTGCCGACGCTTGGCGCCGGCGAGTCGTATGATGACCTGCTGGCCGACCGCAGTGCGTTCGAGGACTTCGACGCCGACTCCTACTTCGGTGCGAAGGGCTTCGGCTTCGTGCGCCTGCAGCAGCTGGCCCTCGAGCACCTGCTCGGCGCCCGCGGCTGACTATGGTGGTCGCCCCTTCGCTGGTCGAGTAGCGAGGCAAAGATGGTGGTCGAGTAGCGAGGAACGAGTGTATCGAGACCAGTATCGACCCTCGTATGCTGACGCCAGGTCTCGATACGGCCGTGAGCGGCCTACTCGACCACCAAAGTGCTGGTCGAGTAGCGAGCTTGCGAGCGTATCGAGACCGCCGAAATGTTTGGAGCACAGATGACACTCGTCGCCGGCGTCGACTCGTCGACCCAGAGTTGCAAGATCGTGATCCGGGATGCCGACTCCGGCGCGCTCGTGCGCTCCGGCCGCGCGGCGCATCCGGAGGGGACCGAGGTTGACCCTGCAGCCTGGTGGGGTGCGCTGCTCACCGCAATTGCGGATGCCGGCGGTCTCGACGGCGTTGAATCCGTCTCGGTGGCTGGACAGCAGCACGGCATGGTGGTGCTGGATGCCGCCGGTCGCGTCATCCGCCCCGCTCTGCTATGGAACGACACGCGCAGCGCGCAGGCCGCGCTCGATCTGATCAGCGAGGTCGGCGCCGACGATTACGCGCGCCGGACCGGCACGATGCCGGTCGCATCCTTCACCGCGACCAAGCTGCGCTGGCTGCGCGATGCCGAACCGGAGAACGCGGCGCGCGTCGCTGCCGTCGCACTCCCCCACGACTGGCTGACCTGGCGGTTGCGCGGCTATGGCCCAGTCGGCGAAAGCCCGCTCGGCCCCGTGCTCGACCAACTGACGACCGATCGATCCGATGCCAGCGGCACCTCGTATTGGAGCCCGACCACGGGCGACTACGACCGTGAACTCTTCGTGCGCGCCCTCGGCCACGACGCAATCCTGCCACGAGTACTCGGCCCCGGCGAGCGCGCCGGCACGACACCAGACGAGATCATCGTCGGCGTCGGGGCGGGCGACAACGCGGGGGCTGCGCTCGGGTTGGGGGCGGCATCCGGCGATGTGGTTGTCTCGATCGGCACGAGCGGCACAGTGTTCGCGGTCACGGACTCGCCCGCAATCGACGCGACCGGTGCTGTGGCCGGCTTCGCGGATGCGAGCGGCGCCTTTCTGCCCCTCATCGCCACGCTGAACGCAGCGCGGGTGCTCAGCTCGATCGCCGGTGTGCTCGGTGTTGATCACGACATGCTCGCGCGCCTCGCGCTCGAGGCGGATGCCGGCGCTGGCGGGGTCGTGCTCGTTCCGTATTTCGAGGGCGAGCGCACCCCGAACCTTCCGGATGCGACGGCGAGCTTCCACGGGCTCACGCTCGGCTCGACCACGCGGCCGAATATTGCGCGGGCCGCAATCGAGGGCATGCTGTGCGGACTCGCTGCCGGCTTGGACGCGGTGCGCGCTGTCGGCGTGCGCGAGCAGCGTCTGCTCCTGATCGGCGGTGCGGCACAAAATCCGGCCGTGCAGGCGATTGCAGCCCAAGTGTTCGACGCGCCCGTGATCGTGCCGGCCCCAGGTGAATACGTCGCGGACGGTGCGGCCGTTCAGGCGGCGTGGGCGCTGACCGGCGCCCGGCCGGCGTGGCCCCTCACGATCGCAGCGCAGCCTGCGCCCGACTTCCGTCCGGTCATCCGCGAGCAGTACACCCGCTACGCCTCTCTGAGCGTGCGCTCCTAAGTTCGCGCGTGTCTTCAGCAGCCGAGTGCGTCCAAGTGGTCGCGAAGATGGCTCGCGGAAGGCTGATCACGACCACATGGGCGCACTCGGCGCAATGTTTGTGGGCACTCAGCGCAATGTGTGTGAGCGCTCAGCGCTGCGCGATGCTCACTCGACGCGGAAGACGAGATTACGCCGTGCGCGCTTCGAGGAACGGGGCAACGTGGCCGGCGAACGCCGCCGCCGTCCGCTCGGCCACAGCCGCGAACGGGGCATCCCAGATCGCCTGATTGAAAATCTCGACCTCGATATCACCGATGTAACCGGCAGCCTCGACCGCTCGCGTCAAGGGGCCGAAGTCAATGTGCCCATCGCCCATCATCCCGCGCGCCAGCAGCACATCGGCCGGCAGCGGGGTGATCCAGTCGCAGACCTGGTAGCTTGCGATACGACCCAGCCGACCCGCACGCGCGATCTGCTCGAACAGTTGCGGATCCCACCAGACGTGGAACGTGTCCACCACCACACCCACGGCTGGGCCGAACTGCTTGGCGATGTCGATCGCCTGGCCGAGCGTTGAGATGACGGCGCGATCTGCGACATACATCGGATGCAGCGCCTCGATCGCGAGCGTGACTCCGGCGGCCGCCGCATCCGCTTCGAGCTCGGCAATCGCATCCCCCACCCGTTCGCGAGCGCCGGGAAGATCGCGCGATCCGTCGGGAAGCCCGCCGGCAACGAGCACGAGCACGGCCGCGGAACCGGATGCGCCCGCCGCAGCAAGCGCGGCAGTCTCCTCGATCGCGCGCCGGTTGTCGTCGACGGCGGCGGCACGCTCTGCGCCGGGTGCAGACGTGAAGAAGCCGCCCCGGCACAGGCTCGAAACCCGAAGACCCGAGTCGGCAATCAGCCTAACCGCATTGTCAAGCCCGACCGCAGCAACCGGCTCGCGCCACAGACCGATGCTTCGGATGCCCGCACCCGCGGACGCCTCGAGCGCTTGCTCAAGCGTCGCGTATTTGATCGTCGCCTGGTTCAGCGAGAGGCGGGGGTGCGCGGTCACGCGCCTAGTCCGTTCTGCGCCAGCCCGTTCTGCACCAGTCCGTTCTGCCGCAAGAGCCCGTTCCAGCGTGCCGCGGCGAGATCGGGATGCTCCAATGCTCCGGAGGCGTTGGCGAGACGCACAATTTCAGACAGGTGCGGCAGGCTGCGCGCAGAGTGCAGGCCGCCGACCATGCTCGGCGAATCCTGGTGCCCGTTCAGCCAGCTGAGGAAGGCGATTCCGGTCTTGTAGTAGAACGTGGGCGCGGCGAAGATCTGCCGCGATAGTGCTTCGGTGGGGGCGAGGATGCGACGGTAGGTTTCCGGCTCGTCGCGATCCAGTGCCTGAATGGCGGCGGATGCGTTGGGCGCGACCGCCGCGAACGCGCCGAGGAGCGCATTCGAGTATGACCCGTTGGTCGAGTAGCGAGCGCCAGCGAGGGTATCGAGGCCCCGCGGGCCGGTCCCGATACGCTCGTTCCTCGCTACTCGACCACCGGGGGAAGCGTTCCTCGCTACTCGACCACCGGGAGAAGCGTTCCTCGCTACTCGACCACCGAGGGAAGCGTTCCTCGCTACTCGACCACCGGGGGAAGCATCGCCCGCGATTAGGTCGACGTAGTTGAAGTCGTCACCGGTGAACATGGTGGCCGTCTCGGGGAGCCGACTGCGCAGCGCAACTTCGGCCGAGGCATCCAGCAGGCTCATCTTGATGCCGGACACCTTCGCCGCATTCGCCTCAATTATGCGAATGACGGTGTCCGATGCCTCCGAAACATCGGTCCGTGAGCTTGTCGCAGATCCGAAATATCCGCCGAGCACTGGATCGAACACCCCACCCAGCCAGTGCAGGATGACCGGGGCCCCGGCACGAGCAAGTACGGCGCCGTACACGCGCTCGTAGTCCGCCGCGGATTGCGCGGCCCGCGCGAGATGCCGCGAGGCCATCAGAACGACGCCGGCACCGGCATCCTCTGCAAACTGCAGTTGCCATAGATACGCGTCGATCACAGCGTCGAGAGAGATGTACTCGTCGTCGACGTGGTCCGTATTCACGCCGACGACGAGGGCTCCTCCCACGGAATGCGCCTCACGCGCACTCCGGGAGATCAGTTCGCGAGTGGCTGCGGCATCCAGGCCCATATTGCGTTGAGCGGTGTCCATCGCGTCGGCGACGCCGAGCCCCCACGACCAGAGGTGGTGGCGAAACGCAAGCGTGGCATGCCAGTCAAGGTCTGCCGGTGCGCCGGGCACGTTCTCAGCCCATGGTTTCGGAATCACATGCGCGGCCGCGTATGCGACGCGCGATCGCAGCGGGTTGGCCGGCTTCGCGAATGCGGGGGCGGATGCGAGTGGTTGCGTTCGCGTGCGACCCGCACGGTCGAGCAGGAGCAGTTGCGTCATCGCGGGCCAGACAACTCTTCCGAAAGCGGGTCACGATCTTCGCTCAGCGGGACAGCCGATTGTCCGCGGACCGAGGGTAGCTCGACGATTGGCAGCTCGACACGGTGGCCCGTGCGTGAGCTCTCGAGCCCTTTTTCCGCAAGCAGCACTCCGCGTGCACCAGCCAAGAAGTCGTACGGGTTCGGGCCGTCTTCTGCAACGTGCCGGATGAACTCCTCCCACTGCACCTTGAAACCGTTCTCGAAGACGTCGTTGGTGGGGGCCTCGATCCAGTCGGCCGCGTAGCGGTGGCTGTCGGGGACGTCCGGGTTCCAGGTGGGCTTCGGTGTCCCTGCGCGCGGCTGAATTTTGCAGCCGAACAGGCCGACGACCGCACTGCCGAGCGTTCCGTCGACCTGGAACTCGACCAGTTCGTCGCGATTGACGCGGGTAGTCCAGCTCGAATTCAGCTGGGCCGTGATGCCGCCGGCGAGTTCAAACACCGCGTAGGCGGCATCATCCGCGGTCGCCGCATACAAGATGCCGCGCTCGTCGACACGCTCAGGAATCTCGGTGACGGCACGCGCATAGACAGACTCGACTCGACCGAACAGGTTTTCCAGCACGTAGCTCCAATGCGGGAACATGTCGACGACGATTCCGCCGCCGTCCTCCGCGCGGTAGTTCCAACTCGGACGTTGTGCGTCTTGCCAGTCGCCCTCGAACACCCAGTAGCCGAACTCGCCGCGAACGGAAAGAATGCGCCCGAAGAATCCGGAGTCAATAAGGCGACGGAGTTTGCGCAGGCCGGGGAGATAGAGCTTGTCGTGCACGACACCGTTCTTGATGCCGGCGTCGGTGGCAAGCACGGCGAGCTCGAGTGCCTCTTCGAAGCTCTCGGCGGTCGGCTTCTCGGTGTAGATCGCCTTGCCCGCAGCGATCGCCTTCCTAATGGCCGGAACGCGCGCCTTCGTCACGAGGAAGTCGGCGTAGATCTGCCACCGATCGTCTACAAGTGCCTCGTCGAGATCGGTCGTGTAATGCGTGAGTCCGTGGCGGTTGGCCAATTCCTTCAGCTTGGCTTCGCTGCGCCCGACGAGCATCGGCTCGACCTGCACCCTGCTGCCGTCTTTCAGCAGTACGCCGCCCTGCTCGCGGATGGCGAGGATCGAACGCACGAGGTGCTGCCGGTAGCCCATGCGCCCGGAGACGCCGTTCATGATGATGCCGATTGTCTGCTCTGACACTGAATACTCTTTCTGATCTACCTGCGGTATCTGGGGTCTGGGGTCGGGAAGCTTGTCGGTCCATCAACGTAGGCTAATCAATTGTGATCGACTCGGGAAAGCGCTTACCATCAGTGTACGGAGACGTGCCCAGCTTGGCAACCCGCCAGGATCGTCCGCTACGGTGACGTAACGCGGTGCGGCGCGCTGCCAGGAATGCGGAGGAACAGTGGAACATCATCAATGGCGAGCGACCATCTTGTCTGGTGCGGGCCGCTATGCCGACCCATGGCATCCGTTTTCCGAAACGTCCGAGTGCATCTCCGCAATTCTGCGCGACGCGGGCTTCGCGGTCGAGATCTCGGAGCGGGTCGACGAGCGAATGCGCGCGCTCGCTACAGCAGAGACACGCACCCCCGATCTTCTGGTCGTGAACGTCGGCAACCCGAGTGACCCTGATCCAGCGGATGCCGCGACGCGCGCTGGCCTCCTGGCCTACCTAAATGCAGGCGGCACTGTACTGGCGATGCACGTATCCGCCACGAGCTTTCCCGCAATACCGGAGTGGGAGTCGATCGTCGGCGGGATCTGGGTGCGCGGAACCACGATGCACCCGGACGCCGGGCTCGCGCGAATTCACGTATACCCCGACCGGCATGCAATCGTTGCGCCGCTGAACGACTTCGAGCTCATCGACGAACGCTACAGCTACCTCCGGGTGGACCCGGGTGTCGTTCCGCTTGCGACACATGAACACGGCGGTCTCAAACATCCGCTTTTCTGGGCATGGCACTACGGCTCGGCCCGCGTTGTCTACGACGCGCTCGGGCACGATGCTGCGTCGTTCGAGTCCGCAACGCATCGGCAACTGGTGCGCCGGGCGGCGCTGTGGCTGGTCGACGGACTTGAAGCGGACGCGGGCACAGGCCAGCCAGCTACGTTAGGCTACCCCGCCCGCGGGCGTGGTGATTGACTGGATCAGCGGAGCCGGCTGGGCACTCGACCTGGCTCACGGATCAGTCACAGCCCTGCTCGTGTAGCCAATCCGCGTACATACGACGCTTGGCCGGCGTGCTGAAGGTCATCCGCAATGACGCTGATCAGCCGCACCGCAAGCGTGACGGGCGGATCCCATGACGTGTCGACGATGCGCTCTAGCTCCGCATCAGACAGTCCACGGATCAATTCGACGGATCGATCATGAACCGCGTCGTGATAGCTGCCGAGTAGGCTCGCGTCCACCTTCACGGCAGCGACTTCGTCATGGGTGTGCCCGTAGCCCGTCGCTGAATCGTCAAACGGCAACTTGAAACGATCGGCCCAACCGTCTTCGATCCAGGTTTGCGGCCGATCGAATGCGGCGGCCAGATGATCGTCCTGCACTCGCGTGAGATGCCAGACAAGCCAGCCAATCGTGTTGGCCCGCGCATCCGGTTGGTAGGCCAGAGTGTCGGCGGATGCATTGCGCAGCACCGAGCGAACGATTTTCTGGATTCGGTCGAATGCATCAATGAGCAGTTCAGGTGATGCCATTGCTTCTCCTTTGCCCGCGGCAGCGGTTCCGGTTCTACGCTAGCAAGCAACGCACGACCGATCGGTTTCACCCGGGTCGAGCGCTAGAGCTCTGCAATGCCGATTACCCCTGCCACGTGGCCGTGTCGAGCGGCACAGAGTTGATGGCATCCCACAATTCGTCTGGAATGTCGACAGCGGCGAGATCGACTGACGCCTCGAGATCCGCCACGGTGCGCATGCCGATGACTGTCGACGTTATGCGCGGATCCCTCAGCGAAAAGTTCAGAGCTGCCGCGGCAAGCGGAACATTCGCCTCGTGACACAGCACGCCTATCGCATTAGCGGCGGCCACAAGTGCACTCGGCGCTCGATCATAGGCGTACCAGTGCGACTGGGCGGGCCAGCGCGCGAGCATCTCGACAGGTCCGCCCGAAATTCCCAGATGACCGACCAGGCCCTCATCGCGGGCCGCGACGAGCGCGGCAACGGGTCCATCGTCGGCCATCGACGAGACCCACGTCGTGTTCTCAGGATCACGCAGAAATACGATCGGAACGTGATCGAGCCCCGTCCGCTCCATGCTTTCCTCGAGCGATCTGCGCATCCGCGCTCACGAAAAATCACCAGTGCGCATGTCGCGATCGGCTTTGGTCTGGATATCAAAATCAGCAGGTGTCCCGCCGTACTCTCGCACCGCTATGCCGATTCTGCGCTCGCTTTCACCGAGACCGTAGCTGTTCGAGGTGTCCAAATAGTTCACCTGCGAACTCTCAAACAACCGATGAATGAGATGAACAGATTCTGCAACGGGAACGTCCGAACCGAAACGGTCGGGCTTCCAGGTTCCAGAGCCCGCGCAGAGCTGCGAAACCTGCACACCCGTCGCGCCGAGCGGAACCGTGTTCCGTTCGCTTGTATTTGTTGTCATCTGAACCTCTTCAAGACCTTCCAAGTCGATGGGTTCGCGATCAGAACGCGAATCATCAATCCGCCTGGCTTGACCGCTGGCCCAAAACGCGTCATTCTGTCGGGAATGCGGTTTCCCACTGCGTTAGGCTGCAGAACGCGACCAAGCAAGGAGCATATAAAGCATGACGGAGCACCCGTTGAGCACGCGAGTCGACGGACCTGCCGCAGCATTTGCAATGAGACGCGGCCTCGCCGAACGGCTGTTCGTGCCGAGTGAGCTGCTGCGACTGCAATCTGTGGCTTCGATCGATGTCTCGACGACCATAACCGACTTCGGCACAGTTCCAGACGCGATTCTGAGTCGGATCGAGGTGCTGATCACCGGATGGAATTCGCCTCGAATCACCAGCAGAGAACTCGATCGGATGCCGCGACTGGCCGCAATCGTGCACGCCGCCGGTACGGTGAAGGAGCATCTATCGGGCGACGTTTGGGATCGGGGAATTCTGGTCACATCGGCGGCTGCGGCAAACGCATATCCGGTGGCGGAATATGCGGCGGCGATGATTGTCCTCGCCGGAAAGGGCGTCCTCACCGCCGCGCAGGCATACGCTCGCGGCCCGCGGGACTACGACGTCACCGCTCAGCATGACATCGGCAACTACCGCCGCACCGTCGGCATCATCGGAGCATCTCGAATCGGCAGACGCGTGATCGAACTACTCGAACCGCTCGACCTCGAGATTGTCTTGTATGACCCCTACGTCGGTGGGGACGATCCGATCCTGCAGCTGGCCACATCGATGCCTCTCGACGATGTGTTCCGCCGAAGTTCTATCGTCAGCATCCACGCTCCTCTTCTGGCAGAGACCCGAGGCATGATCGGTGCGCGCCAACTGGAACTGCTGCCGATCGGATCGACAGTGATCAACACTGCCCGTGCTGCGATCCTGGATCAGGCCGCCCTCGCCCAGAGCGTGCGCGAACGTGGCATTCGCGTCATTCTCGACGTGACCGATCCGGAACCGCTTCCAGACGGTCACGAGTTGTGGTCTCTACCCGGTGTGTTCATCACACCGCACATCGCAGGAGCGCTCGGTAACGAGCTGCAGCGGCTTGGCGAGAGTGCCACTCGCGAAGTCGAGCGTTTCACCGCAGGATTGCCTCCCGAACATCCCGTTTCCAGAGCCGCGCTGGTCGCCATGGCTTGAAAGCACAAGTCTTGACACCGAGGTTGAACTGCGGCAGTCCGTGCCCCAACTACTCAACCCCGCCATGCAACCTATGGAGATTGCACGCACTTTCTCCCGACGTACGAGGATGGCAAGATCTAATTCTCGCTCGCGGTCCCACTTGACATGATCAGGCTGATCGTGCCGTGGAATTACCCAATAGGCCTCGCGATGGCCACCCTCGCCCCAGGCTTGGCATACGGGAGCGCAGCGGTTCTGGAAGATCGACCTGGCCAGCGGGGGCGTGAAGTTCTGACCGCTATCGGGCGGAGCCTGGCACAGTATCGACCACGCTTCACACGTTGACTACTGCCCCAGCCGGGGAGTACTGTCCCGCAGAACGACGTGCCCTTCAATCGGAGGGTTGTCTGCCTCATCGACCTCATCTGACAGCGCGAGTTCGAGTGCGCGCGCTCCGATCTCGGCCAGCGGGAGCGAGACCGTCGTGAGCGCTGGTGTCACATCCTGCAGCATTTCGATGTCGTCGAATCCGGCCACGCCGATGTCTCTTCCTGGAATGAGCCCGTGCTCACGGATGGCCGCCATCGAACCGACAGCCATCACGTCAGTGGCGGCAAAGATGCATTCTGGGCGAGCACCGGCGTCAAGCAGCTGTCGAGTGGTTTGATAGCCGCCCTGACGCGAGAACGCTCCGGTGAGAAGCCGGCCGGGCGCGAGAGAGAGCCCCCTGCGACTGAGTGCCTCGGCGAACCCTGCCGCGCGCACCGTCGGCGTGACGAGAGTCTCCGGGCCGGCCAGGATCGCAAAGTCCCGGTACCCGATCTCCGCAAGCGCGTTGGCAAGCATTGCGCCCCCGAGCTGATTCTCTACGCGAACGGCGCGAAATCCGTCCGGTGCTGAGCCGATGAAAACCACCCGTCCGCCAAGGCGTTCCACGCCCGCCAGCTCGGCGATCGAACGCAGATCGGCCTCTTCGTCTGTCCGCCTGCTCCCTGCCATGATGAGCACGCGCGGTCGCTGACCTTTGAGCGTTGCAAGCGTCGACAACTCGCGGTCAAGCTCCACTCCGGTTGCCGCCATGGTGACCATGTATTTGCGCTCTTCTGCAATCCGGATGACTCCGGCCGCAATTGATGCAAAGTACGGATCCGCGATGTCCCCCAGCACGACGGCCACCGTACGACTGGTTCCGCGCGCAACCGCTTGCGCCTGTGCGTTGGCCGTGTAATGCAATTCCGTCGCCGCAGCAATCACGCGCGCCTGCAACGCAGCGTTCACAACGCGCTTGCTCCCGTTGAGCGCCCGCGATGCAGTGGCAAGCGACACGCCCGCGTGTTTCGCAACATCGGTAAGTGTCACCGGTCCGGCCTGATCAGTCACCTAGGCTCCCCTACGGTCGGTAAGCGGTTTCCAGTCTAGTCGCGCGAATCACACCCGCGGAATCTGGAACCCACGGTCGCGAATTGCCGTGACGGTGCCCAACGCCATCTCGTCCGTGACCGCGAAAACGAGTTTTACGCCGGCGAGCTCGGAATCATCCATGGCCATGATGGCCGCGGCCATGGCGAGAAGTACGGGTCAGATATGCCACTGATCACCAGAGAGATTGTCCGCGAAGTCCCGCGCGCAACAGCCTGCGCCGAGAGGTTCGGCGCATATCCCAGTTCAGCGGCCGACGCGATCACTCGCCTCCGGTAACTCTCGTTCACTTTTCTCGTGCTGCCGTTCAGCACGCGTGACGCCGTGGGTTGTGATACACCGGCAAGGCGGGCGACGTCAGCAAGAGTTGCCGGCTTTCGCGCACCGCCCTCACCAGGATTGTCGCTCACGCGAGCAGGATATCGTGCCAATCCGATGTTGGTGTTGAAGGGCTCGGCGGTTGCGAGCGGGAAACATCGGTCGCCGGTCTCGATACGCTCGCTAGCGCTCGCTACTCGACCACCGGAACTTGCGTTACCTCTTACGCGTTCTCGAGTTCGGCGATCACGATCTTCTTCTGGCTCATCATCACGGCGACCTGCTCGGGCCGACGCGTCAGCTCGCCCATGTTCTCCGGAATGATCTGCCAGCTGACGCCGAACCGATCCTTGCACCAGCCGCACTGCTCCGACTCGGGAACATGGGAAAGCGCAGCCCAATAGTGGTCGATCTCCGCCTGATCCGCACAGGAGACGACGAACGAGATCGACTCGTTGAAGGTGAATAGGGGTCCACCGTCGAGGCAGACGAAGTCCACCCCGTTCAGGGTGAACTGGCCGTTGATCACCTTGCCGGACATACCCGTGAAGTGTTCGTCGAGCGCCTCATCTGGGTACTCCACGACCCCGCCGACGCTCGAATTCGGGAACACGCTCACGTAGTACTCCATCGCTTCGCGCGCCTGATCGTTGAACCATAGGCACGGCTGGATGGGTGAAAGCTCGGCCATGATTAGCCTCCTCGTTACGACCTCTGCTCCTGCTTGCTTCTGTGCAGTTGTAGCGCAGGTCAGTACCGGCCGCAACAGTCAGCGCCGCAACAGTCGGCGCCGCAACCGTCACGCGGGCAAAAGCGCCGCCAGCAACCCCACACAGTGCAGACGAACCTCGAGCCGGCTCAGAACCCCTGCGCCAACCGCCAATACGCCTGATTCCAGCGCAGCTCTCTCTGGAACGCACGCAGCGTCGTCGTCTCATCGATCACCAATAGCTCGGTGCGGGCGATCTCGGCGAAGTCCTCGAACACCTCGAGCCCCACCGCGGTCGACATGACCGTGTGGTGCGCGCCACCCGCGCTCAGCCATGCCGCCGCGGATGTCTGGAAGTCCGGCCGCGGCTCCCAGACCGCACGACCGACCGGCAGCTTCGGCAACGGATGTGGCGGCTCGATCACATCCACAACGTTCGCCACGAGGCGGAACCGTTCGCGCATGTCCGACAGAGCGACGACGACCGCGGGGCCGGCATCCGCTGTGAAGACGAGGCGAACCGGGTCGTCCTTGCCGCCGATGCCGAGCGGGTGGATCTCCAGCGTGGGCTTCGCGCTCGACAGCGTCGGGCACACTTCGAGCATGTGCGCACCGAGGATCAGTTCGCCGCCGGGTGTCAGATCGTAGGTGTAGTCCTCCATCAGACTGGCACCGCCCGGCAGCCCAGCGCCCATCACCTTCGCCGCGCGCACGAGCACCGCGGTCTTCCAGTCGCCTTCCGCACCGAAGCCGTAGCCATCGGCCATCAGCCGCTGCACGGCGAGGCCTGGCAGCTGCTTGAGTGCACCCAGGTCCTCGAAACTCGTGGTGAACGCGCCGAACCCGCCCGCCCCGAGGAACGAGCGCAGCCCCAACTCGATCGCGGCACCGTCGCGCAGCGACTGGTGGCGGTCGCCGCGGCGTCGCAGCTCCGGAACAACGTCGTAGAGATCTTCATACTCGGCCACGAGCGCGTCGATCGAGGCGTCGGATGCTGCGCCAACGGCATCCGCAAGTTCGTTCACGCCCCAGGTGTTCACCTGCACGCCGAAGCGCAGTTCGGCCTCGGTCTTGTCGCCCTCCGTCACGGCGACGTAGCGCATGTTGTCGCCGAAACGGGCGAGCTTCAGCTCGTGCGTGGCAGCCCAGCCGGCTGCGGCGCGCATCCAGGTGCCGATCTTCGCAGCGACCGCCGGATCGTTGACGTGGCCAACCACCGTCTTCCGCGCCACCCCGAGCCGAGACTGGATGTACCCGAACTCCCGGTCGCCGTGGGCGGCCTGGTTGAGGTTCATGAAGTCCATGTCGATCTCGGCCCACGGCAGCGCGACGTTGGCTTGCGTGTGAAGGTGCAGCAGAGGCTTGCGCAGGGCGTCGAGGCCGGCGATCCACATCTTGGCCGGGCTGAACGTGTGCATCCACGCGATCAGGCCGATCACGTTGTCTGCGGCGTTGGCCTCGAGCGCAGCGCGTCGGATCGCATCCGAATCGGTCAGCACCGGCTTCCAGACGACCCGCACCGGCACAGCGGATGCCGCCCCCAGCGCCCCCGCAATCTCCTGCGACTGCTGCGCCACCTGGCGGAGCGTCTCCTCGCCGTACAGCCCTTGGCTGCCGGTGAGGAACCAGACCTCATAGTGGTCGAGAGTGGTGCTGAGCGTGGTCATGTGATTCCTTCCAGTAGCCGATGGTCGAGTCGCGAGGAACGAGCGTATCGAGACCAACAGACCTGGTCACCGGGTCTCGATACGGCCGCGAGCGGCCTACTCGACCAGCGGGGAGTGCTGCCCGTAGACGTTCTGATAGCGGTTGTACAGGGAGTCGATCGCATCCTGCGGGATCGGCAGCAACTCGCCGCCGGCTCGGGCGACGTGCACGGTGCGGGCGACGTCCTCGACCATGACCGCGGCCTTGACTGCGTCGCGCGCGTCCGTGCCGATCGTGAACGGTCCGTGGTTCTGCATCAGCACAGCTCGACTGCGATGCCCGGTCAGCGTTGCGACGATGCCACGACCGATCGAGTCGTCGCCGATGATCGCGAACGGGCCGACCGGAATCGGCCCGCCGAATTCATCCGCCATCGCCGTCAACACGCACGGAATCTCTTCACCGCGCGCTGCCCACGCGGTTGCATAGGTCGAATGCGTGTGCACGACACCGCCGACCTCCGGCATATGCCGATAGACGTATGCGTGTGCGGCTGTGTCGCTCGAAGGCGACCGTTCGGCACCCGCGGTGCCGGGAACGACCGCGCCGTCGAGGGTGCACAGGATCATGTTCTGCGGCGTCAAATCGGCGTAGTCCACCCCGCTTGGCTTGATCACGAACAGGTCGGCGCCGGGCACCCGGCCGGACACATTGCCACCCGTCCAGACCACAAGGCCGTTGCGCACAAGCTCGCCGTGCAGGAGTGCGACCTCGGAGCGCACCCGCGCGATCGCGACTTCGATCTCCGGCTCGAACTCGCTCATACCTCCACCTCGAATGCTGTCTGCTCCGCCATGTCGAACGTCGTGTCGAACGCCGCGTAGACCGCCGTCGTGCCGGCGACCTCGCCCGCACCCTCGCGTTTGAGTGCTCGCAGTCGGTGCATCACGTCGTTGGCTCCGCGCCCGAAGTAGTCGTGGATGAGCGTGTATTCCGCGTACAGCCGGTCGTACGCGGCGGCAGCCGCGTCATCCGGCGTGTACACACTGCGGTTCAGCTTGCCCATGGCCGCGCCTGCGGCCCGCACATCCGGGTACGCGCCGGCTGCGACTGCTGCGTGGATGGCCGAGCCGAGCGCGGGGCCTTGGTCGCTGGCGATCGTGGAAATGGGCATCCGCAAAATGTCGGAGTAGGTCTGCATCAGGAACGCGTTCTTGAGCAAACCACCGGCCACAACGAACTCCGTGACCGGCACACCGGATGCGTTGAACGTCTCGACGATTTTCCGCGTTCCGAAGGCGGTCGCCTCGAACAGCGCCCGGTAGATCTCCTCAGCGCGCGTGGTCAAGGTTGTGCCGAGCACGACGCCGGAGAGCTCGTGGTCGACCAGCACGGATCGGTTGCCCGACTGCCAATCGAGGGCGACCAGGCCGTGCGCGCCGACCCGCTGGTCTTTGATCAGGTCCGTGAGCTGCTCATGGATGCTCTGTCCGGCCTTCGCAGCGGCCTCATAGTAGCGAGCCGGAACCTGGTTCTTCACATACCACGCGAAGATGTCGCCGACTCCGGACTGCCCCGCTTCGTAACCCCACAGCCCGGACACGATGCCGCCGTCGACGGCACCGCACATACCGGGGACCTCTGCGAGATGGTCGCCGTTCATCACGTGGCACGTGCTAGTACCCATGATCGCGACCATCTGGCCGGGTTCGACCGCCTGGGCTGCGGGCGCCGTCACGTGCGCGTCGACATTGCCGACTGCAACGGCGATGCCCTCGGGCAGACCGGTCCACGCTGCGGCTTCAGCGGTCAGAGTGCCGGCCGCAGCGCCCAGCTGTCCGATCTCGTGCGCGACCTTATCGTCCGCGAATCCGGCGAAAGCCGGATTGAGTGCGGCAAGGAAGTCCCGGCTCGGATACACGCCGTCTTGCAGGATGCCCTTGTAACCGGCTGTGCACGCGTTGCGCACGTAGCGCCCGGTGAGTTGCCAGACGATCCAGTCCGCGGCTTCGACCCAGTGGTCCATCCGGTCGTACAGTTCCGGATCTTCTTCGAGCAGCTGCAGGCCCTTTGCGAATTCCCACTCACTGGAGATCAGCCCGCCGTAGCGCGGCAACCAGCTCTCGCGGCGCGCTGCCGCGAGCGCGTTGATCCGATCGGCATGCGGCTGCGCGGCGTGATGCTTCCACAGCTTGACGTAGGCGTGCGGGCGATCGGCGTATTCGCGCAGTTCGTTCAGCGGTGTGCCGTCGGCACACACGGGCAGCACGGTGCACGCGGTGAAGTCGGTGCCGATGCCGATGACCAGACTCGGATCGATGCCTGCCGCCGCGACGGCCGCCGGCACCGCATCCTTCAGCACGTCGACATAGTCGCTTGGCACCTGAAGTGCCCAGTCCGGCGGGAGCACGGCCCCGGTCGATGCAAGAACCGTGTCCATGACCCCGTGCGAATAGTCGAGCACGGCGGTGCCGAGCTCTGCGCCATCGGAGACTCGGACGACGACGGCACGACCCGACAGCGTGCCGTAGTCGACACCGATCACGTAGCGTTCACGCTCGCCCCCGCTCGCGCGGACGGCACCCAGCTCGGTGGCAACGGGATCGAGAACACGGTCGGATGTACTCACGGCAGCTTCCTTTATCGTATGTGCACCAACGGCCAGAAATGTGATCGGTCACATTGCTGTCCAATCCTACTTGACTCGGTGCCATTGCCGTCAAGTCGCCGTGGTCGACGCCGCCCGAAAGGGCAGCGATCGCACCTGAAACCTGTGCATAGTCCGCGTAGCGACGCCTACGTGCCGTATTGCAGCTGCTGACGGTAAGAAGTGATCATGAACTCGGTCAATTCATTCAACGACGTGTCTTCGACGCGTTTGTCGAGCGTCACGCGCCCCTGCTCGATCACGTTGATTCGGTCACACAGCTCGAAGATATGGGTGTAGTTGTGATCGACGACCAGCATCGCGACACCGCGCGACTTGGCCAGGTTTTTGACAAGCTCGATGATCAACGACGCCTCGCGAGCGCCCATCGCAGCAAGCGGCTCGTCCAGCAGCAGAACTTTCACACCCGGCTGCCGGGTTGCGCGCGCCACCGCGATCGCCTGCCTCTGCCCACCGGAAAGCTTCTCGACGGGCACATCCACCGACGGGATATGGACCTGGATGTCATATAGATACTGGCGGGCTTCTTCTTTCATGCGTCGATTGTTCAGGAACCGGAATGGGCCGCCGACCGTCGCCTCCCGGTTGAGGAACAAATTGTGATACACGGAAAGCTCATCGACGAGGGCGAGGTCTTGGAACACCGTCTCGATGCCATGTTTGCGAGCGTCTTCGACCGACCGGAAGTCGACTGGCTCGCCCTCGACGAATACTTGGCCGCTGTCGGGGCGATAGTAACCGGTGATAATTTTCACGAGTGTCGATTTGCCGGCTCCGTTCGACCCTACGAGCCCCAGCACCTCACCGGGCGCCAGATGAAGGCTCACCCCCTCCAGTGCCGTGACCGGCCCGAAGCTCTTGGCGACCTCCTCGGTGCGCAGGATGTCGGTCACACCGTTGCTACGTTCTGCTTGTTCCATTGCGTCTCCTTCGACCTCGGCGTGCGGCCTGGATCACGGCCCCTCGATCTTCTGCTGGAATTCCATTCATTGAGCCGGCGGCGAGCTTGTGCCGGGCGGACCCGAGCCGACCAGTGACGCGCCAGCGCCGCTATCCTGCCCTCCGGAGGGCGCCCTCGCGGGCACGGGCTTATCATGCGAGCGGATGCGATCCATCTGGATGTTCAGGACCATTGCGGCCAGGATCGCCAGCCCCAGGACCAACTGATACGCGAACGCATTGACGCCCATGATGTTGAACCCGTCTTGCAGCACACCCAAGACGATCGCACCGATTCCGGCCCCGATCATCGTGCCGCGTCCACCCGTCAGCGCCGTTCCACCGACGACAGCGGCTGCAACTCCATAGAACATCAGGGTCAGCCCATCGGTGCCGGGGTTCAGACTGCCGATCCGGTAGCCGTCTAACAGTCCGAGGAACCCACCGAGCAAGGCACAGATCGCGAAGCAGGCCACCTTGACCGCACCGACCCGGATTCCGGCCTCGCCCGCCGCTGTTTGGTTGCCGCCGACAGCGACATTATGTAGCCCGAATGTCGTGTGTTTGAACACGATATGGAGCACCACGCCGATGCCCAGCGCCCACAGTATCGACGAGTACTCCCAACCGCCGAGGACTTGTGTGATGGCCCCCTCCCCAGCCGGATTGATCTGGATGCCATTCGATCCCAGGAGCACAATGCCCTCGAGGGCGAACACCATGCCCAGCGTCGTGATGAACGACGGAACCTTCAACAACACGGTGATCAAGCCGTTGAGACAGCCGATAGCGATCGAGATGAGCAACGTCACGATGATGGCGACGACAACGGGAAGGCCCAGGCTGTTCAGGTAAACGACCAGAAACGGCGCAAGCACATACACCCCGCCGACCGACAGGTCGATCTCACCGAGGGTGAGCACCGGGACCTCCGCGACGGCGACCAGCAGGATGGGCGCGACATAGCTTGACACGGTCGACACATTGGACATCGTGCCGAAGGAGGTCGTCGCCACGCTGAAGAAGACGATCAGCGCGATCCCGATGAGGGCGATCACCGACTCCTGAGCTCGGAAAACCCGACGCCATCGGAAGCCGCCGCGAGGCGGCGCCGGTGCCGGGCGGCGCGTACCGCCCGGCACAGCAGGGGACACGGACGAACTCATTGTCAGCTCTGGATCGACGTCGGCGAGGGCAGTGTTTGTGCCTTGCTGGAGGAGCCTTCGAAGCGATTGTTGGTCTTCGTGTATGGCGCGACGTTGCTCTCGGTCACGAACTTGAGGCCCGTATTCGTGTTGACGGGCGCCATCAGGCCACCCGAAACATTGAACAGGAACAATTGGAGAATTGGCAGGAAACCCTGAATATAGGCTTGCTGATCGATAGTGAAATCGAGCTTCCCGCTTTTCACCTGTTGCAGCGTCGGGGTGCCGACATCCCAGCCCGAGCCTTTGACCCCGGTCGAGGCGAACTTCGCGACCGTCTGGGCGACCGCGATCCCGCTGCCGGAGTCGACCGCGTAGAGAAACTTCGCCGACTGATGCCCCTGGAACCAGGCTTCAACCGCCGACAACTCGGCACCTTCGGCTGCACCCGTCGCAACCTGCACATAGTTGATACCGGCGGGTTCCAGAACGCTCTTCGCGCCGTCAGCGCGCGGCTGGATATTGCCGGTACCGGGCGTGGCAATCATGCACGCCACGGTGTCCCCGGACTTCACTTGCTTCAGGATGCGCTGGCCGGCAGCGACACCTGCGGCGTTGTTATCTTGCCCGATGTACGACATCACGGGAGTGTCACTGCCCACGGGCGGATTTGCGTTATAGGCGACCACCGGAATCCCCGCGGCCAACGCCTTTTCGGTCGGTGAGGTGAAAGCGCTCGGGTCGATCACGGGCACACCGATGCCGTCGGACTTCGAGGTGATCGCACTGTTCATGGCGTTGACCATTTCGGACACGATCGAGTTCGCAGATCCGGTCCAGTTGTAGCTGCACCCCAGCAGTGCGCACGCATCTTCCGCACCGAACCGTGTCGGAGTGAAGAAGGAGTTCGTCGTCACGTGGTTGACGAGAGTGAAGTTGTACTTCTTGTGACCGGGATACGTTCCGCCGCCAGCCGAGGTCGTTGCATTTGCGCTGGTCGTGCCGGTGCATGCGTCGAGCAATGCGACCACAGCCGGCGCTCCGATGCCCATTACTCCAACATTGCGAAGGAGGCGCCGCCGCGACAAGGCTTTGCGTTCCGGAGCCACTTCCGTGTCGAACTTGGTACTTTCAGACATCTTTCCTCCTCGAGTGGATATCCCTATTTGTTGCTACTTCGCGGCCTTGCAGCCGATTACCCTCACGTCTGTCGAACTGTGCGGGCGAGATAAGCCAATGCCTGGGCGCGCAACCGAGTGGCCAGCGAGAACTTGTGTGCAATACCCATCGGCGTTGCACCTCCCATGCCGTAAATCCACGTCGGGCTCGTAGTCAGCCTGCTTCGATGTGAACGATAACACAACAACCAATCAATTACGATGGGAGACCGATTCACGTCATTTGAACGCACCGCCTCGCGCGCTCTGAACACGTGCACGCCGGGTGAGTCAGGCGGCCGGTGCCGCCGATTCCCGCACGATAAGTTCAGGGACAATGGCGTCTTTATTCGAGTTGGTCCCGTCCTCCAACTCGCGCAGCAACAGCGCGATCGAACGCTTGCCCAGAAGCGCGAAGTCCTGGCGCACCGTGGTCAGCGGCGGCCAGAAGTGCGCCGCCTCTGGGATGTCGTCAAAACCAACGACGCTGATGTCTGAGGGGATGGAGCGACCCGCCTCATGGAACGCATGGATCAGACCGAGTGCCATTTGATCATTTGATGAGAACACCGCCGTGAAATCACGCCGAAGCACGAGCTCGCGGCCGGCGTGGTAGCCGAAATCAGCGGTCCAGTCGCCGAAGACCGGCTCCATCCTCTGCAGACCGCTCGACTCCAGCGCGGTCAGATAGCCGCGCAGTCTGGCCTCTGCCTCGAACCAGTCCTGCGGCCCCGCCAGATGAAGGATGTGACGATGGCCCAAATCGATCAGGTGCTGCATTGCCGACTGCGCGCCGGCCGACTGGTCGACCATCATGGTGTGGCGGTCAGCACTATGGGCCGACTGCAACGTGACGAACGGAACGCCGAGTGAGAGCTCGGCGATCGCATCGGACACGCGCGTTTGCGGCGCAATGATGACAATTCCCTCGACGGCCTGAGCCATCAAGTGATCCACCGCCGCCGTGATCGACTCGCGCTCGAAGGCGTCGAGGTTTGCAATCGAGACGTAGTAGCCCGCAGCTCGTGCCGCATCCTCGATGCCGTTGATGCTGCTGGCCGGCCCATAATATGACCCGCTGGCCGCGGCCAGCACACCGATGGTGCGTGAGCGGCTGGTCACCAACATGCGTGCCGCCCGATTCGGGCGGTAGTGCAGCGTCTCCATCGCCCGCAGCACCCGCTCTTCTGTCGAGGGCCGGAGCGAGGGGTGGTGGTTCAAGACGCGCGACACGGTCTGATGCGAGACCCCAGCGAGGCGCGCGACATCGCGGAGGTTCGGCGCTCGGCCGGTACCGGAATCCTTGCTCACGCTCGGCCGCCTTTCCGGGTGTGCACGGTCACACCGCTGGTTGTCCCCCCATTATGCACGCGGTCCTGAACGCGGTCCTGAACGCGGTCCTGAACGCGGTCTTGAACGCCGTCCTGTTCCGTCTTGTCGGATACCCGCAAACCGATCACGATCCGCGGAAGCCGGTAGCCGGGCGCCCGGCTTCCGCACACCGTGGTCGGCGAGCCACCGTGATCGTCGTCGTGATCGTCTTCCAGCCCAGTCGCATCGCGAACGCAGACTGCCGACGCAGGTCGTTCAGTTCCGCTGGGCGACCCGCGGTGACGCGGCGAGCGCGACCAGCGCAAGCACCGTGGTCAACGCGAAACAGCCCGCGAACGGCCACGCGCCGCCGAGCGGCAGCAGAATGGCGAACACGATCGCGGTAGCTGCCAGCGCGATCGACGCGCCGATCGAATCGGCGATGCTCAACGCGGAACTGTTGAAGCCCTGGTTTTCAACCGTCGAGTACTCAAGCGTCAGCACGCTTGTGCGCGGGTACATCAACCCCATACCGGCCCCGCCGATCGCCCAGCCGGCGATCGCAAGCGCCGGCGGCAGTGACAAGGCCGCCGTCAATGCTGCGAGCAGAACGGCGACAGACAACATCGACGCGCCTATCCGAAAGCTGCGCACGTGCGGCAATTGCGTCGCATATCGGCTCTGTACCCAGGATCCCGCGGCCCAGGTCACCCCCGATGCGGTCAGCGCAAGCCCGGCTCCGGCCGCGACAAAACCATATTCCTTCGTAAGCATATAAGGGATGTAGACCTCGGCGCCGAAGAACGAGCCGGCCAACAGGCCACGCATCACGATCACGGCAGGCAGCCCGGCACGAAGACGCAGTGTGCCGCGCGGCAACAACGGACGCAAGGCGATGACGGCGACCACGATCGCAACGATCGGGCCGATCCAGAAGATCAGACCCGCGGCATCCGCGCTGAGGTTGAGACCGAGCACGGCTGCCGCAGCGAGCACCGCCCAGCAAATCCGGCCGAGATTCCACGGAACAGGCGGTGTGGTGCTGGGCTCCTGCACCAGCGACTTCAACGCCGGAATCACCATCGCGGCGGCCACGAAGACCAGCGCAATGACACCGAGGAAGACCCAGCGCCAGCCGACATAGTCGGCGACGAGCCCGGCGATCAGCGGACCGACCATCGATGGAACAACCCAGGCAGCTGCGAATGCAGCGAAGATCGGTGGATGCAGCACCGGCGGATACACCCGCGCGATGATGACGTACAGCGCGACCGTCAACCCGCCGGCGCCGAGCCCCTGCACGAGCCGTCCGACGATGAAGATCGCCATGTCGGACGCCGTACCGACGATCGCCAACCCGACGACAAACGACACAGCGGATGCGTAGAGCGCGCCACGCGGACCGCTGCGGTCCGACCAATTGCCGGCCAGCACCATCCCGACCACGCCGACCGCGAGCGGCCCCGCGAATGCCAGAGCGTAGACGGAGGCGCCGTTCAACTCCACGCTGATCATCGGCATGATGGTCGTCACGGCCATCGACTCGAACGCAGCCAGCGTCACGAGGGCGCACATGCCGATGCTGATCCAGAGGTATTCGCGGCCGAAAACGCCTGCTGGCTTGGCGGAACGCGCAGGGCGCCCGGAATTGCCGGAGCGCTCGGCGGTGGTCTTGTCAGCTGTCACAGCTTCGACTTTACGTGGTCGTGAAGCGTGGCGGCGTGCGCCAGTTCATGTAGCGTGCGCCAGTTGGACTGGCGCACGACACCTGAAGTGGCGCTGGCGCGCGCCGCCCACCGAAATCGTGACCTTCCGGCCGCGACCCGTCACGTTTGGCGCGGATTCTGGGCCCTTTCCCGCCAATCGTGACGGGTCGCGGGAACTCGCTGTGCGGCGCGATACAGCCCGTTCAGTGCGTCAACTCGTGGCAGCAGCCAGCGCCTGGTCGAGGTCGGCGATCAAGTCGCCGATCGACTCGATGCCGACCGACAGGCGCACGACGCTCGGCGAGATCGCCAACGGTGTGCCCTTCACCGATGCGTGCGTCATCTCAGACGGGTAGCCGATCAAAGACTCGACACCGCCGAGCGATTCCGCCAGCTGGAACACCCGCGTCGACTCCGCGAACGAGCGCGCGGCTGCTTCTCCGCCGGCGAGTGACACGGACAGCATCCCGCCGAACCCGCTCATCTGTCGTGCGGCCAGCTCGTGTCCGGGATGTGAGGGCAAGCCCGGGTAGTACACCGCATCGATCGCCGGATGCGCATCCAGATGTTCCGCGATCGCCTGCGCGTTCTCGGTGTGGCGCTGCATGCGCACGGCAAGAGTCTTGATGCCTCGAATGGTGAGCCAGGTATCCATTGGGGCGGAGATGGCGCCGGCCGCGAATTGCTGAAAGCCGATCTTCTCGGCGAGGTCGGCGTCGTTCAGAATGACCGCGCCGCCGATCACATCGGAGTGGCCGCCGAGATACTTCGTGGTCGAGTGCACGACAACGTCGGCGCCGAGCGCCAACGGTTGCTGCAGCGCGGGGGATGCGAAAGTGTTGTCGACGACGACCAGCGCCCCGACGGTGTGGGCGAGTTCGGCGAGCGCCGCGATGTCTGTGATCTTCATCAGCGGGTTGCTCGGTGTTTCGATCCACACGAGCTTCGTGTTCTCGGTCGAAAGCGCTGCCCGCACGGCTACAACATCTGTCAGTTCGACAGGGGTGTTACGCACGCCCCAGTCTCCGTGCACCCGATTGATCAGTCGGTGGGTGCCGCCATAGACATCGCCGCCGAGCACAACGTGGTCACCCGGGCGAAGCGTAGCGCGAAGCAAAGCATCCTCTGCGGCGAGACCGGACGCGAATGAGAACGCATGGGAGCCGCCCTCGAGCGAGGCCAACAAGGATTCCAGTGCTGAGCGGGTTGGATTGGCACTGCGGCTGTACTCGTAACCGCCGCGCAGCCCGCCGATGCCGTCTTGCACGAACGTCGACGTCTGATAGATCGGCGGGATGATCGCACCGGTCGTCGGGTCGAACGCCTGCCCTGCATGGATAGCGCGGGTGTTGAAACCGGCACCGTTGAAACCGGCACCGTTGAATCCAGCACCGTTGAAACCGTCAGTCATTTTGCTCCTTGCGTTGTACGACCATTCTCGTCCAGTTGAGCTGTCGGCCAGCCCGTGTACGGTCATCGACTGTCACAGATGCGTTGTGATGGGGTCTCGATACACTCGCCCTTCGGCAAGCTCAGGGACAGGCGCTCGTTACTCGACCAGCTGTCACGCACTCACGAAGCTGAGCAGGTCGTGGCGGGTGAGCACGGCAACGGGCTTGCCGGCATCCGTCACCAACAGCGCGTTGGCAGCACCGAGAGCGGAGCGAGCAGCCGAAACAGGCTCGTTCACGCCGATCAGCGGCAGAGGATCTCCGGCGAAGTCGCCGACCTTGTCACCCATCTGCGCCTGGCCGGCGAAGACTTGCTCAAGCAGCACGCGCTCGTCGAGCGCGCCGACCACCTCGCCGATGACCACGGGCGGCTCCGCGCTGAGGATCGGCAACTGGGACACGCCGTACTCGGTCATGATCTGTACCACGTCTCGCACCGTGTCGCTCGGATGCGCGTGAACGAGATCCGGCAGGGCACCGGTCTTCGTCGCCACGATGTCACGCACCGTCGCCTCGTCTGCGACGTCGCTGAAGCCGTAGGAACGCATCCATTTGTCGTTGAAGATCTTGCCGAGATAGCCGCGCCCGCCATCCGGCAGCAGCACGACGACGATGTCCTGTGCACTCAGCGTTGCGGCAGCCTTCAGTGCCGCGACTACCGCCATGCCGCTCGAGCCGCCGACGAGCAGGCCCTCTTCGCGGGCGAGCCTTCTGGTCATCGCGAACGACTCAGCATCCGTCACCGGGATGACCTCGTCGACGACGGATGGGTCGTAGGCGCCCGGCCAGAAGTCCTCGCCGACGCCCTCGACCAGATACGGTCGGCCGGTTCCGCCCGAGTACACCGAACCCTCCGGGTCGGCACCGATGATGCGAACCCGACCAGCGGATGCCTCCTTGAGGAACCGACCGGTGCCACTGATCGTGCCGCCCGTTCCGACGCCTGCGACGAAGTGGGTCACCCGTTGGTCGGTGTCACGCCAGATCTCAGGGCCCGTCGTCTCGTAGTGGCTGAGCGGACCGTTCTGGTTGAAGTACTGGTTCGGCTTGAACGCCCCAGGAATCTCTGCTGCCAGCCGATCCGACACGCTGTAATACGAATCAGGGTGTTCAGGAGCAACGGATGTCGGAGTCACCACGATCTCCGCGCCGTACGCGGTGAGCACATTGCGTTTGTCCTCGCCGACCTTGTCCGGCAACACGAAAACGCAACGGTAGCCGCGCTGCTGAGCTACCAGGGCGAGCCCGACACCGGTGTTGCCGCTCGTCGGCTCGACGATGGTGCCGCCCGGTTTCAGCAGGCCCTCGCGCTCGGCCGCGTCGATGATCCGCGTTGCGATGCGGTCCTTCGCGGAGCCGCCCGGGTTCAGATACTCGACCTTCACGAGCACGGTGGCGGCGACGGCATCCGTCACGCGGTGCAGCCGCACGAGCGGCGTGTTGCCGATGAGATCGAGAATGCTGTCAGCGACGTTCATGTCTGTTTCCTTGACGTTGAGGTGATGTCGGCGCGCGCACGACGGGTCAGCAGCGAGGCTTAAGCCTCAGCGACAACAACACGACGTGTGGCAAGACACAGCGCACAGCCTAGCGGATGCCTCGCAGCGCCTAGCGTTTGCCGCTCACCTGCGCGTCCGGCTCGGCCAGCACCGACCACGCGGTCTGAAGCTCGATGACGACGCCGGCCAATTGCGGATCTTCCGGCAGCACGGGCTCCGCAGGGCTCCTGCCCTCGTGGAGAGCGGCCGACAGCTCGTCCATTGCCGCCACAACGGAGCGTGCCGCCGGCTCTGGTGGTGCCTGCCCGCCCAGCGCCACGCGGGTCGCCGCTGCGGTGATCGCATCCGTGAGACGTTCCAGCGCAACGATGGCCGGCCACCAGGCGGATGCGCGCGTGCTGGTCGGTGGCGGCTCTGCGAGCGCCTGCTGCAGCGCTGTTCTCACGTCGGACAGTCGCCGGTACGCACGGCGGCGCGCAGCAGAACGCATGGCGGGGCGAGACATGGGCCGCGGCGTCGGGCCCGGCGTGGGCCCGGCACCCGAGCGGGGGTCAGCATCCGCATCGAACGCGACCCGCAGATAGATGGTCACCTCGTCGAGCGCCGTTGCGATGCGCTCACCGATCACGGTGCGCGAGCGCCACGACCCCGGCCACGGCAGGTAGCCGACCAAAAGCACGATGGCGCAGCCGATCGCGGTGTCCGTCACCCTGGAGAGCACCAGCTGCTGGTCGCCGCGGTTCACCAGGTCGAGTTGGAGAACGATCAGCGGGGTGAGAAAGGTTGCGAACATGCCGTAGTTGCGCCGGATGCTGATCGGCAGCAGAACGGCGAACGCCGCCATGACGATCAGGATCGGCAGGCCGTACGGCACGAAGACAAGCGCAACTGTGCCGATCAGCACGCCGACGATGGTGCCGAGCCCGCGCTGCACCGCGCGTGCGAACACGGAACCGAAGTCCGGCTTGAGCGTGACCGCGACCGTCAGGGTAACCCAGTAGCTGTGCTCGAGCGGCAGCGCCGCCGCGACGACCTCGGCCACTCCCAGACACAAGACCAGGCGCAGTATCGGCAGCCAGGTGGTCGCACCTCCTGTGACGGCGTCGCGCAGCGACAGCATCCGATCATGGAGTCTCGGCCTCGATCGCAGCGCCGGTTCACCCGGCGAAGCTCCCGACAGGATCCCGAAGACCACACCAACGCGTCGCTCCAACTCTGCGAGCGCCGCGGTCGACCCGACCAATGATCGGATGGCGGTCGTCGTCGGCGCATCCTCCGAGCGCTGCCCGTCGCTCTGTCGCGGGGCGCTCCCATCGAGCACGTGGTCGGCCACCTGCCGCACCGATGCAGACAACTCCGCCGGAATCAGGCTGCGGTTTCGGATCAAAACCATCGTCGCCTCAACGATCGGAGTGGCGGCGTTCAGCAGAGCCGCGAGCCTGCGTACCCTGCTGTCTCGGCCGCCTGCCCGCGCCCGAAAGGTGACGACCGTGTCATAGGCCGTGTTCATCGCGGCGGTCAGCGCCTGGCGCGCCTGGGCGACTCCTTCACCGCCCGAGGTCTCCATCAGCGCAGCGAGGCAACGGAACACCGCTGCCACCGCAGTACACTCCGGCATCGTGACCCGGCCGACGCCTGTCACAAGCGACAACAGCAGCGCCCAGGCACCGCCCAGCAGGTAACGCAACGGCGGCAGCCACCACTCGCCGCCGATGAAGCTCACGCGTGAGGCGATGATCAGGTAGATCAGAAACTGCAGGCTCGCAACGGATGCCACGTTGCTGAGCACACTCACCAGGCCGCAGATCAGCCCGGCCACGAGCACCGCTGCAACCCCGAGCGGGCCGCGCCCGAGCACGAGGCCGCCGATCGCGAACCCGGATGCGCCCGCAATGGCGACCGTGCTCAGCCGTCGCACTCGTGACCGGTAGCGCCCGCCTTGATCAGACAGCGACGCAGCCATCGCGCCCATCGAAACCAGCAGGCCGATTCCGAGTTCGTTCAGTGCCATACCCACGGCTACAGGAGTCACAATGGCGATACCCATGCGCACCGCGAGGCTCCACGGAATCGGTGCCGACTTCGGGCGAAGCAACTGACCGACCCAGCCCAGCGCCGGTGTCTTCATGGCGCAAGTTTAAGCGGTCGTGGTGCCGTAGCTCCGGTGGCGGCGAGGGAATGTTCCGCGCGCGAAGGCGGGAGGCTGCGTCGCGTGGCGACGTCAGCGGGAGCGGCCGGTCTCGCGTCGCCGTCGCGGCCGGGCGCGCCGTACGCCGAGACCGAGCAGCGCAAGGCCTATCACAAGCAGCGCGAGTGGGGTGGGAAACGACGGCGACTCCTCGGTGACGCCGCTTGTCGTGCGAGTCGGAGCGGGCAGCGCGGGAGAGGCGGCAGCCGGCCCTGCTTCTCGCGCGGGCGTAGAACCCAGTGAGCCGTCTTCGACGCCACTCGCCGCAGGGTTCGTGATGGCTCTTCCGTGTGCGCCCGTGGCGCGCAGGGATACCGCGGCCGAAATGTCTGCGCTCGGCTCCTCGGCACTGCCACCTGTGGATCCGACCGTCGAAACCGCCGAGACGGATCCGGCCTGTTGCGGGAGCAGCCGTCGCAGCCCTGCGGTTAGCGTCGGCAGCATCACATCTCCGTAGGCGGCGCTGACTCCGTGGGACAGGCCGAGGCGGTGTCCGATCTCGTGCAGCAGCACGGAGAGCAGGTCGACCCGGCCGAACGCGGCGCCGCCGGCCTGCGCGATGAGGTCCCCGCCGTCTGCGGCGAACGCGGCATTCGTGGTATCGGTGTACCAGCCGAATCCGGCGGCGTCGGCATCCAGATAGACGGTCGTTCCGATGGTGTCGCCGTATTCGCCGCCGGGCAGCGTGGTGATCACGAATCGGGTGGCGTTCAGCGTCGCGAGGTCGGCACCGTGGGCGGCCCAGTCGGCTTCTGCTTCGGCGACCACCGGCGCGAGTTCGCTCGCCGTCAACGGCTGCGTCGATGTCGCGATCTGAGGCGATGCGGCCGCGAGAAGGGTCGTGCCGAGCGTCGGCGGAACGAGGCCGGCCTCGGCGTTGTTCCAAGAGTTGAGCTGGGTCTGCAGGTTGTCGATCGCGGTCGCGTTGCCGCCGGCCAGCGCAGCGTCCACTGCGGCGATCAGCTGTGTCGCGGTGTACGGGTAGTCGATGAACTGACTCGTGGTGTTCAGCAGCGCGGCGATCGCCTGCCGCAGCAGCGCGTTGATGCCTCCGCCGCCGACGTTCAGTCCTTGCAGGAGCGTCATTCCGGAGTAGGCGGACGGAAGCGGACCGAACACTGCCGTCACCAGCAGGGTGGGCGCGAACACAAACGATCCGTCCGCGTTGACCGGCCACGAGCCGACGTGGTTCTTCCAGTAGCCGAGCGTGAAGCCTTCGCCGGCAGCCTCACCGTAATAGCCGGCCACGTCGCTCGCCGTCGCGGTCTGCGCGGTGGTGGGCTGGGTGACGAGCACGGTGGCCGTGTTCTTGTAGGCACCGGGCAGCACGGTGGTGGTGGCCTGGAACAACCAGGTCTCTCCGATGTCGAGCAGCCCGTTGTGGTTGGTGTCGCCGACGTTGTACTGCACGCCGTTGTAGGTGACGAGAACGGGCTGCGGGCTGAACGGCGTGGCTGATCCCCCGCCGTTGTTGTCGATTAGAGACGTGATCGACACGGGGCAGTTGCCGGTATTGGTGACCAGGTAGGTCCAGACGGCGTTCTGACCGACGAGCAGTTCCTTGGCCGGCTGGGTGTTGGCATCCTCAATGGTGGTGGGATGCCACGGGTCGAGCGCGTCCACCGCCTTGTCGATCGTCACCACGGGCTGGTAGCCGAACGAGTAGTTGAGGTCGTTCGCCCAGACCGTGGTCGGGGTCGCCCCGAGAGTCGTTCCGGAGACCAGGATCACGTTCGAGTAGAAGCCGACCGGCGCCACGCGGGATGCGGTGTACTGCCACACCTCACCGGGGTCGAGCTGCCCGTTGTCGTTGGTGTCGCCGATGTTGTGGATGCCGTCGGACCCGAGCACCGGCACCGGGTGCAGCGGGCTCGCCGACCCGCCATTGTCGTCGACGATGGTGATGTTCTGCAGCGGGCTGCCTGTGGTCACGGACACCAGGTAGGTGAACGTGTCGGTGCCGCCTGCCGCGACGATCAGCGGTGCGTTCGGGTTGCGCTCCACCTGGCCGCCCAACTCCTTCGTGACCGTGATGCCGGGCGCGGTTCCGAACAGGTTCGCGGACGTCGTGGCGCACAACTGCACCGAAGTGTCGGCGCACGTGCTCGACAGGTTCGGTTCGCTCGGCACGTTGGCCAGCACCGTCGCGGTGTTCGTGTACTGCCCGAGCGGCACCGTTCCAGTGGCCTCGAACAGCCACGTCTCACCGGGGTCGAGCATTCCATTGTCGTTCGTGTCGCCGGAGATGAAGCCACCGGGGTCCATAACCGGGGCGACACCGAAGCCGCAGCCGGGGCATCCGCCGCCGTCGTCCATCAGGCCGACCACGTCCAGTGATGTCGTGCCGGTGTTCGTGACCAGGTAGCTCCAGGTGACCGTCGAGGCGGCGAGCAGGATCGGGCCGGGAGCGCTGCCCGCGGTCTCGAACCGGGTCGGATGCAGCGGGTCGGCCGCATTCACCGCCTTGGTGATCGTGAGGCTGCTGGTGGAGCCGTAGTAGTAGCTCGAGTCCGTCGCCGTGAGCGCGGTGCCGACGTGCGGCTCGGTGGCGGTGACGGTCACGGTGTTGGCGTAGCTGCCGGCCCGGGCCGGAGCGGTGACGACACCGGCCGACGTGTACTGCCAGATCTCACCGGGATCGAGCAGTCCGTTGTGGTTGACGTCGCCCGCGTTGTATGAGGCGCCGTTGAACGTGACGAGCACGGGCGCCGGGGTGAACGACGTGCCACCGCCGTTGTCGTCGCGGACGCCGGTGACCTTCACCGGGACGTTGCCGGAGGTCGTCACCTGGTAGGTCCAGGTGACCGGCGAGCCGACAGGCAGGTAGAGCGGGGTGGACGCGGTGTCGTGCACGCCGTCGGTGAACTTCTGCACTTGGATGCTCGGCGCCGTGCCGAAGTAGCACGCGGTGCCGGTGGAGGTGTACGTGGTTCCGCCGACCGTGGCCACCAGCAGCACGGTGTTGCAGTTCAAGCCCTGGGCGGCGGTGGAGGCAGCCGAGGTGTATGCCCACACCTCCTTCTTGTCCAGGATGCCATTACCGTTGCTGTCACCGGAGGAATACACCGGGTGGAAGAAGCCGGCCGGGTTGGACGGGTTGCCGTTGTCGTCCGTGATCGTCAGGGCCGAACCCGGAATGGTCAGACCGGTCGGGCGGGTCACCTGATAGGTGAACACGACCGTGCTACCGGCGACCACGTATAGAGGGCTGCCCGAGGAGGTTCCGAGCGTGCCGTTGACCGCCTTGCTGATGGCCACACCGCCCGTGACGGCGCCGGTGTAGTAGGTCGGGTCGCTCGCGGTGACGGACTGGGTCGGCGTCGGCACCGTCTGCGCGGTGACCGTGGACTGGTCGGGATGCAGCCCCGCGATCGCGGTGATGGTCAGCACGCCGGCCGAGGTGTACAGCCAGGTCGCACCGGGCTGCAGGATGCCGGTGCAGCCGCCGGTCACGGCGCAGACCGGGTGGAATCCGTGCGTCGTGTCGGTGACGACCACGTTGGTCAACGCCACCGGGCCGGTGTTCGTCACCAGATAGGTGTAGACGACGGCGTTGCCGACCGTCACGTAGGCGCCCGGCGGGGTGTTGGCATCCTCGTACGGGGTCGGGGCGGTGGGCACTACTGCGTTCACCGCGGTGTGCAGCCCGATGCTCGGCCCGACTCCGGTGTACACGGCGATGTCGGTGGCGGTGATGGTGCGCACGCCCGCGGTCACCGTCGCAACAGCAGTGTTCAGATGCTGCCCGAGTTGGGCGGTGGTGGTCCACAGGTAGACCCAACCCTCGCCGGGATCGAGGACGCCGTTGCAGTTCGTGTCGCCGACGTTGTAGCTGCCGCCGTTACACGACACGAGATCGGGCGTGAGCTGCCCGCCCGCGAGGGACGGCCCGTGCGTGTTACCCGGGATGCCGGCGTCGTCGACGATGTTCACGACGGTGAGGCTCTGGCTGCCGATGTCGGTGAGCAGATACGAGAACGTGATCGTCGCGCCGACCAGCACGGTGGGGCCGGGCGCGGTGTTGGCATCCTCTGCTGCCGTCGGGTGCTGGGGATCGAGCGCGTCGATCGCCTTCACGAGTTGCAGGTCGGGCACGATACCGGTGTAGAAGGACTGCGAGGACGCCGTCACCGTCAGGTGGTTCGTCGCGTCGTAGCCGACCACGGTGATGGTGTTCTCGTGCGTGCCGAGCAGTGCCGCGGCAGGCGCTCCGAGCGCACCGGCCGAGGTGTAGAGCCAGGTCTCCCCCGGATCGAGCAGCCCATTGCCATTGGTGTCACCCGAGACGTACACCGGCGTGAACGGCGCTCCCCCGCCATTGTCATCGACGATGGAGATGATGTGCAGCGGGTTGTTACCCGGGTCGGTGACGAGGTAGGTGAAGACCAGCGGGTGGCCGACCGCGAGGGTCTCGCCCGGCGCCACTCTCGCCTCCTCCGCGACGGTCGGGTTCGACGGGTTCGCGGCGTCGATGGCCTTGCCGACGGCGATGCGGTCGGTCGGCATGCACGGGCAGGGCGTGTTCATCACCGGGCCGGGGGTGTTCGGCGAGGCGAACGGCCTGATGTTCGCCGTCTTGTGCACGTCGATGCCGACCCCGCCGAGGTTCTCCGGCATCGGGTTGAACGGCGGGCCCGCCTGCTGGTGCCAGCCGGCGTCGTGCTGCAGCGTCAGCCCGAGCTCGCCGTACGGCTCGCCATTGCGCGACGCGATGCCGCTGTAGGTCGTGTCGTACGCCGCGTAGCGCAACTGAAGCGTCTGATCGGCGCCGTCGCTGGCCGACAGCGCGTACAGGAACACCGGTAGCGCCGGCTGCAGCGTGCGGCTGATCGTCGGCATGCCGAACGGCGAGAACGGCACGTAGTAGCTGTTGTGGTTGCCGACCCAGTCGATCAGCCGGTCGCCACCGGTGCCGGCGAAGAAGATGTCCTGCCCAGCACCGCCGTACGCCAGCGCCTCCCATGCCGGGGTTCCGTACACGTCGTTGCCGGTCGGCAGGCTGAAGGTGCCGTTGCCGTTATCGACCAGGTTCGGCACCGGGCCGTCGTTCAGGCCGCCGTCCTCGAACGTACTGGCCCGCAGGTCGACCACGTCGTTGCCGGTGCCCGCATACACTCGCACCCGGCCCATTCCGGCTACGATCCAGTCGTTGCCGAGGTCGCCGAAGATCGCCTTGTCACCGGTGGTCGGCATCTGCGGGTCGCCGGTGCCCGGATACCAGGTGGTGTCCAGCGGCATGCCCGCATCGGTCGGGTCGAAGGTGAGGAAGAAGGGCAGGCATCCGGCTTGCTGCGGCGTGCTGCCGGCGGCCCACTCGCAATCCAGCGGGTTGTAGACGCCGGGGTTCGGGTTCACCACGTCGGCGTTCAGCCAGATCTGACGGCGCGGGTCGTTGACGTTGAAGTACGACGCCTTGCCGATCTGTTCGGCGCGGCCGGCGTTGCCCGGTGCGGTGGTCGTGATCGGCACCCAGCCCATCGCGTTGCCCGGGTTGAACGGGTGGTACCAGTCTGTCTCGATCGGCGCGGTATTCACCGCGTTGCCGTTCATGTCGAAGTTGTCGGCGTACCCGACCTCGGGAGCCTCGGCTCCCGACAGCGCGGACTGTCCCGGCCCACCGTGGATCACGCCGTCGCCCCAGCCGCCGTAGATGATGTTGTGGCCGTAACGCGGCTGGTAGTACGGGCAGGTCTTGTCGTTCGGCGCGCAGCCAGCCGCGAAGCTCGGGCTGCCGTTCGCCGCCGGATCCCAGTTGTACGGCACCAGCACGGCGGTCCAGCGCAGCGCGCCCGCCACGTTGATCTCAGCCTGCTGCGCGTTGCCCGGTGTGCTGATGGTCTGCGACAGCTCGGATGCCGGCACCGGCGCGATGCCATACAGCGGCTCGCCGTAGCTGGAGCTGTTGCGGCTGGCCAGGCAGCGTCCGCCGCCGCCGATGATGCAGGTGTCGCCGCGACCGCCCGAGACCCAGCTGTCGCCGTAGCCGAGGATGATCGTGTCGTTCTGTCCGTCGCCGTAGATCACGTCGTTGGCAGGGCCGCCGTAGATGAACGCGTCGCCCGACTCGGCGTGGATCTCGCTGCCCTGCTGCTGGCACGGCTGCAGGAGTTGCTGCGCGAGCGTCTCGGTGCAGGCCAGCGGCGTGCCGCCGATGTCGCCGACGCCGTTGCTCGCCGCGCTGCCGGTGACCAGCGGGCCGACCTGGCCGGCCAGGTCGGGACCGCCAGGCGTGAAGTCGAGCAGCGTGACCGCGCGCGGGATGATCCGCTCGGTGGCGGTGGGGTATCCGTAGAGGTCGTAGTTGAAGGTGAGGTAGCCGATCGGCGACATCACGCCGCCGGAGGGCGCCTGACCGACCGTGCCGGACGTGCCGACCAGACGGATCACGTCGCCGTTGTTCGCCACGATGACGTTGGAGTCGTGCGCGTGACCGTTCGGGTTGGTCATGCACTGGTTGTTCGCGTAGAGGATGCCGTCGCCGCAGTCTTCGCGGCCGGCGTGGTTGCCGGACTCGCCGAAGATCAGGTTCGAGCCGCTGGCGCGCTCGCTCGGCAGGCTCAGGCTGAACAGGTCGGAGTTGCCGCCGATGATGTCGTTCTGGCCCTGATTGGCAAAGATCGTGTTGTCGCCACGGCCGCCCTCCACGTACGACTCGCCGTAGGCGGCCACGGTGCCGGTGTCGCCGGAGACCAGGCCGGCGCACTGCGCCGGGTCGCCCGTCACGGTGACGGTGTCGCCGTCGATCGCCGTGACAACGCCGGCCGGGAAGCCGTCGACCGTCACAGTCTGGCCCAGAGCGAAGCCGAGGTCCGCCCAGTACTGCCCGTCGGGAAGCGTGATGGTGTGCGCGCCGAAGCTGAGCGTGCCTGTGAACGAGTAGTCGAGTGCGGGCACGTCGTCGAGTGACGGGTTGATCAGCAGGGCGTTGCCCGAGTCGCGGCAGGCGCCGACCCGGTCGCCCACGTAGAAGCCGCGGAATGCGCAGGTGGCGGCACCGCCGAACACGCTGCCGACCGACGGCGAGCCGTTCGCAGGGTTCAGCCCGCCCGGGTCGGTGATGTCGATGGAACCGTGCGCCTGGATGATGTTGTCGTTGCTCTCGCCGAAGATCCACGCGTTGCCCGGGCCGCCCGCGATGTAGTCGGCGCCCTTGTACGCGGAGTCCTGCAGATCCGACGGCACCGGCGAACCGAGCGGCGCAGACAGCGTGATGCCGTCTGGACCGCCCGCCGCGGAGAGGAACACACCCCACCAGGCCATCCCTGTCGGGTCGAGACGCTGGGTGCCGTCGTTGTCGGATGCCCCGATGTTCGGCATGCTCGTGCTGTACAGCTGACTGCCGGTCAGCGTCTGGAACCGCGGGTTCGTGAAGTCGAAGCTGACCCCGAGCAACGACGTGCTGCCCGACGACGTGATCGCAGCCGGGATGCTCGCGCCGGATACGGTGAGCGTGCTCGCCGTCACCCCGGTGATCGTCCAGGACGGCGTGCCGCCCATCTCCGACGTCATGCCGATCTCCAGCGTCATGCCGACGTGGAAGCCGTCGGCGATGAACGAGCCGCCGTCCGTGCGCGTGATCGTGTTCGCACTCGAGGTGAACGCGCCCGTGACGGTGTTGGTGGCGCGGGACAGCCGCGCGCTGCCGCCGATGATCAGGTTCTGGCCGGGGCCGCCCTGCAGGTTGTTCTCGCCGTCGCCGCCGATGAGCACGTTGTCGCCGCCCGAGCCGTACAGCGTCGCATCGCCGTGGTTCTGCGGTGCCGTTGAGGCGAGCGAGAGAATGTCGCCAGCCGTCTGCAACGTCTCGATGCGGCTGTCGCCGAAAGCGGTCGTGCCGCTCGGGGTGCAGTACTCGCTGTTGGAGACGGCACCGGTGGGCCGGCAGTAGCCGTAGGCGGGGCCGACGGTGACGGCATCCGTGACGCTCTGGCCGGGCATGAGGCCGATCGGGTTGCGCGAGAGCGTGGCGACGGTGCCGTCGGCGCTGACCGCGACGATGACCGTTCCGTCGGAGAGGTAACCGGCGGCATCCGTCACCGCGAGGCCGACGTCGCTGGGCAGGAAGCAAGCCGTGCTGCAGGTCAGGGTGGCCTGTCCGTTCAGCGCGCCGGTGACGGAGCGGGCCTGGCCGAGCGCGCCGACCGTGGCCGTCGTCGTGTCCTGCGTCACGACCCCCATCGCTCCGAAGATGACGTTGTTGTAGTCGCCGTACCGGTCGGTGGTCGTCTCACCGGCACCGGGCGCGTCGCCGTAGATGGTGTCGTTACCGGCGGGTGTGCATCCGGTGGCCACGGCGGCGGAGAGCGAGCAGGGCAGTAGGGGATCGGCGTTCGGGTACACGCTGGTGTTGGCGGTCGGGAAGCTGAGGGTGCGGGTGATGACGTCGACGTTGATGCCGTCTGTGCCCAGCAGTAGGTTGTCTCCGCGCTCACCGTAGATCGTGTTGTTGCCCGACCCGCCCGCGATGATGTCGGATGCCTGGCTGCCGTAGACGGTGTTGTCACCGGGGCCTGCATAGATGACCACGCCGATGCTCGGGAGCTGTCCGCCCGGCACTGCTGCGAAGTCGGCGCTCGCGTCGATCACGTTGTTGCCGGTGTGGGCGAACGCGTCGGCGACGGGGAAGATGAACACCGGCGTGCCGTTGCCCGGCTGGTTCGGGAACGGCTTGGTGCCGAACACCCGCGCGGACGGCACGCTCGGGTCGCCGCTGTACCAGGTGCCGTCCTGCGAGGTGCTGCCGTAGACGACGAGCGGCGACTGCGCATACCCGACCGCCGTGACGCCGGTGACGGTCGCGGTCGCGCCGACTGCGGTGAGCGCTGGGCCCGACAGGGTCAGAGTGCTCGCGGTGACGGCCGTCACCGTCCACCCAGCGGTGCCGTTCAGCTGCAGCGCCATGCCGAACACGAACCCGGCGGCCAGCCACGATCCGCCGTCGTTGCGGGTCAGGGTGCTCACCGCGGGCGCGGTGGCGGTCGGCGCGCTGGTCGTGCTCTCGGTGAACGTGCCGTATGCCTCCGGCGGCCCGAATCCGACGATGGTCGCACCGACCAACGTGCCGGGCGTCAGGGCGGGTCCGCCGAGCGTCAGCGTGCTCGCGGTCACCGATTCGACGATCCAGTTCGGCACGCCGTCGATCGACAGCTTCATCGTCGGGTAGAAGCCACCGGTGAGCCACGACCCGCCGTCGTTGCGGGTGATCGTGTTCACGGTCGCCGTGAAGGTGCCGGTCGCGGTGCGGCTGACGTCCTCGGGGCCGGGTCCGCCTCCGCCGGTGATCGTGATGTCGTTGCCGCCCAGCTGTACCGGGTTCGCGCCGGCGGCTGAGTACACGGAGACCGTGGCGACGCACGTTCCGGGAACGCTGGAGCAGGCGACGGGGCTCGGAACCCCTGTCACGGTCAGCACGTCGTCGGTCGGGCCGCCGATGGCGGTGATCACGCCGACGGAGACGCCGTCGACTGTGACGTGCTGTCCGACGGCGAAGCCGAGTTCGCGCCACGACCGCAGGTCGCTGCGGGTGATCGTGTGGTCGGTGAACGTGAAGCCGCCGTGCGAGGTGGTGGCCGGGTCGAAGATGGCGACGGTGCCGGTCACGGCGGAGCCGACGGCGGGCGCGCCGGCCACGCCCGTGAGCCCCGCGAACGTCAGGGTGGCGCCGTTCAGATCCGTGACCAGGCCGAACGGCATCCCATTCCAGAGCAGCTGCTGGCCGACCGCGAACTCGTAGTCACTCCAGTTCTGGCCGTCGGAGCGCGTGATGGTGTTCGAGGTGATCGCGAAGCTGCCGGTGACCTGCAGGTAGCTCGCGCCGCCGCCCTGCACCTGCGTCAGTCCGCCCTGCACGAACATGGTGCCCGGCGTTCCGTCTTCGTTCGTGTACGGGCCCGGCACGAGCGAGCTGGTGATGGTCAGGTGGTCGTTGCCCTGGCCCATCATGAAGTTGAACACCTGGACGGTGGACAGGCCGGCGTTGGTCTGCACGTTGCCGTGCGCATCCACGGTGATGGAACCGAAGCTGATGCCGCTGGGGAACACCGACGGCTCGCCGAAGGTGGGATGCGTCGGGTCACCGGGCACGTACCCCTTGTGTCCGCTGAAGTCCACCCCCGGCCCCATGCCGAAGCCGGTCAGCGCCGTCGAGCTCAGGCAGTCGCCCGGGTTCGCGCCGGTGCAGCTGCCTCCGGCCAGGTTGTCCTGCAGTGAGCCGTCGTCGAAGACGTTCAGCACGTTCACCTGCTGCGACTCCGGCGGCTGGGTGCCGATGCCGAACGGGGCGGCGTTGGACTCGCCGGGGAGCATCACCGGCAGCTGGAGCGCGGCGTAGCTGGTGTCGGTCGGCCCGCCCTCGACGGCCAGCGGGCCGCGGATGTTCGACAGCAGGTGCGGCCGCTTCGGGAACTCGAGCAGGTGGGTGTCGGCGACGGTGAAGTACGGGTCAGCCAGCACCGGAACAGCCACCGGCACATACCAGTTCGTCGAAGTGAACGTGACCTCCGGCGCCCACTCGATGAGGGACATCGACGCGGTGCCCGTGCCGGAGAACGGCAGCGCTCCGACGCTCTCTGCGCCGGTGACCGGATCGAACACCCCGGCGCTCACCGTGAGCACGTCGACGCGACCCGACGTGGTGCCACTCAACGACAGGATCTTGAACAGCGGACCGGTTCCGTCGATCTGGAAGAGCTGGCCGGCGAGGAATCCGTCATCCAGCCAGCTGGACCCGTCGGCCCTGGTCAGCGTTCCGATGCAGTTGCCGCTCACCACCTCGGCGCAGGCGTTGTAGCTGACGCTGCCGGTGAACATCCCCGTGTTGACGATGCGCGAGATCGTGACCCCGGTGAACGTCCCCGTCGTCGGCGCGCTGCCGCAGTTCGCGATGATCAGATTGGTGGCGGTCAGGCTCTGGATCGTGCACGTGGTGGCCGTCGCGTAGCTGCCGCCGGAGAGGGTGATCCGTTGGCCTGCCGCGAATCCGTCGGTGATGAAGCTACCCAGTTCGGACCCGGCCGATTCCGCGATCGAGGTCGAGGTGACGGTCACGTTGCCGGTGAACAGCGCCTTCGTGGTGGGCGCCCCGATCGAGACGATGCTGATGCGCCCGCCGGCCGGGATGACCGTCTGTCCATCGCCGATTAGCGCGACCGCGACGGGCTGGGTGGGCGCCGTCGTCAGCCGCACGGTGTATCCCGAGCCCGGTCCCGGGGTGTCGCACGCGGCATCCCCGCACTTCACGACGACCATGCCGGTCGGCGTCTGCACCACCGCGCCCGGCGTGGAATCGTTCAGCACCAGGATGTCGGTCTGATCGTTGCTCGTCGACACCCCGTCATAGTTCGGGTCGTTGGAGCTTGCGACCATCGTCAGATACGTGTTGTGCGGGTCGGAGAGCGCGAACCAGGTGGCTGCGGAGGCCTGGACGACCACCGGCACGTTCCAGTTGGCGGCGTCGAAGGTGATCGTGTAGCTGCCGGCGTGGATGCCGTCGGGGTTGCTCACGACGGCGAACCGGCTGTCGGAGCTCGACAGCACGACGCGCGGGTCGCTCGGCGTGATCGTGACGGTGACCGTGGCGGCGGGCGCACTGTTCAGGGCGACCCCGTAGTAGCCGTCGATCGCGGTGAGTGCGTTGCCGCTGCCACCGAGAATGGTGTTGCTGGCGTTGCGTGCCGGCAGCACGAACGCGATCGGCCCGCTGCTCGCGGCGACCGGCCGGGACACCGTCACAGTGGTCGAGTCGACGACGGCGAGGATGACCGTGCCCGGCTGGATGAACACGCCGCCGTCGGCTTCCATGATCGGCCGGCCCACGTCGCTGCTGTTGAACGCCGCGGTGGCCGACGTGAAGGTCGTCGTGCCGGTGCTGTGACCGTCGGTGTACACGGCGAACGAGACGAGCCGGCCGGGAAGGGCGAAGCCGATGCCGGATGCGTTCGCCACGGCGGCGGAGAGCAGGACGGTCGTCGGGTTGATGATCTGCAGGATCACCGTGTTCGCCGGGATGGCGGTTCCCCCGTCGATCTCCACGACCTGCTGACCGAGGTCGGAGAGCGTGAAGTGGGCGGAAGAGGAGGTGAACGTTGCGCTGCCGGTGCCCGTGCCGTCGGAGAACGACGACGGCGGCGTGACCCGGCTCGGCAGCGAGAACACGATGCCGGTGCCGGTGCCTACCGTGGTGGAGAGCGGGGTGGAGAGCGTTGCGCTGGAGCCGTTCGCCGACACCGCGACGATCGTGGTTCCGGCTGGGAGGTACCCAAGGCCGTCGATCTCCACGATCTGCTGGCCGACGTCACCCTGCACGAAGGTTGCCGCCGCCGACGTGATGGTCGTGCCGCTGGTGGCGCCGTCGTGGTAGATGCCCGGCGTGTTGTCGTTGCCGAGGTTAGTGACGGCGATGCCCGGTGTTCCGGGGTCGATCTTGGTGACCTCGACATTGCGCACGACGGCGTTGGCGTAGAACGGGTCGGCGGACAGCACGGAGTGGCTGAGCTCGTACACGCGCGTGCCGTCGGCGAGCGTGTCGTTGATCGCGCCGGCCCAGACCAGCTGCGGCACCTGCCAGTTCGTGGGAGTGAAGACGAGCACGACCGACCGCACCGGAACATCCACCCACTGTCCGTCGATGAGGATGTGCCGGTAGAAGTCGGAGTTCGCCGTGGTCGTGCCGACGTTCGGGATGCCGCCCAGCCCGGTCGTGGCCAGCAGGACCGAGTCGCCGTACGGGTTGCCGGTGCGGTTGGAGAGGATGTCCGGCTCGGCCGTGACCGTGATGTACACGGTCGAGGTGGGCGCGCGAGCCAGTCGCACCGAGTACGAATCGATCGTGCCGCTGGGCGGAGAGGTCGTGTTGTCGCCCGTTTCGCGCACGACGGTGCCGCCCGCGTGCTCCGTGATGAGCACGGCACCCTGGCTCGCCTGCGCGACGGACAGGCTCACGCCCGGGATGACGAGGTCTTTGTACAACTCGTCCTGGGTCAGGGTGGCGTGGTTGATCACGGCGCTGGTGCCGTTGATGTCTTGCGAGAACACGTCGCCGACGACGTCGCCCGCCACGTTGATCTGGTTGCTGCCCAGGCCGCCGATCACCCGCACCGCGACGCCCACGGGCGTGGAGAGCACGTCGATGGTGTCGTCGCCCTCGAGCGCGTCGATCTCGATGACCTGGATGTTGCGGTACGACACCGACATGCCCGCGCCGAAGACGCCCTGGTCGGTGACCACGATGTGGTCGGCGAACTCCGTGCCCAGGATGACCAGCTTGTTGAATCCTGTTCCGCCGTCGACGGAGAGCGGGGCATCCATGTTGTATTCGACCTGGTTGTTGCCCGCACCGGTGACCACCTGGGTGTCCGCTGCGGTGGAGTAGCCGTTGGTGGTGATCGGGATCGGCAGGCAGTTCGGAGCCTCGATTGTGGTGCAACCACCGGGCAGGATGATATTGCCGGACGCATCCGTCTTCGCCAGCGCGAAGCCGCGCACGATGAACAGGTTGTTGCCGCCGTCGCCCTCCAGGTGCACGACAGCCTGGTTGCTGTAGACGATGAAGGTGTTGTTGCCGGTGCCGCCCTGAGCGACCAGCGGTGAACTGGTGCCGCGGGACAGCCAGCCACGGGTGGTGGCGACCGTGGCCACGTCGAACACGTTCTCGGCTGCCAGGTTGCCGGAGGCGCCGTAAGCCGGCTGCGTCGCCGTGCCGGAGGGGACCGCGGATGCCGTGCGGCGCTCACCGTAGAGCTGCCCGATCTGGAACTGGTTGTCGCCGGATCCGCCGTCGAGGTAAGTGGCCGCGGCGTTGTCGTCGACGGCGAAGTAGTCGTTGCCGCCCAGAGAGTAGACGTGCAGGCCGCCGTTGATCGCCGAGTCGTAGTTGATGCGCTCCGCGCCGAACACGCAGTTCGTGCCGACCACGGCAGTGGTGCCTTGGCAAGCGTCGGTGGTCATCGTGCCGCCCAGGCTCGCCTGCGTGCCGGCGAGGTCGGAATGCAGCAGCGCTACGAAGCCGGACCCGGCGGAGTACGGGGCACCCGAGCCGGTCGGGTTCGCCCCGGTGCCCTGATACAGCGACGGACGGGACGCGGTCTCGCCGGGGATGCCTGCCGGTGTGCCGCGCAGTAGGAAGATGTCGTTGGTCGCGTAGTCCTTGCTCGTGGTCGGGTCGATGCCGGTGCTGTTCGGCGCGCCAGCGGTGTAGGTGTCGTACCCGTAGATGTTCAGCGTGTCGGTGCCGTCGTTCGGGGCGTGCGAGCCGAGCACGTTGATCTCGTAGTTGTTCGCGGTGAACTGGCTGCCGCTGGTGAAGACGTCGTACGTGTTGGCGCCGGACTGGCCGTCGAGGGTGAGGGTGTCTGCCAGGGCGACGTCGCTGCCGAGCGGTACCATGCTCTGCAGCCGGTTGACCACGAAGGTGTCGTCGCAGCCGGTCGTGCATGCGGCCCCGGTGCCGTCGCCGACCGGCGCGAACTGGCCGGCCGTGGTGGGCTGACTGCTGCCGTAGGCTCGGGTCTGCGTGCCGAGGATCGTGCGATCGAAGACGATCAGGTCGGAGTTGACGTTGCCGAACACCCGGGTGAGGCCGCCCTCGCCGTTCGCGGCGCCGATCGCGCCGGGGAGGTCGCCGGTGGCGGGCTGGCCGCTGCGCAGCACGATCACCGTGCCGTCGTTCGGGATCGGGAAGCCGGGGATAGAGCAGATGCCGCTTGTCGCACCGGTGCAGTCGCCGTAGATGTCGATGTTGCCGGTCGTCGCGGTCGGCAGGCTCGGGTCGGTGGCGCCGGTGCCGGGGTCATTTGCCTCGGTGTAGGCGAGGATCTCGCTCGACGGATCGGTGACGATGTCGTCGGCCGAGCGCAGCGTCACGTTGCCGCCGTCGGCCTGGATCAGGCCCTGCGGAACCTGCTGCTCGGTGTTCTCGGCGGGGATGGTGCTGCCGGCGTGCAGCAGCAGGATGTCGTTTGCGTCCGAGCCGGTCACCCCGTCGGTGCTCGCCTCAAGCGTGGTGAGCCGCACGTCGTGGCTTCCCATCACGGTGCCGGGATGCTCGCCAGCGTGCGCCAAGAGCACATCGAGCGGCCCCTGCGTCTCGGTGATGAAGATGCTGCCGTCGGCCTGCGCCGCCATGTCGCAGTTCGCAGTCACCGCCCGATCGGCGTCGCTCGCGTTCTGGTAGTTCGCCCCCTGGTAGGCCAGGGTGTACGTGCTCACACAGGCGGAACCGTTCGCGGAGTTGATCTTCAGATCGTTCGAGCCGTCCGCGGCGCCGATGCTGCCGCCGAGCGCGACGAGGTCGATGGTATTGCCGATGACATCCGCCGCCGGTGAGAAGGTCTGGGTGCCGCTGCCCGAGGAGGTCAGTGCGATCGGGTTCGGGTCGGTGCTGCAGGAGGTGTCGTTGCACCAGAAGCCGGCCGAGCCCGTTCCCGCCAGGCTCGACGACAGCTCGAAGGTGTCGGTGCCCGTGGCGATCACGTAGTAGACGCCGCCGGCGACCAGGCCGCCGATCGCCGATCCGGTGGTGCTGTACACGACCTGCTGACCGGTGCTGAATCCGGATGCCCCGGTCGCGGTGACCGTCGAGCCCGCCACCGAGGCGACCGCGGTCGCAGCCACCGTCTGGTATGCCACCGACTGGCCGTCGGTGATGGAACCGGCGTCGGTGGCGAGCGTGATGTCAGCGCACGTGGCCGCACTGGCCGCGTAGCACGTGGTGACGGCGCCGACGTGCAGGTCGCCTGCGGTCTGCGTGATGCGGATGACCCCGGGTGCGAACGCGTTCAGCACGCCGAACGGCTGCGGCTCGTTCGGTGTCGTGACGGTGCCCGCCGTCGTGCTGCCGGCATCCGCCGGGTTGTAGTACGAGGAGAGGATCTCGACGAAGTTGTCGTCGGCGCCGATGGTGCCGGTCTGGGCGGTGAGCGTGACGTTCACGCCGATGACCTCGGGGGTCGGCGTGGTCTGGTCGTGGCCGGGGAACGGCGGGATCGCAGTGCCGCCGGTCGGGGCCGGCACCGTGGCATCCACGATGGAGTGCGGTGCGGTCAGGGTGACGGTGTCGTAGAACGACTTGATCTCGCCGGCCCTCAGGTCGCCCGGGTTGGGGTCGCCCGGGTTGGCGGTGGTGCCGGTGAACGTCTGTGCGCTCTCGGTCCAGGTGACGAAGCCGTTGGTGTGGGTGTTCAGGTTGCCGGTCTGCTCGACGTCGGTGATGCCCTGAACGTTGATACGTTCGTTCGCCGCGTAGGCGGTCTGGGCATCCGTGAGACCCGTGCCGGCGGTGTCCTGGGTGTGCGTGGCGTCGGCCGCGTCGACGGTGATCGAGCCGGTCGGCGTGGTGCCGCCCGCGTCGAGCAGGCTGAAGTCGTAGGTGCTGGCGATGTACTGCGGATTGCCCGCGAAGGCGCCCTCTTCGAGCCCGATCGGGTTCGTGCCATCTGGCTGGTAGAAGACCAGGTACGCCGGGGGGCTGCGCGGCCCGTTCGTGGGGTACACGTCGACGCCCACTCCGGTGCCGCTGCCGGTCTCGTACATGGAGGTCTGCAGGCGCAGCACGATATTGTCCCCGGCGACCAGAGCGCCGATCTTGAACAGGTACGGCACGGTGGGCGCGTCGGTCACCGAGGAGTCGCGGAGCCGGTTGAGCAGGTCGAGGAACAGGCTGCCGCCCGCGGTGGCAGTGATCGTCTCGGGGTGGCCGAGCCAGCTCACCAGGTCGGTGTTCAGATAGTCACCTGTTGTGCCGATGTCGGTACCGGCCAGCAACACGAGGATGTTCGTCTGGATCAGATCGTGGTGCGGGCAGGCGTTGAAGGTGTTCGGCGCGTTCGCCGGCACCGTGCCGCACGCGGTGATGCCGGCGTCGTAGCTGCTGTCCACGCCACGATCGCCCGAGGAGAAGATCGGACCGTACACGTTGGTGATGTCCGTCTCGCCGATCGGGTTCGTGATGGTGCCGTTGATCAGCAGCACCGGACCGGTGGAGTTGTCGTTCGTGATTGTGACGAGACTCGGCGACACCACCTCGTTGATCTTGAACGTCAGGCTGACCCCGTTCGTTCCCGCGTTCAGCGTGACCGTCGGGTTGCCCTTGGTGTTGATCACGTCGATGTTGTCAATCACCAGTTCGCGCGGGGAGTGGTTGATGATCGTGACGGAGTCCCAGTTGTCCCGCCAGGTGAAGGTGCCCCAGTAGTGCGGGCCGATGCACGGCTGGCCGGTGGTCGTGATGTTGCAGGCCGTCGTTCTGCCCTGCAGGGTTCCGCCGCACGGCGGGTTGCCGCTGCCGCCGACGCATGAGCCGCCGTCGATGGTGCCGCTGTGCGCTTGCATCAGGATGTCGCCGCTGTTCACGTTGATCAGGTCGTCGACCTCGATCGGCCCCGTGCCGCCGAGGTCGCCCGGTGCCGGGTTGTGCTTGCCGTTGACGGTGATGTTCACCGCGGTGGTCACCGTGCCGTCGGTGCCGATCACCAGGTCGGGTGCCGGCCCGGAGGACACCACGACGTCGGAGTTCCAGTGCACTGCCTGGTTCTGCGTCGTGTCGTGGGTGTCGATGCAGTCGGAGGTCACCGTCTTGCTGCAAGTCTGCTCGTCCGCCTGCACGAACAGCGTGAGCGCCGGGTCGGTGGTGGCGGAGAACAGCGGGCTGGCCAGAGCCGGGTCGTTGGTGTTGACACCTTCGATGATGCGCGGCCCGACATACACCACGACGCCCTGATGCCCGGATGCGATGTCGTCGAGCGTGACGGAGGTTCTGCCCAGGGGGATCGACGGTCCGATGCCGTAGAACGCCGCGTGCCTGTGGATGTCGTACGTGCCGGCGTCGTGGTAGGCACGCACATCCACCCCGTGGGTGCCGGTGATCGAGGACGACGTGGTGGAATCGCCGTCCAGCAGCGCGGTGAGGTGGGAGGTCAGCGTGTAGTTGTCCGTGGCGCTGGCGTAGCCGATGAATGCGTAGGCGGTCGCGTTCGCGGAACCGGTCGCGGTCGCGCCGCCCACGGCATCCACTGCCACCGTGGATCCGGAGATGGTGGCGTTGCTGCCGACCACCGACGCCGTGTCGTCGGTGAGCGTGGTCTCCGAGTCCGAGCCGCCGAAGTCGCCGAGACCGCCGCTGGTCGTGTCGGCGGAGATCGCGGTCTGCTGCTCGGTGTGAGAGGTGACGGCGACGTTCCCGCCGGCTGTGATGTTCACGCCCGTTGCATCGATCTGCGGACCGGAGGTGTCGTCGCCGGAGATAGTCGGGTACGCCGACGCGTCGCCGATCACGGCCTCGTCGACGATGCTGCCGCTGATGTTGGAGTTGACGCTCGGGATGGCGATGAAGCCGCCCGAGCCGTTCTGGGTGGACGCGCTGGCGTGCGTGGTCACCGCGCTCGTCACGGCGACATCACCTGCCGAGGTGAGTTCGGTGCCGTCCCAGCCTGCCGTGATGCTGCTCGCGTCGTCGTAGACGATCACCGTCGGGTCGATGGTCGTGGTCGCGGTCGGGAAGCTCACGCTGGCGACGCCGCCGTTGCCGCCCTGCGCCGACGAGCTGGTCACCCCGTCGCCGCTCGGCGGGGAGAGTGCCCGCAGCGACGAGCCGTCCGGGGCCATCAGCCCGACCGAGCCGGAGGTCAGCGACCCGGTCAGCTTCAGGTAAACCTGCTGGCCTGTGCTCGAGGCCTGCAGCGGCGCCCCGGCGAGGAACAACTGCTGGCTGCCGAAGATGTGCGTCGGGTCGAGGCTGAGATCGGTGGATCCGCCGACGGTCTCCAGGCCGATGTTGCCGTTGCCCTTGTCGTCGACCTGGTACGTGTAGCCGTCGGTGAGCCCGCCCAGCGGGGCAGGACGGATGTATTCGGCGATCGAGCAGGACGCGGGCAGCGGCGAGAGGGCCGTCTTGTTGTCGACCTCGTAGCAGGCATCCGGCAGCGTGAGGGTGATGAACTTCTGCGCGTGGTGGATCGGGTTGCCGTTGCTGTCGGTGCCGTCGGTGCAGGAGTGGTCATTCGCGTATCCGACGGCGTCGCAGTAGGTCGCGCCTAGGCGGATGGTCCATAGCGTCGGGGCATCCACGTAGTACTTGGTGCCAGTGCTCAGCCCGACGATCGAGGCGGTGACGACGGTGCCGTTCGCCAACGTGATCGATCCCGGCTGGTAGTACACCGCCTCGCCCTCGCTCAACCCGTCGCCGTTGACGGTCGGTGGGTTGCCGGGGGTCGAGACGCTGCCGAGGTAGATGGTGTTGGCGCCGGATTCGTACTGCGTGAAGGCGCCGCTGCTGCTGTTCACGTCGACGTTCACGCCGCGGTTGTCGAAGCTCAGCGGAGGCGCCGACTCGTAGGTCACTCGGTCGCCGGCCGCGAACTGGCCGGTCGTCAGCTGGTTGCCGCCGACCACTGCGCTCGGGTCGAACTGGAATGCAGTCGAGGTCGCCGCGGCGTAGGTCGTGTACAACTCGACCGTGTAGGGGTCGATCACCCGCACGTACAGCACGTCGCCGTCGGTGAAGGCGGTGCTGATCGAGGATGCCGCGCGGTAGATCACCGTCTGGCCGGTCTGCAGGCCGTCCTGCACGGCGAAGTGCACCATGGCCCGGTTGACGTCGACGCCGGAGAACGTGCCAGGCGTGTCCGCGTCGACCGACGTGCCGTCGAAAGTGGTGCCCAGCCGCACCGTGTTGCCGTCCACCACGATGACGCTGTACACCGTGTTGCACGCCGGACCGCTGAAACCGCTCGGGGTGCAGGTCGGGTTGAACAGCACCTGGTCACCGGTGGAGAGGCCGTGCTCCTGGAACGTCAGGCTGTTGTCGGATGCCGGGTTCGCGCCGCCGCTGTCCGGCGTCATCCCGGTGAGGTCGTCGGTCAGCGGGGCGCCGGCCGGCGCCGAGTCCGAGACGCCGCTCACGGTCACGCTGCCGCCGGCGACGACGGTCGTGCCGGAGCCGAGGTAGGCGTGCACCGTCGGCTTCGAGGTCGCGGTCGCCTGCGGAACGCCGACCGCCACGCCGCCGCCGCCGTACGCCTTGCCGGTGGCATCCGCCTCGGCGTCCTTCGAATCGGCGGACACCTTCAGCTCGTCAGTGCCCGCCGTGCCGAGCACGATGTGCGTGCCGGGGCCGACGTAGGCCTCCACCAGCGGCTCCGTGGTCGACTTGGCATAGCTGCCGCCGCCGGCGCCGAGGCCGCCGAAGCCGGTCAGCGCGCTCGAGGAGGTGGTGGAGGTGTCGGTCGCGGTGACCGACAGTCCGGCGGGCGCGGAGGTGGTGGTCCCGACGACCGCGCCCCCGCCGACGTACGCTTGGGCGCCGCCGTAGAGGTTCGCGTCGGTGTTGAGGATCGCCGCGCCGATGAGGCCACCGGCTCCGCCGCTTCCGGTGGCGGTGACATTCGCACCACGGGTGACGCTCACCGAGATCGCGGTGCCCGCCGCGGTGATGTCGGTATTCGCACCCAGGGAGGCCGTGTCGAGGCCGACCGTGTGCTGATCGTCGCCCACCGTGGCGTACGCGTGGGCACTGTCGCCTCCGCCCCCGATGGCGACGCTCACCACGAACACCGTCGCGGCGGCTGCGTGCGACGACTGGGCGGTCACCGTCAACTGCGAGGCCGAGGTCAACGTGCCATCGAACGATGCATGCACCGATCCGAGGTCGGTGGTGTCGACCGTGAGGGAGGCCACGCTCACGACGACGCTGCCCGAACCGCCTTCGGCCCGCGCGCAGGCGGTGTCGGTGCCTGCCGCGAGCCCGCAGCCGGTCACCGTGCCGCTCAGGCCGGCGGGAGCGCCGGCGAACACCTTCACCAGGCCGGTGGTCGCGACCGAGGCATCCTGCCCGACGCCGGCCGTGATCGTGGCATCGCTGCCGATGTCGGATGTCGTCTGCGATGCCGCGCCGCCGCCGATGACGGTGACGGCGACCACCTTCACGTGCGCGTCACTGATGTTCTGGCCGTATGCGGCGACGGTCAGCGACGCGGCCGCGGTGGGCATCGTGCCGTCGAAGGTGGCCGAGACGGAGCCGTCGACGTGCGACTCCGCATCCAGGATCGCGACCGCGACGCCGCCACCGGAGCCGCCGGGAACGTCGGCCGTCGCGGTGTTCGTGCCGGTGGCGGAAACCGAGATCGCTGCCCCGCCAGCAGAGAACACCGAACCGTCGCCGACGCTGCTCGACACGACAGCAGTATTGGTGATCTCGGCGTCGCCGTGCGCTCCTGTGCCGCCCAGGATTCCCACTGATCCGGCCACCGCCGACACGTTCGCCGTGTTCGTGCCCTTGGCGGTCATCGTGAAGCCGGTCCCGCCCGTGACCGAGCCCGTGTAGCCCGCCGTCGTCGGCGCAGAGACCTTTGCCGTCGGGATGCTGACCGCGATTCCCAGCCCGATGGCGCCACTGCCGACCTTCGAGGTGGACTCGGCGTCGTTGTCACCGGTGGCCTTGATGGTCGTGGAACCGGCGGAGGTGATCGCCGCACCGGTGCTGGTGGCCAGCACGCCGGCATCCGAGCCGATCTCGGCGTCACTGCCGGAGCCTGCCAAGGCGACACCACCGGCGACGGAGACAGCCAGCGTGTTCGCGGTGGCGTCGCTGGTGCCGTCGGCCATGATCGACACACTGCCGGAGCCGGTGATCGCTCCGTCGAGGTGCGCGCCGACCGATCCGTCGATGGTCGACGTCGAGATGAACACCGTCAGGGCGCCGAGGATTCCGCCGCTTCCACCTTCGGCGATCGCGCACGTGGTATTCGTCGCACCGCCGGTGAGGCCGCAGTCGGTGACGCTCGCGGCGAAGGCGTCTCCGTTGGTGTCCGTCGCGGGGGCGCCAGCCGTCAGGCTGACGGCGCCCGTCGCGTGGATGCTCGCGTCGTCTGCTCCGCAGGCGCCGCTGGCGAATGCCCCGACGCACGCGGTGATGTCGGCGGAGGCCGCGATGGCCGCCTCCGCATATGCCCCGGACGCCCCGGCATCGAGACCGACGCCGGCGACGATCGCGTGCGCGGATGCCAGGTTCTCACCATTCGCCGCAACGCTCACCGACCCGGCCGTGACGGTGCCGTCGAGCTGCGCACGGGTGTCGCCTGTGACGGTTGCGACGGGGAACATGAGCGCTGCGGAGAGGCCTGCGCTCACGGCGAATCCGGGCGTTGAGGCGGATGCCTCGTTCCATGCCGTCGCCGCGACCCGGGCTGCACCGGTGGTGTCGAGGTCGCTGGTGGAGGTCAGCGACGCCTCGGTGTTGCGGGCGTCGGTGGCGATCGCAACCGTCATGCCGATCGCCGCACCGGCAGACAGCGACACGTTGACGGTGCTCGCATCGATGCCGGTGTGATGGCCGGTCGCCACAACCGTCACCCCCCCTGGGCCGATGACGACGGTCCCGTGCGCACCCGACGACGCCGACGTCGTTCCGGAGTACCCGATCACGTCCACGGCTCCGGACAGCGCGTCGCCGACCCCGCCGTTCACCGCGATGACCAGCGCGGTCGGGGTGAAGGTGTCTGTCGCCTCGACGTCGATGCCGGCGATCGGGTCCGGCCCGATCGCGACATCGCCGATCGTGGCGCCGGTGTCGCCGCCGACCTCGACGACGGCGACCGTCACACCCACGGCGACGCCGGCCGCGGAGACCCCGACGGCGTATGCCGAAACCGTGCGATCCGCGGTGGCGGTCACGTCGACCCCGTTCGCGGCCTCGCCGATGGCGGCGCCGTCGTCGACGTGCGCCAGCTGGCTCGAGGTGTCGGTGACCACCAGCACCTGGCCGGCGATCGCGAATCCGCCGAGCGCCCCGGACGCCACAACGCCGAGCACGTTCTCCTCGAGGGTCGCGGCGACGCCGACGGTTCCGCCGGAACTCACCGATGCACCGTCGTAGATGCCGGCATTCGTCGCCAGTCCGAGCGACAGCACGCTCACCCCGGCACCGGCGGCGCCGAGCCCAACCGCGGCGACACCGGCCACGGTGGTGACATCCAGGCCGTCGTCGGCCTTCACGCTCACGTCGCCGCCGGCGTGCACGGAGCCGTAGATCCCTGCCGACGTCCCAGACGGCGGCGGGGTCTGGCTGAACGGCGCCGACGCCACCGTGGTGCCGGGCTCGTGGCTCGTCACGCTGCCGCCGCCCGTCGTGGATGCCACGTTCTGGTACCGAGCCTGCGACTGCACATCCTGCCAGTCGGCCGGGTCGGTGGACGGGTCTCCGGCCGAGCCTGCGACCGTGTCGAGTGCCTGGTAGTGGTCGCCGTTGGCGTCGAGCACGACCTGTCCTGCGTCGTACGTCTTGGTCGGGTCGAAGGTCGGGCTGTCTGCTCCGGAGAGGATCGAGCCCCACCCGGCCGCGCTTCCGCTGCTCTTGCCGCTCGCCACGGTGTCGCCGACGCCCTGGGCGCTGCCGCCCGATCCCCCTGTCGGGGTCTGGTCGGACAGGTTCCAGGCGCCACCGGTGTGGCTCGACGAGTACTGGTCGGCGGCGGGTGTCACGGTGTCGTTGGTGAGGTTCTTGCGCGCCGCGTAGGTGTGGCCGCCGTAGGCCACCACGTCGCCGACGCGGTAGTCCATGCCGGACGTCCACGGCTGCGGCGCCACGGTCGACGGGCTCTGGTTCGACACGGTCCAGTAGGCGGTGTCCACGTTGCCTGAATTGTCGGTCGGAGCCACGCCCGTGCTCGCCACCACGGCGGAGTAGAGGTGCCCGTTGTAGGTCACCAGGTATCCGGCCGCGTAGCTCGCGGTCGCGGTCCAGGCATCCACCGTCGGGCCGTAGCCGTTCTGCTGGTAGCTGTCAGACGGGCCCGTGCCCACTGACCACACTGAAACGGCGCCCGCGACGCCGACAGCACCGGCTCCGACGCTGACGGCGATGGTGCGCACGTGCTTGTACGCCAGCGCGTTCACCTGCACGGCGCCCCCCGCCCACACGTCGCTTCCGGTGCCGAGGTAGGCGGTCACGTTCACGGACGCGACACCGATGTCGACGGCGCCGGCGATGCCGCCCGCGCCCACCGCCACCCCGCCCGCGATGGTGAGGGTGTCCAGCGCGTCGGTGGCGGAGACATCAACGCCCTGCCCGGCGGCAGCACCGGCGATCAGAGCGCCGCTGCTGCTCTTGTTCACGGTGGTGTTCGCGCCGACGTACGCCTCGGAGGTGACCGTGAAGAGGTGCACGCCCACACTGCCGGCCACGCCGACGAACCCGCCGCCGACTCCGGCCACCACGCCGAGCGCATGCTCCGTGGCGGATGCCTGCACCGCCAGCCCCGTGAAGCCGGTCAGGGTGCCGAACTCGGCGCCGCTGCGCGCTCCACTGTCGACACCGGCCAGGCTCGGGCCGGCGCCGAGCGCGATCACGGTGTCGTTCGCGTCGAGGTACGCCTTGACCGTCTTGTCGACGACCGCGACGGCGACCCCGGCGCCGACACCGCCGATGCCGATGCCCACCGTGGCGGTAACCCCGGTCAACGTTGTGTCGTCGGCCGCTAGCACGGCCACACTTCCGCCGGCATTCAACGTGGTGCCGGTACCGGTGTACGCCTCGGTGTCCGGGTTCAGCACAGTGACCGAGACGCCGCCGGCGACCCCCGCATAGAACCCGCCGGCTGCGACGGCCGCCACCGAGACGACCGAGTCCTGACCCGAGGCGGACAGCGCGATGCCGCCCGCCGCATTGACCGTGGCGTTCGACCCGATGGTCGCCGTGGTGGTCAGGCCGACCACCCCGACCGCAACGCCGGCGCCGACGCCGACATCGCCGGCCACGGCGAGCGCCGCGGCGACACCGAGTTCGTGGAAGTTGTTTCCGGCCACGACCAGCACGCTCTGGTCGGGTGCGGCGGCGGGGTCGTCGCTGCCACAGGCCGGGTCGGTCGGGTTGCAGTTGATCTGGGCGCCGTCGCCGATCGAGGCCTTGGTGGTCACGGTGACCACGGCGACCGAGCCGGAGACATTCACCGCCACGGAGCCGGAGAACCCGGCGGCCACGCCCAAGGCGGAGATCTCGTCGCTGTTCGTGGCGGTGACCGCGACGCCCGCGAACCCGCTCCGCGTGCCGGCTGTCGCGGTCTGCGGGTTGCTGGCGCTCGCATCTGCGGAGGGGAGTTGGCCGCTTGCCACGATGCTCTGCGAACGGCCGCTGCCGCCACCGCCGAGGGTAAGGAACGTGCCGGCCTGGGCGAGGGCCTTGGTGGCGGCGAGTTCGATCTGCTGCCCGCCGAAGCCTCCGGGGCCGACGCCCGAAGCGCTGGTGCCGCACTGGCCGGATACGACGGGGACGCAGATGACGTAGTAGGTCTGGCCGTCCTGCAGGCCGCCGATCGGGGTGCCGCCGCCTGCGCTGTAGACGACCGCGTCACCGGTGGCGAAGGTCGAGGCGTACGGCAGCGTGATGACGTTGCCGGTCACATCGGTGACGGGATTGAAACGGGGGGAGGAATCGGATGCCGCGCCCGGCTGGTTGACGGCGACGAAGCGCTGGTTCTCACCCATCAGGCCGCTGGGCAGGCTGAGGCCGGTGATGGGCACGAGCCCTGGGGTGCATAAACTCGTGCATCCCGGAGGGGCGCGCGGCGACAAGGACAACTGGATCCAAGTGGGATACCCGGGAACGTCGATCACGTAGTACGCGTTGCCGCTGGTGAGGCCGGCGATGCTCGCGCCTCCGCCGTTGTCGTACAGCACCTGCTGGCCGTTCGCGAAGCCCGCGTTGTAGCCCAGGTTGATCACCGAGCCGGCCGGCAGCGACGGCGGCAGATTCGTGGGCAGACCCTGGCATCCGGCCGCACTGCAGGTGCCGCCGGGCCCGTCGGTGTACCCGCGCGGATCGAAACCGCTGTCGGTCGAGTTGGTCAGGTAGCTGCCGGTCGCCACCGTGCTGAAGGAGATGCGACCGGGCAGGGCGTCGGCGGTCACTCTGGCCCCGTTGCCGACGGATGCCTCGGTGTCCTTGGTGACGATCGGCACGGCTGCGCCCGCCCCGACCGCGGCGGTGCCGGATGCCGTCAGGTTGCCGCCGACAGCGGTCATGGTCAGGTGCTCGTCGGCGGAGACGATCACGTTGCCGCCTGCGACGACGAAGGCGTTGTCGCCGATCTTCGCCGTGGTGGTGACGTGCACCACCGGCACGGCTGCGTTCACGGCGACCGCGACGTCGCCCGAGACCGACGCGCCGACCGACAGCGAAGTGATGCCCTCCGACGACCCTGAGGTCACGGCGACGTCGCCGTTGGCCTGCACGGTGGCACCCGTGCCGATCTGGGCCTGGGTCGTCTTGTTGATCACCTCGACGTCGGCGCCGACGCCGACGCCCGCGTCGCCGCCGATCGCGACCTGTCCGGCCAGCGCCAGCAGCGTCGTCGCGTCGCGCGCGGTCACCGTCACGTTCTGATGCGGCGCCGTGGCTGTGTCTGCCGGATCGGTGCAGGCTGACCCGACGCAGTCGATCTTCGCGTCGTCTCCGATGCCCGCCGTGGTCGTGTCTGTGATCACCTCGATGGTGACCGAACCGGCCACCCCGGCGGTCTCGCCTCCCGCACCGGCCACCGAGATCAGTGTGAGCGGCTGCGCCTGCTCGGCATCCGCCGCGACACCGCCCGTGCCCGCCGAGCTCACGTCGTCGTACGCGCCGATCGTCGCCGACACCGGGCTGGTACGCACCAGGATCGCGGAGGCGATCCCGACCCCGGCCGTGCCGCCGAAGGCGAGTCCGCCGGAGTACAGCTGTGTCTTCTGCTGTGTCGTGCCGTCCAGCGTGGTCGTCGCACGGTAAGCGAGGTCGCCGAACGCGACGAGGTCGCCCTGGGCGTGCGTTGCGCCGGACACCCATGCCGGGATCGCAGCCCAGTCTGCGGTGTCGGTCACCGGGTCTGCTGTCGAGCCGCTGACATCCGTGAGCGCCTGGTAGAGCGTGTCGCCGAACAGCACGACCTCACCGGTCGCGTAGCTTTCGCCCGAGACCCAGGTGTCGGCGCGCTGCCAGTCGGCCGGATCGAGATCGGGGCTGACGACAGAGGATGCCACGGCAGCCAGGGCGCGGTACGCGATGCCACCGACCGTGACCAGGTCTCCGGTCGAGTATTCCGCCCCGCGCATCCACTGGCCGACGGACTGCCAGTCGGCCGGGTTGTCCGTGGAGTTGCCGATGGCGACCGCGGCGCGGTACAGGCTGCCGCCCGCCGCGACCACATCACCGGCCTTGTAGTCGGTCCCCGCGGCCCAGGCGGCGGAGGTCAATGCGGTCCAGTCCGCGGCGTCGGTGTCGGGCGAGGCGTTCGTCGGCAACCCGCTGTCGGTGTCGAACGCCGCGACGATGCCGGCCTGCGCCTGGTAGGCGATACCGTTGTACTGCACGACGTCGCCTGTCGCGTAGTCGGCAGTCGGATCCCACATCGGCACGAGCACCCACGAGCCCGGGGTGTCGGCAACCGACGTCACCGCGCCGGTCGCCACGTAGGCACCGGCGAGTCCGCCGACGATCTGGCCGGCGGCGTAGTCGGCACCCGGGGTGAACGTTTGCACCGGCTGCCAGTCGCTGGTCGAGTCGGGCGTGATCGCCAAGGAGGGGTCGTAGTCGTTCTGGTGCGCGCTCACGCTCACATTCCCACCGGCGCGCACCGTCGTGCCGGCGCCGCTGCCGCCGCCGATCGAGGCAGTCGTGCCCAGGCCACCGGCCTGGTTGGTGACGATGACGATGATCGAACCGGCGATGCCGGCTTCGTCGGAGGCACCCGCCGATGCCGCTACCGCGAGGATCGGGTCGGTCGAGGCCGAGCTGACGCTCACGTCGCCACCGGTGGCGATCTTCGATGATGCCCCGAGCGAGGCCGCCACCGTCTCGTCGGTGACCCCGACGATGAGTGCGACGCCGGCACCCGCATCACCGTTGGTCAGACCCAGCCCGCCTGCGATCTCCACCCGATCGGTGTCGTCGCGGGCCAGCACGGTGAGCGTCTGGCCGGGGCCGGAGGTGCCCGCCTGGTTGATCAGTGCGCCGTCGCCGATGGTGGCGGTGGTCGTGCGGCTCCAGACGTCGACCACGAACGACCCGGCGACCGAGGCATCCCCCGTTCCCGCTGCCCCTGCGACGGCGAGCGTGGAGATCGCGGGCGAGGCCACGATGCTGCCGGGCTTCGGGATGAGCACGACCCCCGGGATGCCTTCCAGCGCGGTCAGCAGGTTGGACGCGATGAGGCCGACGTCCACGCCGAGCAGGCCGAGGCTCGAGGTGGCCTGCACCGTGATGGCCCCTGCCGCGTTCAGGGTGGTCGGCGAGGTGGTCGTGGAGAGCACAGTGGCCGTGGTGGAGACCGGCTCGAGGATGTTCACGGCGATCGCCGCGCCGACCGCGACGCCGCCCTTCGACAGGGCCCCGGCGACGGCCAGGTTCTGCAGGCCCATCGGGTTGCCGGCGATCACCGCGAGTTCACCGGTGGAGCTGACATCGGCTCCCGCGCCGATCTGGGCTGAGGTGGTGTAGAGCAGCACGTTGAGGCCGACGGCGGCACCGACCTGCGGGTTGGACTTGCCGCCCGCGGCGGCGAAGCCCCAGACGATCACGGAGTTGGACTCGGCCGCGCCGGTGCCCGGATCCACCGGTGTGCCGGCGTACACCCGCACGCCGTCGCCGGAGACCGTCGCTCCGGCGCCGATGCTCGCGCCGACTCCGATGTCCAGGTAGTTGAAGCCGACCCCGGCCGCGATGTTGGTCTTGGCGTCCTTCGGGTTCAGCGCGATGCCCAGTGCGCGGGCCGCCGCGGTGGTGAGCTGGGTCGCCTCGACGTCGACCGGTCCGTCTGCGGCGACCGTGACGTTCGGGTCGATGGCTGCGCTGGTGGTGGCCTGTACCCAGACGATGGCGATGGAGGCGGCGACGCCGACCCCGCCGCCCGACTTGCCCGTCTCACCCGACGCCTTGTCGCCGCCCTGCTTCGCTGCGGCATCGGCGGACGGCACCTTGTCCGCGCCCTTGCCGCCGGCGTTGGGGTCGTTCGACACCGCGGAGTCGGCGGTGTCGTCTGCGGTCTTTCCACCGCTGGGGATGTCGAATCCGCCGATCGCGCTGGCGTTCGAGACCGCCTCGGCGTCGATCTCGGACTCTGCGGCGACCTCGACGTCGTCGGCCATCACGCTGCGGCCGAGTTCCGCCGTCGTCGACCAGTCGACGATCAGCGGAAGCGAGACGGCGGCGCCGACGCCGACCTTCTCCGCCTCAACGTTGGCGTTCGCCCCCGTTTCTGCGGCGTCCGCCACGTGTTCGGCCTTCACCGTCACGCTGCCGGTGAGCATCAGCGGTGCAGCCCCGGTGGGCGCAGCACCGATGATCGCCCAGGTGTGGTCCTGCGTGTCGACCACCAGTGCGACGGCCGGGCTGAATGCGTCGCCGCCCTGTGTTCCGGCTTCGGCGACCGTGGAGATCTTGCGCTCCGAGGATGCCGTGACGGCCACCGATCCGCCTGCCGTCACCGGAACGCCGCCGGCGATCTCGGCGAGTGTGGTGGTCGGGGTGAGCACCTGGATGGCGACGGATGCCCCGACCCCTGTGCCCTTGCCGGTGCTGTCCTGACCGGTGATCGGCGCCGACAGGTTGCACGGCAGTCCGAGGAAAGCCGCGCAAGTCTGGAAGCCGGCGCGGGCGGATGCCTCGGCCGCGTCGTCCTGAGTGAACGTCGCCGTCAGGGTGAGGTCGCCGCCGTGCACGTCGATCGACGCGCCGGCCGGAACGGTGGCTTCGGTGTCGGCCGAAACGATGTTCAGTGCCAGCGCGCCGGCGGCGCCGAGGCTGCTGGTGTTGCTGGCCCCCGCCTTCGCGGTCGCCTCCACCGTGCTCGTGACGTCGGTGCCGCCGCCATCTTCGGATGCGACGGGCGTCATCGTCGCCGTCACCGACAGGCCCTGGGCGTCGATGCTCGATGCACCCGTGGTGGCGATGTTGGTGATCGATACGTCGTTGACGGCCACCCCTGCACCGATGCCGTCGGTGACCTTGGAGGCGGTCTGCCCGTTGCCCTCCGCTGTGACGTCGGTGTTCGCGGAGCTCGCCAGGCCCAGCGCTCCGCCTGTGCTGATCACCGTCAGACCGTCGGCCAAGTATGCCTTCGAGGTGGTGGTGACGACGTTGACGGTGACTGCCCCGGCCACGGACAGCGAGCTGTCACTCGTCTTGCCCTTGGTGTCGGAGTCGCCGGCCGTTGGGGTCGTGGTCTTGGATGCCCCCTGCCCGGTGAGCAGGGTGGAGACCGCGTTGCCCTGACCGAGCACCCTGTTCGCGAAGGTCGTGATGCCGCCTGCCGAGGAGCCCGGCGCACCCGGCGCCGCAGCGTCGGTGCTGCTCTCGTTGCCCGACGATCCGGTGGCGGTCAGGCTGATCGGGCCATCCGCGGTCAGGTTGCGGCCCAGGTACGCCTCGACGTCGTCGGCGACCACGTTGACCACGATGGCCAGCGCGATGCCGGTGGAGTCGGCATCCACGTCGCCACTGCCCTCGTTCTTCGTCGTGGCGTGCTGCGTGGCCTCCAGGTCTGCGCCGCCCGACAGAGTCAGGCCGCTTCCGCTGCCGATCGAGGCGAGGGTGGTCACGTTCGCGATGGTGAGCGCCACCGACGGCGAGAGTCCCACGCTGCCGCCGTCGGCACCGGAGACAGCCTTCGTGTCGACGGCGTTGCCGTCTTCGGCGGAGATGGCCAGCTCGTTGCCACCGGTCAGCACGGTGTCGTTCTGGAGTCCGGCCGTCGTGCCGACGTTGTCGATGTTCAGGCCAAAGGATGCGCCGATGCCGACCTTCGGCGACTCGTCCGACCCGTTCGACACCGGCACCAGGTACTGGGCGTCCCCGGTCGCTACGCTGGGATCCAGCACCATCGGCTGCAGCGCGAGCGCCGCTGCGTAGGTGCTGGCGAGCTCGATGTAGCCGGGCTTGACGACAATCGCATAGTAGGTGCGGTTGTCCACGAGTGCCTTGGGGCAGCTGAGCGTGAAGCCGACGCCGATGACCGGGATGCACAGCGGGTCTTTGACGATGCCGATCGGGTCGCCGCCGCCCGTGTGGTAGACCACGGCTTGGCCGGTCTGCAGGTTGCCGTCGGTCAGGTTGTAGCCGAGCACGATGGTCGTCAGGTCGGCGGAGCTGCCGGTCGGGTTCGGGATGATCGTGCCTGCGGCGTTCGGGTCGAACGCATCCCGGAACGGGGTGGCGCTCGAACTCGAGTCGGTGTCGGTGGCGGCGTGCATTCCGACGTCGCCCGTTCCAGCGTTCGCGGTCGCGACGCTGGGACCGGATGCCAGCAGCTGAGCGCTCGTGGTGCTGGAGACGATGTTCAGCGCCACCGAGCCGTTGATGCCCACCGTGCCGCCGCCGGACGACGCGGAGATCGCCTCGGCGTCCTCCGAGTTCGTGCAGTCCGTGCCCTCGACTGTGCAATCCGTTCCGCCGACCGGGGTCATGGTGGCCGACAGGTCAAGGCCGTCGGTGGTCGCGGTCGCGCCGGGGTCGATGTTCGCGGTGTTCGTGATCTTCACGAGGTTGAGTGCGACACCGGCGCCGATTGCGACGGTCGCCCCTCCGGTGGCGGTCTCGCCGTCGGCGATCGCGGTGCCGTCGGTGTTGCCGCTGGATGCCAGTGCGAGCGGCCCGCCGATGACGGTGACGGTCACACCCGACGGCAATGAAGTATCGCTGACCGAGTTGACGATATTGATCGAGATCGCTGCGGCAGCACTGATCGGGGTCTTCGAGTCCTCGGCGCTGCCTGCGGTGGGGGTCGAGGTGTCCTTGCCCGGTTTGGCGTCGTTGGAACCGGCGAGCTTGTTCGCCATGCCGAGGAAGGCATCCGCCTGCTGGTTGACGTTGCCTGCCGGGTTCGAGTTCTCGTCCGGCGCTCCCGCGGTGCCCGCCCAGGTGGTGGCGGAGGTCGACGACGCCCCGCTGGCCGTGAACGCAGCGGAACCCACCGCCTGGACGTCGCGCGCCGTGGTCGCGGTCACCACATGGTCGGCGTCGTTCACGGCGACGGAGACGCCGATGCCGGCATCCGAGGTCGTGTCTCCGCTCGCACCGGTCGTCACTGCGGCGGACTGCGTTCCGGTGGCGCTCAACGCCCCATTGAGGATCAGAAGTGCACCGGTGCCGATGTTCGCGTTCGTGGTCACGTTGGAGATGGCCACGGAGACTACAGGAGTGATGGCCACGCTCGAGCCGGTGGAACCGGACTTGGCTTGCAGCGTGGACGAGTCGTTCGTGGTCGCCGACAGGGTGAGGTTGCGCGCACCGGTCAGCGTTGACCCGTCGCCGAGCGACGCCGTTCCGGTGTCATTGACGATGTTCACGGCGACGCCCGCCCCGATGCCGACCGTGTCGCTCGGGGTCTGCACGAGCTGCAGGAAGTGGAAGTCGCCGGCGGCGACGGTGGGGTCGAGCGGCAGTGCAAGGCTCTGCGTGAACGCACCGGGCAGCACGGCCGGGTACAGGCTGCCGGAGATCAACTCGACCGGCGTGAGTCCGAAGGTCGCGTCGCCAGGGTTCGGATCGGGCGTGCACACACCCGGCGTCCAGGTGTTCGGGCAGTAGAGGTAATACGTGCCGCCCATCACCAGGCCGCCGATACTGGTGCCGCCGCCATTGGAGTAAGTCACCTTGTCGCCGGTGACTGCCGGCAACCCTGCTCCCGTGCCGTTGGTGTGCAGAATCGGGAACGGCAGCCAGATGGTGCTGCAGTCAGTGAGTGTGCTGCAGCCGGCAACCGCCGTCTGCGGTGTGAAGAAGTTGCCGGTGGGCAGCGCATTGGTGGTCGATTCCGTGGTGTGCTCGCTCGTCAGCGTCACATCTGCCGCGGCCGGCAGGGTGAGCACGGCGTTCGGCGCCAGGGTGGCCGAGTGGTTCACCGTGACGGAGTTCAGTGCGAACGCGCCCTCGAAGCTGCCGCCCGTTCCACTCCCCGACACGTTCACTGCGGTCCCCGTGCCGGCGGTGGCGTTGGTGTCGAACGTGTCGCTCGTCGCAGGCGCCTCGATGGTGACGCCGCCGGCGGTCAGTGTGGTGTTGCCGCCGATGTGCGCGTCGTCGGTGACGTTCGCGACGTCGACCGCGACCGCGGCTCCGATGCCGGTGGCCGTGCGCAGCACCGAGTGGCCGTCGGCCGTCACCGGGGCATCCACGCCGCCGGCCGCGTGCACCAGCACCGTGCCGGTTCCGACGTTCGCCGAGAAGGTGCCGCTCGCCGGCGCGATGTATGCCTGGGTGTTCGTGGTGACGTTGGCGACCGCGAGCGCTGCGGCAGCGGCCAGCGGGCTGAGGGCGGTGATGGCGGTTCCACCGAGGAACTGAGCCGCCGGGGTGATGGGCGAGCCCGATCCATCGGTGTTCGCGGTGGCGCCACCGGGGCTGGCTGCGGCATCCGTGGTCAGGGTGTTGGCGGTGTCGGAGGTCACCGACAAGCCGCTCGCCGTGTTCCCGGATGTGCCGGCGTCGATGTACGACTTCGTGGACTCGTTGAGGGTCACCAGCGCCACACCGGCTCCGCCGCCTGCCAGAAGGGCGTCACCGCTGGCTGTCACGTTCGTGTTCGTCCTCGCCGCCAGCGTGACAGCGCCGGTGGCCTGGAACGTGGAGCTGCCGGAGATGTTCGTCGTCGCGTCGTTGGTGACGTTCACCTTGGAGAAGGCCGCATCGACTGCGGGCACGCCACTTCCTGCGGCTGCGCTCGACACAGCGCTCGCGCCGACGGTGGACGTGGCGGTCGCGGTGACGTCGCCGCTGGAGATCACCTTCGTGTCGACGAGCGACACCGTGGCATCCGAGGTCACGGTCACGACGTTGACCACGTTGGACGAACTCGGCGTAGAACTCGCCGTCGCCGCCACGGAGATGGCTCCGCCCTGCAGCGTCGCTCCTGTGATGACGATCGAGGCTCCCGGCGACGCGGTGAGCGATCCCACGCCCGGCGTGCCATTGTCGGTCATGGCTGCCTGGAACGTGATGGTGCCGTCGCCGCCCGCGCTCTGGGTGTCGATCACGACCCCGTTGACGGTGATCGACTGCGCTTGCACGTTCAGGGTGGCGCCGGGGATGTTCAGATTGCCGTTGATGGCGACAGAGCCGGCAAGCGACGTGATGGTGAGGCTGGTGGTTCCCGCTTCGGTGAACGTGGTCGACTCGCTGCTGCCGCTGACCGTCACGGTACCGTCGCCGTTGTTGGTCACGACCGCGACCCCGGTCTGGTTGACCGTCACCGAGGAAGATCCGCCGGGAAGGACGACCGGCTCCAGTCCGGCGTAGCGCAGGGGCGTTCCGTCGATCACGACGGTTCCGGAGTGCTGGTCTGTACCGGTCGACACCACCGACTGGCGGTGCCCGGCGATAATGAGGCTGTCGTAGCCGCCCGCGCCCCCGTCGAGGAGCCCAGATACCGATCCGCCGGGTTCGAGGGTGAAGGTGTCGCGGTTGTTCGCCGCCCCGAGGAGATTCGCGACGTTCATGAAGGAGACGGCACCGAAGCTGCCGCTGTCCGGGCCGGTGATCGACCACTGGGTGTCCGCGGGAGGGCCGCGGATGGTGTTGACACCTCCGCCGCCGTCGAAGCTGAAGGTCACCCCGGCAGGAGCGCCGGCCGAATCGATCGCCACGTCGTCGTTGCCCGCGCCACCGACGATGGCGATGTGCGTGACGCCACCGAGGGGAGCTCGCGTGATGGTGCCCGTCGCGCCGTCACGGTACCCGACAGTGCCGCTCGCCGGGTCGTAGTTCAGCATGCCGACGAGCGTCAGGTTGCCGGCGTTCAGGGTGAGCGTCGACCCGCTGCTCACCCACACCAGCGGAGCACGCGTCGCCGTGATGACCGGGGTGCTCGACGCGGGTGCGCTCGGGCTGGCGCTGCTGACGCCGGATGTCGTCGTGGTCGTGGTGGTGCTCGGCGCCGTCGTCGCCGGGGCAGGAGTGCTCACTGGACTCGGGCCGTCGATCATTCCCGTGGCGGGGGTCACGCCGGCGGCCGGCGTCGTGACCGTGCCCGTGCTCGGAGTACTCGGGTCGGATGCGTCAGAAGGCGAGGATGCTCCGAGCGCCGGAGCGCCGGTAGGAGCCTGGCTCGAACTGCTCGTTGCGGTGTCGGCCGGAGTCGAGGCAGCTGTGGTCGAGGCGGCCGGAGCAGAGGCGGCGGGCACAGAAGCGGCCGGAGCAGAAGCAGAGGGAACCGCCGCCGCCGCGGCCGGAGCCGCCGCCGCCGCCGCGGCCGGAGCCGGCGCCGCCGTCGCGGCCGGAGCCAGCGCAGGCGTTGCCGAGGGGAGTAGCGATGCGTCCACCGGCCACGACTGGCCGGGCTCTAGCGTCGGGGCCATCAGGCCGCTCGTGGTGTGCTCCAGGCCGAGGAAGTGACCGAGCTCGTGCCGCAGCACGGTCGGCAGGTCCATGTGATCGGATGCCGGAGCCGACGGGAAGCTGACCGACCAGCCCCAGCCGGCGGCATCCGTGCTCACCATGATGGAGTCACCGGTCTGCGATCCGAGCGCCAGCCCGCCCAAGTCGCCCGAGCTGACCGTCGCCGCGGAGAAGTCGGCCGACGGGTCTGCTGCCTTCCATTCGGACTCGGCCTGCGCCGCCGCGCTCGACAGATCGGCTGCGCTCAGCGCACCGTCTGCACCGACCGGTGTCGTCGGCGCGGCTGCCGCCTCGAGGTGCTGAGTTGTGACGTCGGCGGGCGACGCCGACGAAGCGGGAGTTGACGACGGCGTCGGCGTCGGCGTACTCGAGGCAGTCGGCGTCGAGGTCGGCGCGGGCGTCGAGGTCGGAGTCGGCGTCGAGGTCGGAGTGGGTGTTGGAGCAGGAGTGGGCGTCGGAGCAGGAGTGGGCGTCGGAGCAGGAGAAGAACTGCCCGACGGTTGCCCTGACGTGCACGTGACCGAGTTGCCGTCGGTGGACCGCACGCAGTTCATCTGCGAACCGGAGCTGCCCACGGTAGGGATCGTCGACGGTGCCGACGATGGAGCCGGTGCGGGCGACGTCGACGTGGGCGCGGGCGCCGTGACGACCTGAATGACCGTGCGCGTCACGGTCGAGCTCGCGGCTCCGTTCACGGTCGCGTGCCCGGCAGGCGTGGTAGGAGTGACGGCGTTGCCGGTGCCCTTGACAGGCGTTTCCGCACCGCTCTTCCCCAGCAGTGGTCCTACGGACCCGGATGCCGCGTGGCTGGCGAGAGTCTTGGCCGCCGCGGTTGCCGGCGAACTCGACTGCGAGATCGTCGCTGCGGACGCGGCGTTCAGCACGGCTTGATTGCCGAGCGAGATTCCCGCGATCATTGCGACGGACGCCACCAGAACGAGAGCGCCTTGACCGCCTCGCCGCAGGATGCGCACAGTACGGGCGAAATAAGCACCCGGTGAGTCGTGCGCAGCCACTTTTTGCCGCCTCCGAAACAATCGTCCAGCGACTGTCTCGCGTCAGAAATCGATATGAGCCCAAACAACGCCACGGTAGACCCAGCGTCGAAAGCCACAAATACCCTGAAACTGGGGCAGGCCGTGTTGTCTATCCCGCCAGTGGGTCGCCCCTCGACTTCGCTCAGCGACCAGTCTCCGCGACCGTACACTGAATCCATGTCTGTGTCCGATCTCACGAACACGGCTCAGGACTACCTCAAGGTGATCTGGGCGGCGACGGAGTGGACCCCGACTCCGATCACCGTGAAGCAGCTCGCCGAGCGGATGGGCGTGCGGGCAGCCACCGTCTCAGACGGCATCCGCCGCCTGGCCGAGCAGGGCATGCTGGAACACGAGCCCTATGGCAGCATCGAGCTGACCGCAACCGGTCGCGCCCATGCGATCGCAATGGTGCGCCGCCATCGCCTGATAGAGACCTTCCTTGTCGAGACGCTCGGCTACGGCTGGGACGAGGTGCACGACGAGGCCGAGATTCTCGAGCACGCCGTCTCCGACACGCTGATCGACCGCATCGATGCGGCACTCGGGCGCCCAGCGCGCGACCCGCATGGTGACCCCATCCCGACCGCGGGCGGCGATCCGCGCCGGCCCGACGCCGTGCAGCTGCGCGCAGCCGAGACCGGTGCGCCTCTCATCGTCGCGCGAATTTCGGATGCCGACCCCGCCGTGCTGCGCTATCTCGCGGACAAAGGCATCCGCGTGGATGCACGACTGTCCGTTGCGGAGCATCGCCCGTTCGCGGGCGACGTCACCGTGCACCTCGAGGGGCCCGGCGAGACGATCGAGCTGGGCGAGCGCGCATCCGATGCGGTGTGGGTGTCTGCATTCAGTGCGCGATCAGCAACACGATCAAGGCCCCGTTGAGCACGACGATCAGGCCGGCAGAGACCCAGGCGGCGACCCGCGTCCACCAGGCGTCGACGTGCACGCCCATCACGCGGGCGTCGCCGGTCAGTCGGATCAGTGGGATGATCGCGAACGGAATGCCGAGACTCAGGAACACCTGGCTGAGCACGAGAGCCCAGGTGGGTTCGATGCCGATCCCGAGAATGATCAAGGCCGGGATCAGCGTGACGACGCGGCGCACCAACAGCGGGATGCGCACCTTCAACAGGCCGGACATGATGATCGCGCCCGCGTAACTGCCGACTGAGGTCGATGCGAGGCCGGATGCCAGCAGCCCGACCGCGAAGATCGCCCCGATCGCGGGCCCCAGGCTCGCTGTGATCGCGGCGTGCGCACCCTCGATCGTGCTGGTATCGATGCCGGATGCGCCTCCGCCGCTCAGGCTCGCGGCCGCCAGCAACAACATGGCGACATTGACCGCGCCGGCGATGACCAGGGCGATCAGAACATCCCATCGGCTGGCGCGCACCAGACGCTTCAGCCGCCCCACATCGTTCGAGGCGCCGTGCCGGTCGCGCGCGAGCGACGAGTGCAGGTAGATGGCGTGCGGCATCACGGTGGCGCCGAGCATGCTCGCCGCCAGCAGCACGGTTTCCGGTCCGTTGAAGCGCGGCAACAGCCCGCCCGCTGCCGCCGACCAGTCAACGGGGCTCACGAACAATCCGGCGACGAAGCCGATCGTAATGATCGCGAGCAGCGCCATGATCACGCCCTCGAACGAGCGCTGGCCCCGGCGGGACTGCACCGCCAGCAGCAGCATCGACACGATGCCCACGATCACGCCGCCCACGATGAGCGGCAACCCGAACAGCAGGTTCAGCGCGACGGCGCCGCCGATCACCTCAGCGATGTCCGTCGCTGCAGCGACGGCCTCAGCCTGCAGCCAGAATGCGCGGCGCCCCCGGGTGCCGAGCCGCTCCCCGATGAGTTCTGGCAGTGTGCGACCGGTGACCAGACCAAGCTTGGACGATTGGTACTGCACCAGCATCGCCATCGCATTGGCGGCGACGAGCACCCAGACCAGCAGGTAGCCGAAGCGGGCGCCCGCTGTGATGTTGGCGGCGACGTTGCCCGGATCCACGTAGGCGATCGAGGCGACGAACGCGGGGCCGAGCAGGAACAGCATCCGCTTGCTGGGGCGTCGTCGACCCTCACGCGTTCGCGACTGAAGCTCGAGGGCCATTCGCTTCTTTCATGCAGGCGGGTATAACTGCTTTGTTAGACTAGCCTAACACCGCTGGCCGTTGAGCGAAGCCGAAGCACGGACACCGGTCGCTGCCCTTCGACACGGCCGCGAGCGGCCTGCTCAGGAACCGCGCTGTAGCCGAAGCGCGGACACCGGTCGCTGAGCGAAGCCGAAGCGCCACAGTGCGGGGAGCCCTTCGGCTGCGCTCAGGGAACGAGCGGCCTTTCGCTCAGGGAACGAGCGGCTTCGCTCAGGAAACGGTCGTGACCTGTTCCGCATAGAGCCGCGAGTACACGCCACCCGCACCGAGCAGCTCGAGGTGCGTGCCGCGTTCGATGATGTGCCCGCCGTCGACGACGAAGATCACATCAGCTGAGACGATCGTGGTCAGCCGGTGGGCGATTGCGATGGTCGTGCGACCACGGGATGCCGTGTCGAGCGCGGCCTGGACAACCCGTTCCGAGATCGTGTCCAGCGCGCTCGTGGCTTCATCCAAGATCAACACGGCCGGATCTTTCAACAGAACGCGCGCGATGGCGATCCGTTGTTTCTCCCCTCCGGAGAGCCGGTATCCTCGCTCGCCAACGAGCGTGTCGTAGCCATCGGGGAACGATGCGATCGTGTCGTGGATGTTAGCGGCACGCGCGGCGGCCTCGAGTTCTTCATCGGTCGCATCCGTCTTCGCATACCGCAGATTCTCGGCGATGCTCGCGTGAAAGAGGTATGTCTCCTGGCTGACGACGCCGATGTGCGAGACCAGTGACTGCTGCTGCAGGTGGCGCACATCCGTCCCGGCGAACAGCACGCGGCCGCTGGACGCCTCGTAGAATCGCGGGATCAGATAGGACACGGTCGTCTTGCCCGCACCGCTGGGTCCGACGAAGGCGGCGAATTGCCCGGGTTCGATCGCGAAGGAGACTCCGTCAAGGGTTGCGCGCTCGCTCGCACGCGCATCCGGATAGCGGAAAACGACGTCGTCGAATGCGACGCTGCCCAACGCGGCACCGGCTGACGAGCCGGCGACCGCGGCGACAGGCACGGCATCCGGGGCATCCGTGATTGCCGGCTTCAGGTCGAGATATTCGAAGATGCGCGCGAACAGCGCGCCCGAAGTCTGCAGGTCAAGCGCGACGCGCATCAGACCCATCAGCGGGAACAGCAAGCGTGCCTGCACCGTCGTGAACGCCACGATCGTGCCGGCAGTGACATCTGTCGCGCCGCCGTTGACCAGCCATCCGGCCACGAGATAGACGATCGCCGGGATGCTGGACAAGAAGATCTGCACCATCGCGAAGAACCACTGCCCGCTCATCGACTGGCGCACCTGGAGGTGCACCTGATTGTCGTTCTCGCCGGAGTAACGCTCGGTCTCGGCATCCTGCTTGTTGAAGCTCTTCGACAGCAGGATGCCGGAAACGGACAGTGTCTCCTGAGTGATCGCGGTCATGTCGGACAGGGACTCCTGCGTGGCCGTCGCGATCCGCGCACGCACTTGGCCGACCCGCCGCTGTGCAATCACCAGGATCGGCATCAGGATGACGGCGATGACGGTCAACTGCCAGTTCAACAGCAGCATCGCGACGAATGCGGCGATGACGGTCACGGTGTTGCCGAGCACGCTCGAGACGGTGTTCGTGAGCACGCTGGCGACACCCCCGACATCGTTCTGCAGTCGGGACTGGATAACGCCGGTCTTCGTGCGGGTGAAGAAGCTCAGCTCCATCGACTGAAGGTGGCTGAACAGCTTGACGCGCATCGTGCCCATCACCTTGTTGCCGACCGTCGCGGTCAGGTAGGTCTGCCACACCCCGAGCAGGGCGGATGCGATGTAGATCGCGATCATCGCGACCACCAGTTCGATCAAACGCGGCAGATCCGGGTGTCCGCTCTTCGGGAACAACCCCTGGTCGAACGTCTGTTGGGTCAACAGCGGTGGGACCACGGACAGCGCGGCGCCGATCAAGACGAGCACGACGGTGGTGATCAGCGCCGGTTTGTGCGGTGAGAACAACCCCCCGATCCGACGCAGGAGGTGCGGGATCTTCGGCGCCCCAGCGTTCAATGCTCGCTGGGCCCGCACATCGCCACCGCTGACCCGACCACGAGGACCCGCCCCGGCCTGCGCACGTCCCGCTCCGCCGCGACCGCCGCCGCCAGCACCGCCACCGGCGCCATGCATTCCGCTCATCTTGAGAGCCTATGCCTGCCCTACCCGCGCGGCCGGCCGTTCCGCTCCTGGCGAATGCAAGCGTGTGCTGCAAGCGATTAACGTAAGCGCTTGCAGTGTGACTCGGATTGCCGTACCTTCGTTTCAGGCGATTTGTTCCGCACCCGGAGACACGCACGAAGGGCGCTGCGGAACCGGCCCGTCGGTCCGTCGAATTCATCGGCCGGCCGACTCGCGATCCGGCATTCTCGTCGGGTCGCCTTTGAGACTCAATGAGGAGGAAACATGCGGAAACCCTTGCGCCGCCACGTCCTAGTACCGCTGTCCGTGGTGGCCATCACCGGTCTCGCGCTCGCGGGATGCTCGAGTTCGCCGAGCGGCTCCGGCAGCAGCACGGGCGGCCATCAAACAGTCACGATCTACGGCGCAGACACCTCGTCGGAAGCCACACAGCTTGCGTCGTCCTGGAGTGCGTGGGCGGCGAAGAACAACATCACCATCCAGTACAACGGTGACAAGAACTTCACGACCAACATCGCCACCAAGATCCAGGGCAACTCGTTGCCGGACATCGCGATGTTCCCACAGCCGGGGTTGCTTGCGGCGGCCATTGCAACGGGCAAGGTCATGCCCATCGACTCGGCGACGCAGAGCAACGTCAAGAACAACTTCTCGGCTGACTGGCAAGGCTACGTCACGAACAAGGGCAAGATGTACGGCACGCCGCTCGATGCGAGCGTCAAAGGCTATGTCTGGTACTCGCCGGCGCAGTTCAAGACCTGGGGCATCACGCTGCCGAAGACCTATGACGAACTCATGACAGACACCGCGACGATCGAGCAAAAGACGGGCAAACCACCGTGGTGTGCCGGTTTCAACTCGGGCACGGCGTCCGGCTGGCCTGGGGCCGACCAGCTCGCCGAGATGGTGTTGTCGTCGGCCGGACCCAAGGTGTACGACACCTGGGTCTCGGGCAAGACCCAGTTCACCGACCCGGCGATCGGCAAAGCCTTCGATCTGCTCGGCCAGATTCTGCAGAACCCGAAGTACGTGAACGCCGGATTCGGCAACATCGCATCGATCAACTCGACAGCATTCGGTGACGTCGCAACACCGCTTGCAAGCGGCGCGTGCGCGATGACGAACCAGGCGACGTTCCTCGAGGCGTCGTTCTCCACCACCAAGACCGCAGCCGGTGCCGTTCCGAAGGTCGGCCCTGACGGTGACATCTGGGCATTCCCACTGCCGGCGGTCAAGGCCGGCGAGAATGCGGTAACCGGTGGCGGTGACTTCGCTGCAGCGTTCAACAACAACGCAGCCACTCAGAAGGTCATGGAATACCTCTCAAGTGCCGATTGGGCCAACAGTCTGATCACCGTCAAGGATGCATCGTTCATCAGCGCCAACAAGGGCGTTGATGCAACCAAGGCTGCGGACCCGCTGCTCCAGAGCGCGATCAAGACGCTGCAGGATCCGAACACCACATTCCGGTTCGGCGCGGACGACGCCATGCCGAACGTCGTTGAGAACGCATTCTGGGCGGGCATGGTGTCCTGGATCAACGCAACTCCGACGGCGACGGTGCAGCAGCAGATCCAAGCCGCGTGGGCATCCGCCGGATAGCAGTCGGGCGCAGCTGAGAAGCTGCGCGCAAGGCGAGGGTCGCCCTGTCTGCTGACCAAACCTGCAGGCCTGGCGACCCCGCCCTCCACACGACCACACCATCCACCTGTAACTCCACCGACAGTTGCACCGACAGCTCCACCGAAAGTTCCACACCGTTCTCTCCCCTGCGTTCCCACTGCGAAAGGGCCATCGATGTCCCAATTCTTCAACTGGCTGGCGGGATTGCCGCCGCTTGCGCAGATTCCCATCGTCGTTGCGGCATTCGCTGCGGTGATCGGCCTGGTGCTGTTCTTCGTCGAGATTGTTCCGCGGTCGGGGCGAGGCTACAGCTGGATGCGACTGGCCATCGCGGTGCTCGTCCCCGTCATCGTGATCCTGGTCCTGGGGGTCGAGGCAGGCGCCTACTGGGTGATCCTGCTCGGTGCGGTACTGGGCGGCGGGCTTTTCTGGCTCGACTTCCGGGCCAGGCAAGGCTCCGGCTATCTCCTCCAGTTATTCGGCTTCATGGCGCCGGCATTGATCCTGCTGTTGATCGGCATGGTCTATCCCACCGTTTCGACGTTCATCTCGGCGTTCATGAGCAATGACGGATCCCACTTCGTCGGGCTCGACAACTTCTTCTGGGTGTTCTCCCCCGGCAGCCAGGGCGGGCTGATCGCGGTCATCAACACGCTGGTCTGGGTGCTGATCGCGCCCGTGTTCGCTACCGCAATCGGGCTCGCCTACGCCGTGTTCGTCGACAAGAGCCGCGGCGAGAAGGTCCTCAAAGTCTTGATCTTCATGCCCGTGGCGATCTCGCTGGTCGGCGCATCGATCATCTGGAAGTTCTTCTACGACTTTCGCCAGGGCAATCAGATCGGCCTGCTGAACCAGGTGATGGAGTGGTTCGGGCTACCGCCGGTCAGCTGGTTGCAGAGCTACCCGGTCAACATGCTGCTGCTGATCGTCATCCTGATCTGGTCGCAAACCGGGTTCGCGATGGTCATCCTCTCCGCTGCGATCCGCAATGTGCCGCTGGAGCAGGTCGAGGCCGCCGAGCTCGACGGAACGAACGCCTGGCAGCGATTCTGGAACGTGACTGTCCCCGGCATCCGGCCGACCCTCATCGTGGTCTGGATCACCATCTCGATCACCTCGCTCAAGGTGTACGACATCATCGCCGCAACGACCGCCGGGCAGAACAACACGACGGTGCTCGCATACGACATGGTGACCCAATTCTCCCTGCTCCCGCCGCAGTCGGGGCATTCTGCGGTGCTGGCACTGATCATCTTCATCCTGGTCACACCGTTCATCATTTACAACGCTCATAACCTGAAGGTGCAGAGGGAAATCGGATGACTTCGACAACTGCAGACGCCCGGTCCGCACGCAAGGTAGCCGCTGACACCCGCAAGGGCGACGCATCTGCGCTGAAACACACCAAGCGACGCCTCACAAGCAGGGGTGCGACCATCGCCGCGCTCGTCATCGCCGTGCTGTGGACGCTTCCAACGTTCGGGCTGTTCGTATCATCGTTCCGTCCTGCTGCGGATATCAACACGTCTGGCTGGTGGACCGCGTTCGCCAATCCGCAATTCACACTCCAGAACTACATCGACACACTCAACTTCAACGACATCATCACCGTTGCCCAGTCGCTGATCAATTCGGTCACCATCACGATTCCGGCGACGATCATCCCGATCGTGCTGGCATCGTTAGCCGCCTACGGCTTCGCTTGGATCGACTTCAAGGGCAAGAATTTTCTGTTCCTGGCTGTCTTCGCCATGCAGGTCGTTCCCATTCAGATGGCTCTGGTACCGCTGCTGCGCCTTTACTCGAACGGGCTCGTGATCGGCGGGCTGCAGATCTTCCCCGGGATCGCCGCGAACAGCGCGACGGCGAGCTTCGCCGAAGTGTGGATCTCGCACAGCATCTTCGCCCTGCCGCTGGCGATCTTCATGCTGCACAACTCGATCGCCGCCATTCCGCGCGAAATCATCGAAGCCGCCAAGGTGGACGGCGCCGGCCACGGTCAGACGTTCCTGCGAGTGATCCTTCCGCTGTCGATGCCGGCGATCGCCGCATTCGCGATCTTCCAGTTCCTCTGGGTGTGGAACGACCTGTTGGTGGCGACGATCTTCACGTCGGGCCAGAATGCTCCGATCACAAAGCTGCTGGTCGACCTCTCTGGCACCTACGGCCAACAGTGGTACCTGCTGACTGCCGGCACGTTCCTGGCCATCATCGTGCCGTTGATCGTGTTCTTCTCACTCCAGCGATTCTTCGTTCGCGGGCTGTTGGCCGGGGCCACAAAGGGATAGCCATGTGCCACCCGTCCTCGCTGAACGGCGATGGTGTGGCCCGGCAAGCAAAACTGAGGCACGCTCGACACGCCGGACGCGCCCGCTCTATCTGGGATGATGAGGATCAGACAACAGCGACTGGGGCAGGCGCTGCGGCCCGAATCTCCGCGCAGATTCCGGGCCCGACAGCGACGTGGGGGTGGAAATGACCGGAATCGCCGATGTGGCGCGGGCCACGGGCGTGTCGACCGCGACAGTCTCGCGCGCGCTCCGCGGGCTGCCCAACGTCTCTGAGACGACGAGAAGCGCCATCCGCAGTGCCGCGGACGAGCTCGGCTACGTCGCGTCGTCCAGTGCGCGCGGCCTTGCCACGGGTCGAACTCTCGCCATGGGCGTCGTCGTGCCATCACTCAGTCGCTGGTTCTACACCACCGTGCTCGAGGGCATCGACGCCGAACTGCGAGCGGCGAGCTACGACACGATCCTGTTCAATCTCGGCGACCGCGGCGGCGACCGGGAACGCGTCTTCCACCGATCGATCCTTCGCAAGCGAACGGATGCCCTGATCGCGCTTTCCGTAGAATTCACCGCTGAAGAACGTCATCAGCTCGCCTCGTCCGGGCATCCGACGATCGTTGTCGGCGGATCCGTGAGCGGACTGCGCCACATCGGAATCGATGAGCGCAAAGCGGCCGCGGAAGCCACAACCCACCTGATCACGCTCGGTCACCGCAAGATCGCACACCTGGGCGGCCAGGGCGAGGCAGGGCTCAACCGTCGAGTGCCCGTCGGCCGGCGGAAAGGCTACGAACGTGCGCTTGCAGCATCCGGCCTGCGCTTGCGCCCGGAATGGCTGCTGCAGGGCGGTTTCAATCTGCCGGCCAGTCGGCGAGCCGTCGCTGCCCTCCTGAATTCGGATGCTGAGAATCCGACCGCGATCTTCGCCGGCTCCGATGAGATGGCGATCGGCGCGATCCTCGCGATCGGCGATCACGGCCTGAAGGTACCCGGAGACATCTCCGTGATCGGGATCGACGATTACGACCTGTCCGAGTCGTTCGGCCTGACGACGATTGCGCAGGACCCGTTCGGGCAAGGCGCGTTGGCCGCACGCATGATGCTCGACGAATTGGCTGGAAAGCCGCCACGCGCGACGTCCGTGCGCGCGGCGACGAAATTGGTCATACGCACGAGCACCGCGCCGCCACCCGCGTGACGCCATCGGCCACCAAAAGGACCCGCCGGTCGAGTAGCGCATGAGCGCAGCGAATACGCGTATCGAGACCCGACCCCGTACGGCGCAAGGCCCTTGGTCTCGATCCGCCTGCTCGCTTCGCTCGCGGGCTACTCGACCAGCGGTGCCGGTGGTCGAGTAGCGCATGAGCGCAGCGAATACGCATATCGAGACCCGACCCCGTACGGCGCAAGGCCCTTGGTCTCGATCCGCCTGCTCGCTTCGCTCGCGGGCTACTCGATCAGCGGTGCCGGTGGTCGAGTAGCGCATGAGCGCAGCGAATACGCGTATCGAGACCCAGCGCCGGTGGTGCTAGTTCGCGCCGGCGAGCGAAATCGCCTCGGCCTCTTCGAGCTCGTCCTCTTCGACGCCGTCGACCCGGCCCAGTGCCTTGCGGCCGACGATGATGACCACCATCGCGATCAGGATCGAGATGCCGCCGGCGAAATACGGTGCGGACGCGCCCAGCAGCACCGCAATCAGGGTAGCCCCGGGCGGGGCAATAGCTCCACCGATGAAGCGCACGCCGGAGTATGCGGATGACGCGACCGAACGTGGCAGGTCGGTTGCCTCCATCACCGACTCGGTGAACACGGTGTTCAGGATGCCGAGGAGCAGCCCGCCAACGACGACGCAGACGATGATGCTGGTCGCGGAGTTGGTGAGGAAACCCGCGACGATGAGATCTGCGGCCAGCAGCGGCAGTACCGTCCACAACACCCGTGTGCGCGGCAGTCGTCTGGTGAGTAAGGGAGCGCCCCACACTGACGAGACCGCGAGCGCGACACCCCAGCCGAAGAAGATGAAGCCGAGAGTCATCGCATCACCGAAGCCGACGCGCTCCAGGGCGAACGGTGTGTATGCCAGCAGCACGAAGAAGCCGATGTTGTAGAACAGGGCTGCCCCGGCCAGCGTGCCGAGCGCGGGATTCGCGAGCGCGCGGAACGGCGCCGAGAGCTTGGTGGGTGACGGGGGCTCCGGGTTCTTCCGCAGCATCACCACGATCGCGATGAAGCCGATCGCCATGAGCACGGCGGTACCGAAGAAGGGCCCTCGCCAACTGATGCCACCGAGCAGTCCGCCGAGCAACGGGCCGACGGCGATGCCGAGGCCGAGTGCCGCCTCATACAGGATGATCGCGCTGGAGGTCCCACCACTTGCCGCACCGACGATCGTCGCGAGCGCTGTCGAGATGAACAGCGCGTTGCCGAGCCCCCAGCCGGCTCGGAAGCCCATGATGGCATCCACGTTGGGGCTGAGCCCTGCCGCAGCTGCGAAGATGACGATCAGCGCGAGGCCGATCAGCAGCGTCTTCTTGGCGCCGATTCTGCTGGAAACCCAGCTGGTGAAGAACATCGCGACGCCGGTGACCAGTAGATAGGTCGTGAACAGCATCTCTGTCTCAGTCGGCGAAGCCTTCAAATCGCGGGCGATCGCCGGCAAGATGGGGTCCACGAGGCCGATACCCATGAATGCGATGACGCTCGCGAACGCCACCGCCCACACGGCCATCGGCTGTTTGAGGATCGATCCGCTGCCTTCGGTCCGCGGATGCGCGGTGTGCGCCTGTGCGGCCTGCGCACGCGCGGTCTGCGCCTGTGCGGTCTGGGTGTTCCGGGTCATCGAATGCTTTCGTTGTTGTGGGCGGGGTGCGTGTGCGACTGCGTCACGCGCGGGCGAACCAGTTCGATCGCCTGCCGGATGATGCGCGCCTGCTCGTCATCGACATCCGCAAATCGAGGCAGCAGAGCGGATGCGACGCCGGAGCGCCACTCGCGCAGCGCCGCGAGCCCTTTGCTCGAGAGGGCAAGTTGCCAGGCGCGGGCGTCGTCGGAGTCTGCGATGCGCTTGATCCAATCGCGTTCTACGAGGCCGCCGACGATCTTGGTCATCGTCGGCTGGGCGACCTGGCTGCACTCGGCGAGCTCACCGAGGCGCATCGGGCCGGACTCTTGCAGGACGCTGAGCGTGCGCCACGTGGCAATGGATTCTGGGTTGTTGGTTGCGCGACGCGCAAGACGAGTAAGCCGGGCCGCGACTTGGACGAGATCAGACAAGACACGGTGAAGATCTTCCGGCTCGTCACTCGACCCCCGCGTCGGGAGGGTGATCGGTTCGGTGAGCATTAGCTCATTGTTACATAGCCGTGCTATGTAACGCAAAATCCGTGGCGCCGACGGCACATGTTCGCGTCGCTATGCTGGTCGAGTGGCGAGTCCGGACGATATGGTGCGTGCAGTCTCCGCATCGATGCGTGAACACACGGGCAGGAGCACCGAAGAATGGGTCGCCGTCGTGGCCGATGCCGGTATCGATCCGATCGACCAGAAGGCGGTGCGCAGCTTCCTGAAATCGCAGTGGTCCCTCCCCCAGAACAGTCAGTGGGCGATCGCAGATGCCGCAGCCAGAGCAGCAGGCTGGCTACCTCCGACGGTCGAGGAATTCATCGACGCTCAGTTCAGCGGCGCGAAAGCCGCCCTACGTCCGATCTACGATGCGCTGGCGGCCGTTATCCTCGGGCAGGGCGACGACGTGCAGGCTGAGGGCCGCTCCACCTACATCCCATTCGTGCGCAAGCGGCAGTTCGCCGCGATTGCTGCCGCAACGCGCGCCCGCGTCGATCTGGGCTTGCGGTTCACGGATGCCCCCACCAGCGCACGCCTGATCCCGAGTGCGAACTTCGCGCAGGCATCCCATCGGGTCGGCCTGTCGTCGGCGGCGGAGGTCGACGAGGAGGTTCGCCGGCTCATTGCCATCGCCTACGCGCAGAACGGCTGAACCCCGCGCGCGAGGCTACTTCGCCGACGTCGGCGGCGGATCGCTCGGGGCGACGTAGGCACCGATCGCCCGAAACACCGTGTCACTCGCATTCGGGTAGTTGCCGTTCTCGTCGAAAGCCCCCGGCGCATAAGTCACTGCAACGGCGATCGCAACCTTCTTGGATGGAAGATAGGCCTCCGTCGCGCTGTAGCCGCTGAGTTGCGGGTTCTGCAGCATCCAGGAACCGGACCGCACGACGCCGAGTCCGTAGTTGTAGATCGGGATCTGCGTGAAACACGAGCCGCCGCAAACAGGCAATTTCTTGCCGAAGCCGATCAGCTTCGAATCGGTCATCTCGTGATAGCTCGACTTGGAGAGTAGTTTTCCGGTGCCGACGGCGACAGCGGTCGTTGCCATGTCTGTGATGTCCGTCGTCTCCGCCGCACCGACCGGCGTGCCCCAGGCCGGATTCCAGAAGGTCGACTCTTCGTAGAACGCCTGGCCCGCGGGCACCCCGAGAGCAACGCGGCGTTCCGAACTGTACGCGTGCAGCACGGGGCTCGGGATCTCGCCGGTCTGGAATGCCGCGGTATTGGTCAGCCCCATCGGGTCGAGCACCTTCTCCTTCAGGAGAGTGTCCAGCGGCTTCTTGCCGATCATCGACAGGATCTTGCCGAGGATCATGAAGTTGGTGTGCGCGTAGCTCCAGTTCGTACCGGGGGCAAACTGCATCGGGCGATCGAACGCATAGTCAAGACGCTCCTGATAGGTGAACAGGTGGAACGGGTTGGCGTTGTACGCGGCGGTCCAGGTGGGGTCGGACTCGAAATCGGGGTAGCCCGCGGTCTGGTTCGCGAGCATCCGCAGTGTCACTTTGTCTGCCTCGGGCAGCGTTGGAAGCCACCGCTGGATCGTGTCGTCGAGACTGACCTTGTGCTCGTCGACGTACTCCAACAGCAGCGTGCAGACGTACTCGAAAGCGACGGCGCCGTTGCGGAAGTGCATGTCGGTTGTCGCTTTGACGCCGGTCATCGAGTCGCCGAAGGCCTGCATGCTGACGACCTTGTTGCCGACCGTGACACGAACGATCACGGCCTTGAGGTTCTCCGTCTGCATCGCGCTCTCGACGATCTTGGCGATGGCTGCATTGTCGACCGTCGCCGTGGCCGACGTGCTCATCGCGGTTGCGGATTCTGCGGCGGGCTGCGTCGAAGCCTGGGTGCAGGCGGCCGTGCCGCCGAGAATCAACCCGGCGGCCAGCAGACTCGCGACGACGACGCGCAGCCGTGCGCGCAACCATCCGCGCGGTCGTCTTGCTGGTCGCACTGTTCGCATCGTATGCTTCGGTCGCGGGTTCGCCTTATCGATCACGGAGTTCCTCTCAACAGACGTCGAAGAACGCGCGGCGCGCCCCCCATGAGTTCTCCGCTCGACGCCCATTCGCCTAGACCAGCAGCGTTTGAGTGATGTGTATCCGATTGCAGAATCGAGGAAAACTCTACAGCCCGCAATCAGCGATCGCCAGGCTTTTGCAATTGTGCCGAACCACGGGCATCCGCGGAGAACTAGTTGCGAAAGGGCGCCGCCTCCCGGAGGAGGCGACGCCCGATCAGACCCCGAACGGGGCGGGAACTACTTGAGGGTGACGGTTGCGCCGGCCTCTTCAAGGGCAGCCTTGGCCTTCTCGGCGGCTTCCTTGTTCGCGCCCTCGAGAACAGCCTTGGGGGCGCCATCGACGACGGCCTTGGCCTCGCCGAGACCCAGCGACGTCAGCTCGCGAACGGTCTTGATGACCTGGATCTTCTTGTCGCCTGCAGCTTCGAGGATGACGTCGAAGGAGTCCTTCTCCTCAACCTCTTCCACGGGGGCGGCAGCCGCGCCACCGGCAGCCGCGACGGCGACCGGAGCAGCGGCGGTGACCTCGAAGGTCTCCTCGAACGCCTTGACGAACTCTGACAGCTCAATGAGCGTCAGGCCCTTGAACTGCTCGAGCAGTTCCTCAGTTGACAGCTTTGCCATTTCTTCTTCTCCTTGTGTTTGTGTGGTTACTCACCGCGGCGCGTGCATCCCGATGGGATGCTCAGCTCGCGGACTCCTGCTTCTCACGCAACGCGTCGACCGTGCGAACGGCCTTCGAGAGCGGTGCGTTGAACAGATATGCGGCTCCGAACAGCGAGGCCTTGAATGCGCCGGCGAGCTTGGCCAGCAGCACTTCACGGGACTCGAGGTCGGCGAGCTTGCCTACCTCTGCGGCGGTCAGCGGGTTACCGTCGAAGTAACCGCTCTTGATCACCAGGAGAGGGTGCGCCTTGGCAAAGGCACGCAGACCCTTCGCGACGGCGACAGGGTCACCGTGCACGAATGCGATCGCGGATGGGCCGACGAGCTCGTCGTCGAACGACGAGATGCCGGCGGCATTCGCCGCAATCTTGGTCAGCGTGTTCTTCACCACGGCATAGGTCGCGTCTGCACTGATAGACGTGCGCAGCTCCTTGAGCTGAGCAACAGTGAGACCGCGGTACTCGGTCAGCAGAACGGCGCTCGAGCTCTGGAACTTCTCCGTGAGTTCGGCAACCGAGGCTTCCTTGTTCGCCATGGCCACTCCTTATGGTTCGTGACGCGGTGCGGATGCACCACGCCGCTTCAGCCACCGGTCGGAACGAAGGAGCATGAAAAAAGCTCCATGCGCAGGGGCACGGAGCTGGTTCGTCGCGGATGTTTCCGCTTGAGTTGCTTCACACACCTACGCAGGTCGTCCGGTTCGATTTGCATCGAACTGAACCCTTCGATTGACGCATCCGCTTGCACGGGCACGCCAATGACCGGCGGTCTTTGGCTTCACTCAGAGTACGGGATGCGTACTGGCCGCGCAAATCCGCGTCCTCTCGCCTCTCGCACCCCACCCTCCCCACCCCACCCATCCCCACCCCACCCATCCCCTCGCTGAGGTGCGGACATCGGCCGCTTCCACGCGACCGATAGCGACAGAAGTCCGCACCTCAGCGGGATCGGTTGGGGTCAAGCGCTGGCGAGAAAGTGTTGCAGGTCGGCCTCGAACCGCGAGTCGCTGAGTACCTGGTGGTGACGACGCCGCGCGTACAACGTGAATTGCCCGTGCTGTAGGCCTGCGGCGGTCGCCCTGGCGAGCCACGGCGGGTAGAACGGATCGCGGCCGCCCGCGACCACAAGCGTCGGTACGGCCACCTCACCCAATCGGTCGCCCAGGTTGAAGTGGTCTTCTGCCTCCAGCATTGCCATCAGCCCGAGCGGCTCCTTGGGCAGCGGCGTCAGTGCAGCCGCCGCTGAAACAGCCACGTGCATCATCGCGGATCGCGCCGCGCTCGCCACCATCTCAACACTTGCGGCCCTGTCGCGGTTCGCCAGACGTTCCGCGTAGCGCCGCTGCATGGCCTTGCCCTTGCCGCTGAGACGGAACGCTCCGCACACGATGACCAGACGGCTGACGAGCTCCGGATGGTCCAACGCAAGCTGAAGGGCAATACCGGCACTCGTGGAGAATCCCATGACCGGCACCGGAGTCTCGAAGGTTCCTGCGATCGCCCTCGCATACTGATCCGCAAGCGCGGCCATGGTGAGTCCCGAGCGCAGCCGTGGGGGCCGCCCGACCGCGTATACGGTCTGTGTACGGATTGCACCGCGCAGCGTCCACCGCTCAATGGCGGCGGCAATCCAGCGGGGGTTTTTCTCGGATGACGACAGGGTGCGCAGGAACACCAGTGGTGGGCCCTCTCCACGGCGGGTGTAGTGCAGTCCGCCGGGCATCATCCCCGACCTCGATCGACGCACGGTCGTTTCCCTTCGCCTGCATGCCCTGCACCGATTCACGCTACGAGCACTCCCTATGCGCGCACCGTGAATCACCTACGTGAGTGCGCTCGGCTACCGCCCGTCGCGCCAGGAGTGCTGCGGATCGAAGCCGAGCACCCTTCGCGCCTTACCGATCGACAGCATCGTGTCGTGCTTTCCGAGATCGCCGCGTACCTCGACGCCGGGAAATACTTCCGCGACGAGTTCTGCGTTCGGCCGGGTCATCACCGTGTCTGCTGCGGCGATGATAAACCGGTCGAAACCGGTCGTCTGCAATTCGAGCGCCTTCTGCACCGCCTGCGCGCCGTCTCGGCCGTCGATGTAGCCCCACAGATTCCACTTGCGCGCCGTCGCGTCCGCGTCGAACGGGAACGCCGCGTAGTCAGCTTCATCCATCACGTTCGAGAACCGCAAAGCGATGATCTTCAGTTGCGGATCCCACCGGGTCAGCTGAATCGCCATCTGCTCTTCGAGGTGCTTGACGAGAGAATACGTCGATTCAGGGCGAGCGGCGTACTCCTCATCGACCGGAATGTAAGGCGGCGGCACGTCGAACGGCAGGCCGAGCACGGTCTCGCTTGACGCGTACACAATGTTCGAGATGCCGGCCCGCCGTGCAGCCTGAAACACGTTGAACGTGCTCAGGATGTTGTTGTGGAAGGTGGCAACGTCGCTGAGAATACCGGGCGCCGGTATTGCTCCGAGGTGTACGACCGCATCGTACCCGGAGCTTTCCGCACCGTCCCGTACACCGAACAACGCGTCGACGACCTGACCGTAGTCGGTGAGATCGACCTTGAGGAATCCAGCACCGCGGATGCCCGCCTGGTCCAGGTTGGTCACGTCGTGCCCTGCCTCGCCGAGCACCCTCACTACCGTGCGGCCCAGTTTTCCCGACCCGCCGGTTACCGCGATCTTCATCCGTGACTCTCCTATTTTTATTTTCGCGTTCTGCTCTCCCAGTGTGACATTCCACCGGATTAATTTGTTGCCACTAGCGCACAATCGCATCGCCTACAGTTGGAAACATCAGCGCACCGCGCGAACAAGCAGGTTACCCCAACGCGAGGAGGATACGGATGGCTCGCCAGGACGACGAAGCGCAGGCCCACGACCCGCTCGCACCCGAGCAGCTCACACCCGAGCAGCTCGCACCCGAGCAGTTCGCACCCGAGGAGCTCACACCCGAGGAATGCTGGCGTCTGCTCGCTTCTGCCGATTTCGGCCGACTCGCGACGGCGGTCGCACATCCCGACCCGAGACTCGGCACCAGCACGATTGCCGTTGATATCGTGCCGGTCAACTTTCGCGTGAACGAGCGTGAGATCCTCTTTCGAAGCGGCCCGGGCGGCAAGCTGATGAACCTTACGGCCAACCACGCGGTCGCCTTCGAAGTCGATGGGCTCGAGTCCGACGGACCGAAGGCAGACGGACCCGAAGCCGACAGGTATTGGAGTGTCGTCGTTCACGGCACAGCGAAACGCATGTCCGCCGATCACGATATTGAGAGCTCCGGCGTTCTCGATGTGCGCGCGGCGCATCCGACGCCCAAGTGGAACTACGTTCGCATCACACCCGAGTCGATCACAGGGATACGGTTTCGCCGCTCCTGACCTCGGCCTGCACCAACGGCAGCACCACAGTGAACGCCGTGCGGCCCGGCTTGCTTTCCACAGACACGGTTCCGCCCTGCGCCGTGACGACCGCCTGCACGATCGCCAGGCCGAGGCCCGTGCTGCCGGTCTCGCGCGACCGAGAACTGTCACCGCGAGCGAACCGCTCGAACAGCACGGGCTGCAGCGCATCCGGGATGCCGGGACCGTCATCCAACACCGTCATCACGGCGTTTGCGCCGTCGGTGGCAAGCGTTGCGGTGATCGCCGTTCCGGTCGTTGATCCACGTCAGGCACGGCCCCGGCACACACCAGTTCGGAGCGCGCAAGCGCTCGATCAGAGAACGCAGCGGCCTCTAGCTCAAGGTCCCCTGCTTCTCGCGCACCGCAAACGGCTCGACAGCCGCGATCGGCGCAGGGTCGGCATCCGGGTTCGCCACTGCGACCGCGCGCGCAGAATCGAAGACCAAGCCGACGCGTGCTCCACGCGAAGCGACGTCGGCCGCGTGCACGGTGCAGTTCAATGGCTGCGCAATGCCGGCCACCGCCGCAGACACCGTGGAGGACCCGCCTAAGAAGAATGCGTCCACGACCGTTGCCGCGACTTGGCCGGCTTCCGGTGCGACCAGCCGGATGTCTTCCGGGCGTAGGACCACGGTTACGGCACTGCCGACGGCCAATCCATGGCTTGCCTGAATCTCCCCGACGCCGGACACCTGAACCCCTGTTGACGACGCGACACCATCGAGGAGGTTTGCCGCGCCGATGAAGCCGGCGACAAACCGTGACGCGGGCCGCGTATACAATCCCACCGGTGTGTCAAGTTGCTCGATCCTGCCGTTGTTCAACACAGCAATGCGGTCGGCCATGAACATCGCCTCATCTTGGTCGTGCGTGACCACCACGAACGTCATGCCCAGTTCGTGCTGCATGCGCTTGAGCTCGAGCTGCATCTCCGCCCGTACCTTTCGGTCGAGCGCGGACAGTGGCTCGTCGAGCAGCAACAAACGAGGGCGCTTCACAATCGCTCGGGCTAACGCCACGCGCTGTCGCTGACCGCCCGAAAGCTTGGCCGGCCGCCGCTTGGCCAGTGCGCTCAGCCCGACGGTGTCCAAGACAGCACCGACGCGCTGGCGAATTTCTGTCTTGTCCAACCGTTCGGCCTCGAGCCCGTACGCCACATTCTTCTCCACGCTCATGTGTGGAAAGAGCGCGAAAGACTGGAACATCAGGTTGACCGAACGCTTGTGCGGGGGCTTCGTTGTCAGATCCACCCCGTCGAGCAGGATAGACCCCTTGCGCGGAGTCTCGAAGCCGGCGATCGAACGCAGCAGCGTGGTTTTACCGCAACCCGAGGGGCCGAGGAGGGCGAAGAACTCGTTGTCATTGATCGAGAGCGAGATGTCGTCGAGAGCGGTGACAGCGCCATAACTGTGGCCCACCCCCTTGACCTCGAGGAGCGGCACGGTGTGCGCGAGCATGTTCATAGTGAATCCGTTACTTTGGTGAGGCGTTGCGTTCCGATCACGGCGACGACACTGACGAACAAGAGCATGGAAGCCAATGCATTGATTGTGGGCGTCACACCGAACCGGATCCTGGAATAGATGCTGATGGGCAGGGTCGGAGTTGTCGGGGCCGCCGTGAAGAACGCGATCACGAACTCGTCGAGAGAGAGCGTGAACGCGAGCAGCGCACCGGCTACAATCGCCGGCGCAAGCTGCGGCAGCGTGACGCGTAGGAGTGTTCGCACCGGCCCGGCCCCGAGATCACGTGACGCCTCATCAAGACTCGAGTCGACGTTCGCCATCCGGGCGAGCACGATGGCCGTGACGAAGGCCATCGCAAACGTAGTGTGGGCGAGGATCACTGAGTGCAATCCGAGACCGACCGAGACGAGTGAGAACAGGCTCAACACCCCGATGGCCAGCAAAAGATCCGGCAGCAGGGCGGGCGCAATTGCAAACGCGCGAAAGAGCCCGCTTCTGACGTAGCGATGGATTCCGATGGCCATCAGCGTGCCGAGAACCGTCGCGAGCACCATCACTGAGCTTGCGACGATGAGCGTGTTGCGCAGGCCCTCCATCAGTGCCCTGTCGGCAAACACTTCCGGGTACCACCTCAGTGAGAACCCACTCCACACGAAAAGGTTCGACGACGCGTTGAATGACATGATGACCACAACGAGGATCGGCACGTACAGAAACACGTAGGTCAGCCAAAAAGGGATCTTGAGCAGTCGAGAGTTACGCACGCGGCACCGCTTTTTCCGTTCGGGGGCCTTCGGCCAGTCGACGGGCGGCTCGCTGCTGCGCGATCAGCAGGATCACCAGGAAAATCGTCAACACCAAGGCCAGTGCCGCGCCGAACGGCCAGTCACGTGCCTTCAAGAATTGGTCGCGCACCAGGTTGCCGATGAGTTGCGTCTTGCCGCCGCCGAGAAGCTCGGGAATGATGAAGTTGCCCATGGCGGGCACGAACACAAAGATGCATCCGGTCAGCGCCCCGGGTATCGATAGTGGCAGGGTGATCGTGCGGAAGACCCGAAACGCACCGGAGCCCAGAATCGTTGCCGCCTCGGGAAGTTGGGGATCTTGAGACGACAAGGATGAATAGAGCGGCAGAACCATGAGTGGGAGGTACATGTAGAGCAATCCCACGATCACGGCCGGCTGCGTATACAACATCTGGATCGGATCATGGATGATTCCGAGACTCTGCAACGCCTGATTGATCCACCCCGCGTTGTTGAAGAGCAGGATCAGCGCATACGTGCGAATAAGAAAGTTCGTCCAGAACGGCAGCAGCACCGCGATGAGCGCGACGGTGCGCCACTTGGCCGGGAGCCGCGCAATCACCAGAGCAGTCGGATAGCCCAGCAGCAGGGCAAGGAGCGTGACGATCGTCGCGGTTCCAATGGAGTTCAGGATCACACCGATGTACAGCGGATCCGTCAGCCTCACAAAGTTGTCCAACGTGAACGTGAAGACCACGCCACCGAAGCGGCCGCGCTGAAAGAACGAATAGACCGTGATCAGAATCACAGGAACGAGAACAAAGGCAACCAGAACAAGGGTCCCAGGGGCCAGTAGCGGCAGTGCCGTCAGGCTCCGGCGTTCTCTCCCGGGAGAGCGCGCCGGAGCCGTGACGCTATCAGTCGTCATGAAGTGTCGAATCCTGCTTACCTAGCCGGCTGCGGCGATTTCAGTGGCGAGCCTGGTGTACTTCGGGCTGTATTCGCCGAGGTCGACGACCGACTCGCCCTTGGTCAACTCTGAGGGAGGCACGGCGAGGGTCGGATACGTCTCAAGTAGGTCCGGGGCGAGTTGCTCCATCGCGGCCTTGTTGGGAACCTGGTACAGGATGTTTTCCGTCGCCCACGATTGCACCTTCGTGTCCAGGATGTAGTTGACGAATGCCATGGCTGCCTCTTTGTTCTTCGATGTCTTCAGAACAGTCATGGTGTCGACCCAAAGGTCGCTGCCTTCCTTGGGAACGACGAACTTGATGTTGGGGTCTTCGGCGATGCCGTAGTTGCACCATCCGTCCCACGCTTCGGTCAGTGCGGCCTCACCGGAGACCAGCTTGGTGTAAAAAGTTGTGTCGTCGAACGCGAGCAGCGTGGACTTGGTCTTCAGCAGCTGCTTCTTGACTGCATCCAGTTCGGCAGGATTCGTCGAGTTGACGGAGTAGCCGAGCGCCTTCAGTGCGGGCAATGCCATCCATCGCTCGGTCGCAAGCATCGTCGTCTTTCCAACGAGCTCGGGCCGCGGATTCAGAAGGTCGTTCCACGAGGTGGGCGTGAAGTCGAGCAAGTCCGATCGATAGCACAGGCCGGTCGTGCCCCAGGTATAGGGCATTGAGAACTTGTTGCCCGGATCGTAAGCGAGTTTGGTGGCCTCCGGGTACAGGTTGGACGCGTTCGGGATCATCGACTTGTCGAGTTGCTGCAACAGGCCTGCCTCGTTCAGCGCTTCCGCATACTGACCAGACACAAACGCGACATCAATGCCGGAGTCGCCACCAGCAGTGAGCTTCGCTGCGATCTCCTCATTTGTGGCGTGATTGACGATCTTTACCGGCACCCCGGTGGCCGCCTCAAACTTCTTCGCAAGGTCTTCGGGGTAGTAGTCCGCCCAAATTCCCACAACGAGCTTTTGAGTCTTGATGTCCGCTTTCGGATCGAGTGTTTCACTCGTTCCGCCGCTCGCACAGGACGACAGGGCAAAGGCCGTGAGCGTCGCCGCCGCCAGAATCGGGATCTTCTTGAATCGCACGCGTGCCTCCAGGGGGACTCTGCACGAGTCCGTTCTCGGGCAGGTTGGGCAATTGTCGCATCAAGTCAACATGGATTGCAAACCCAAAGTTGTCCTCACGTTAGATGTCTACGTCTGAAATTGTGGATTCATTTAAGTGGCTGAAGGAAATTCGCTGATTGCGCCACGGCCAGTGACACCAGCCGACCCAATTCTGCCATCGCCAGTGACTACTGGCGAATTGGCCGCGTCGCTGTTGAGTGCTTAAGCGCATATGCATGATCTTTGATGATCCAATGCCAACTTCATCCGATGATGCTGGATCCGCAACTTACGCCGAGTGAGCCTGCTGGATTGTCACGGTTTTGTAGACAAGGACTGACAACGTCGCTATGGTCGACGGAAATGCCCAGAAACACCCATGGTCTGATCAGCAATTTGTTGAATCCCCATACCCAGCCGTGATAACAAACAAAGGAGTTTCTATGACCGACGTCACACGCCGCGGATTTGTCACCGGCGGGCTTGGCATAGCCGCCGGAATCGCCGCCGCCGGCATTGCCAACGCTGCCGCCTTCGCTGGTCCACCGATCAGCCCAGGCGATGGCCACGGCAATGGGACACCATCGCTCAATCACCCGACTGGCGACAAGAAGAACTGGGATGTCATTGTCGTCGGCGCCGGCGCGGCCGGGATCGGCGCGGCTCGGACGCTGATCGATCAGAAGCCGGGCTTGCGGGTTCTGATCGTCGAAGCCCGCGATCGGATCGGCGGTCGAATGTACACCGACCGAACCACTCTGGGCATTCCGGTCGAGCGCGGCTGCGAGTTGGTGCACGGCGGCCCGTACGCGTCCACCTACCCGTGGATCAAGCAGGCCGATTTCGACATGCGGATGTTCCAGAACAACTACATCAACTTGGCCGATGTGCCAAGAACATCGCCGTCTTCAAACTGGCACCAATGGGACTCGCCCACCTCATGGCTCTTCCCGCTCGGAATGCCCGATTCGCTCATCCAGCATGACCCGGTAGGCCAGAAAGTGCCGCTGCCAGCCGCGCTTCCGGGTGAGTTCGCCGACGCCTATTTGCTGCGCCTCGGTGTGACCGCGGCGAACACGCCGAGCGGCCTGAACTATCGCCTGACAGACGACAGCGAGCCGTTGTATAACAAGTCAGCCTCGAGCGTGGGCAATCACCTCAGGAACTGCATACGATACACGTTGCATCCCGAGCAAGCTCCGGCTCAGGAGATTCTGGACCCGAACGATTCGAGATACAACAATGGCGACTATAAGATCGTCGGCGGTTACGACCAATTGCTTCGCTTCATCGCCGGCGACGTGCCGGTCATGCTCAAGACCGCAGTCACAGAGGTGACATACACCCCCAATGGTGTTGAGCTCCTGACGTCAAATGGTGCGATGTTCGGGCGTCGAGTCATCTTCGCCGTTCCGGCTGGCGTCATGAAGCACCGTGACATCGCCTTCGCGCCGGGCCTGCCCGCCGCCAAGTGGGCGGCCTTCGATGCATTCAACTACAGCAACATCTTCAAGTGCGCGCTTGAGTTCAAGGGGAAGGTATTCACCCCGAATGGCACTGACAACTGGGGCTACGCCGAATCGATGGACCAGTTCCCGACCACACTGTGGAACGCCTCGATTGCTTACCCGGGCTACAAGGGCCAAGTCATCGTCGGATGGGAGACCGGCGCTGCAGCCCGTGAGCTGCATTCGCTCTCACTCGAAGACAAGTACAACGCAGTACTCGACGTGGTGCGCAAGGCTGCGGGCGACCCCGGTCTGAAGTATCACAAGGCCGTGATGACCGACTGGGCTAACGAGCCGTACTCGTGGGGTCCGTACGGGGGTGGCGGCAATGCAAGTGACATGTCCGCCACCGTGAACGATGTTCTGTACTGGGCAGGAATGCGTACAAGCAACGTCAGTGCGTCGTACTCCTCTGGCGTCACGCAGGCAAGCCAGCTACTCAAGGCGCTATAGGCAGGCAACCTGCCGTCAAGCAGCATGACACTCACGATCGCATACGAGAATCCTATGAGAAATGATGTATCGTTAAGTATTAATCTAATTATTGTTGGATGAACAAGTCTTGATCACTTGACTTGTTTGTGGGCCCGAGTCGTGATGAACAGCGGTTCGGGCCCACGGCACGTGCAAAACACATAAATCGAGAACCCGTGACGGCACAGACGCCTCACGATCTGAGAGAGGTTTCCATGCAAGCCCTGCCCACCCCCTCCCATGAGCAGCTCTATATCAATGGCGAGTACACCGACGGTACATCCGGTCAGAGTGTCGATATCATCAGCCCGGCGACCGGGCAGCGCATTGCGTCGCTGCCGGTTCCTGGTCGCCCCGAGTTGGATCGTGCGGTGGCTGCCGCGCGCGAAGCGCAAAGCGCGTGGCGCGACGTCGGAGTATGGCAGCGCGCCGCAATCTGCCACCGCATCGGAACTGAGTTGGAAAAGCGCGTCGACGAACTCGCACGGTTGCAGACCCTGGAACAGGGCAAGCCCCTGGCGGAGTCCATTGCCGACATCAAAGAGGCCGCACAACTGTTCCACCTGCACGCCGAGGATGCCGTGCGGCTGCACGGTGAGACGATGCCGTCGAACGACACCAACAAGCGGATGTGGACCTTCTACCGCCCAGTCGGAACGTGGGCGATCATCACGCCCTGGAACTTCCCGCTGCTGATGCTCGCGGAGTTCGTGGCACCCGGACTGGCCACCGGCAACGCGCACGTTGTGAAGCCGCCGACGCACACCGCGTTGACGGTGCTGGCAGCGCTCGAGGCCTTCGAGGAAGCGGGATTGCCGCGCGGACTCGTGAATGTGCTGCCCGGTGAAGGTGCCTTCGGTGCCGAGCTGGTCTCGCATCCCGGAATCGACGCCATCGGCTTCATCGGCTCGTCAGCGACCGGCGCGAAAATCCACGCGGGGTCTGGACTCAAGCGCTCCATCATGGAGATGTCGGGCAACGGCCCAGTGATCGTGCTCGCCGATGCCGACATCGAGGCCGCCGCCCGCGCTGCTGCCGTCGGCGCATACTTCTGCGCGGGCCAGGTGTGCTGTGCGACGGAGAGGGTACTCGTACACGCTGACGTGCACGACCGCTTCATCGAGGCACTCGTTAAGACGGCACAGGATGTGAGGCTAGGCGACCCCTTCGACCCCGCGGTCAACCTTGGGCCGTTGAACAACGAGGGTGTCGCGAGCAAGATGGACCGGCACATGGCCGACGCCACCAGCCGCGGGTTCGACGTTCTTGTCGGCGGCGGCCGCAGGGCGGGGATGCCGACGGAGCTGTACTACGAATTCACCATCATCGATGGTGTCACCGAAGACAGCCTGCTCAGCACCGAGGAATCGTTCGGCCCCGTCGTGCCGGTGATCACCGGCTCATCGGACGACGACCTGCTGCGCATCGCAAATGCCGACCCGCTCGGGTTGCAGTCTGCGGTGTTCACGAACGACCTGTCGAAGGCTTATCGCTTCGTCGAGGAACTCCAGACCGGTCAAGTCGTCGTGAACGACAGCAACGGCTTCTGGGATATTAACATGCCCTTCGGCGGCGCGGGCGGCAAGAACACCGGATGGGGGCGAATCGGCGGCAAACACACGCTGCTCGACATGAGCGATCTCCGCACGGGAGTCATCCACCTCAACCGCTGAGTGGAGTGGTGCTGCGGGATGCCGACTACGGCTCCCGCAGCACCCGGTCAGGCTCGCACGTGAACGAAAGATGACGCACCATGCCGCACACTGCACTACCGACGACGTTGACTGCCGCGCGGCCTGTTCCGTTCTGGTTGGATGAGAGCCCCACCCCCGATGCGCTTTCGAAGCTCAGCCACGACGCATCCGCCGACCTCCTTGTCATTGGCGGCGGATACACCGGATTGTGGACGGCGCTCTTGGCGAAGGAAGCCGATCCTGCTGCGCGGGTCGTGCTCATCGAGGGGGAAACGATCGGACACGCGGCCAGCGGTCGGAACGGCGGATTCTGCTCACCCAGCCTGACGCACGGTTTGTCCAATGGGCTCACCCGCTGGCCTCGCGAGATTGACACGCTGGTGCGCCTCGGCCAAGAGAATCTGCGGGCGATCGAGACCACTCTCGAACGCTACGGCGTTGACGCCGACTTCAAGGTGGCCGGGAAGGCCGGTTTCGCTCGCACCCCGTGGCAGGCAAAACAACTGCAGGCTGGCGCAGAGGCCAGCACGCTGCACGGCGATCCTGTGCGCATGATCCCGACAGCGGAGCTCGGCGAATGGACCTCGTCACCCGAATTCATCGCCGGAGCATACTGGCCTCACTACGCTCTCGTCGACCCATACAAGCTCGCCATCGGCTTGAGCAATATCTGCCAGGGGCTCGGCGTGGAGCTGTATGAACACACGACGGCCACACTGGTAGGCGAAGCCGCAGGTTCTCGTGTGCGCGTCCACACTGCCGGCGGCGTCATCGACGCCGAACGGGTCGTACTGGCCACGAATGCCGCGAAGCCACTCTTGCGACGGTTGGCATTGACCGTCATCCCGGTCTACGACTACGCGCTGGTAACCGAACCGCTCACCGACGAGCAGTTCGATTCCATCGGATGGGGCGGTGACTACGGAATCACCGACACCGGCAATCAATTCCACTACTCGCGCAAGACGGCTGACGGACGCATCCTGTGGGGCGGATACGACGCGATCTACCGTTACGGTTCCGCTCGGGACGAAGCCGGCACGCAGCGACCTGAAACTTTTGGCACTCTTGCCAGGAATTTCGCTCAAACTTTCCCACAGCTGGCCGACGTCGCCTTCAGCCATGCGTGGGGGGGAATCGTAGACTCTTCCACGCGATTCTGCGTAACGACGGGTACTGCCGCGCGCGGCCGGATCGCATACGCCCTCGGCTACACCGGGCTGGGTGTGAGCGCAACCAGGTTCGCGGCGCAAGCCATGCTCGACCTGCTCGACGGGGTCGACAACCCTACTACCAGGCTCCAGATGATCAAGCGCCGTTCCATACCGTTTCCGCCGGAGCCGGTCCGTTCCGTCGGTGTTCAACTGACGAAGAGGTCGATGGCGCGTGAGGACCAGACCGGCCGAAGGAATACCTGGTTGCGCGTCATGGACGCAGTCGGATTCGGGTTCGACTCATGAGGGCGGGCATTTCTTCCACCACTATCGTTGACGGCATGGTAGATCTCTCAGACATGGACGATATCGACCGGGACATCGTGGCCGTCTTGCAGGTGGACGGGCGCCGCTCCTATGCGGAGATCGCGAAACAGCTCGGCATCCCAGCGTCTTCGGTGCGGTATCGCACGAAGCGTTTGGAGGATGCCGGGATCCTGCAGGTTGTCGGCATTGCCAACCCCTTGGCGATCGGCTTCCATCGCCTCGCGATGATCGGCCTGCGCACGACTGCAGGGCAATCCAAAGCGGTCTGTGACGCCCTGTCCGCGTTTCCTGAAACCAGCTATGTCGTCCTGACGACCGGCCGTTACGATGTCCTTGCCGAGGTGATCTGCCGAGACATCGCCCACTTCGTCGAAGTGGTCAATGACCGTATGCAGGCCATCGAAGGTGTCGTCTCCACCGAGTCATTTTTCGTACTAGAAGTGCACAAGCTGGCGTACGGATGGGGTGTCGGGAGCGTTCAAGGCTCTGGCGGTTCCACAGAACCCGCCCGCGTTGCGGGTCCATTCTGAGCCCGTCGTCCGAGGGACCGACCCGGCGGCTGGGTCTCATGTGCGGCTACTGTGCACTACCTGCCGGGGTGCACGATCGACTTCAGGGTCGCGGGATCGCCGGTTGAGAGGAGGGCGGCTTCAACCTGTTCCAGGCCATAGTGTCCTGTGACCATGCCGTCGAGATCGACGACTGCGCGACTGACCAGGTCGATGGCCGTTGGCCAAGTGTTCGCATAGCGGAAGACACCCGTCACGACAAGTTCATTGTTCTGGATTAGCGGGATCGGCAGAGCCACTTCGGGCGCCCCCATTCCGACCAGAACCACACGCCCGGCTGGGCGCAGTTCCCTGATTCCAGTCTTGACCGCGACCGCTGCGCCGGAGGCGTCGATGAAGGCGTCGACGTCGAGCCCCAGGGTGCCGACGGCCTCCGCAGCGGGATCGATCACTCTGGTCGCACCGAATCGGAGGGCCTGACTTCTGCGCTGCTCGTCCAGATCCGTCAAGATGACCTCGCTCGCGCCATACGCGCGCGCAACCTGTGCGGTGACGATTCCGATCGGGCCGCTTCCGGTGATCAGAACCCGGGAGCCTGCTGTGAACCGCGCCTTCCGCGCCGTAGCAATGGCGACCGACAATGGTTCGAGCAGCGCGGCGGCATCGTCGCTCATGGCATCCGGAATCGCGTGAGCGAAATGCGACTGGATCGTCACGTACTCCGCGAACGCGCCGTCAACTCCGGGAACCGCATAGAACTCCATCTCGGGGTCGAGGTTATACCGGCCGCTCAGTGTCTCGCGTGACGTGGTGGTCGGTCGCTGCGGCTCGATCGAAACACGCTCGCCGATACGAGATGGATCGATCGCGACGCCGACAGCTACGACCGTGCCACTGGACTCGTGACCGAGAACAAGCGGTTCGGTTACGACCCAGTCGCCGAGGCCGCCCTCCCTGTAGAAGTGCACGTCGGAGCCGCACACACCCACGGAGGACACCTGGACCAGAACTTGATCCGGCCCGACCACCGGCACCGGCCGCTCTTGCACTTCAAGCGTAGCCGCGCGCAACAGCACACTTGCCCGCATCGTGTTAGGAATCTCACTCACTGCGTCTCCTTTAATTGACCGACTGGCCCTGGCATATCCGGGGCCACGACCACTCGGATGCCCTGCGAGCGCATGCGAGCAATGTCTGCTTTCGCGGTCGCCGCATCCACGATCACAACATCGAATTCGGTGAGATGCACCAGTGCGTGCAGCGCTCTCTTCTGGAATTTCGTCCGGTCGGTCACGAGGATTCGAATGGCCGCCGAATCGAACATGGCGCGTTTCGTGTCGACCGTTTCCGGGGTCTGGAAAAAGCAGGTGTCATCGGTGATGGCCGCAGTGGACATCACCAGCACGTCAGCGCGCAGCTTTGCAATGGCTTCGTTGGTCATACGCCCCATGAATGCGCTGCACCAGTTGTAGTAATTGCCGCCGAGTGCCACGAGCGAGATACCGCGCACGCCGTGCAGCTCGTTCAGCAACGTGAGAACGTTGGTGATCACAGTGAGCGGCGTCTTCCCAGGAAGAAGGCCGGCCATCTGTTGGACCGTCGTCGAATCGTCCAGGAAGATGGACTGCCCCGGGTCTATGAACTCCATGGCGGCCCGTGCGAGCGCACGCTTCTCGGCCAACTGCTGGCCCGAACGGTAAACGTCGCTCGACTCGACAAGGCTGGATGATTGGGCGGTGGCAACCCCGCGTGACTTGCGTAACAGGCCGCGTGACTCCAGTTCGTCCAGGTCACGATGAACCGTCATCAGACTGATGTCGAAGCGTTCCGCCAGTTGCTCGATGCGCACGGCACCCTCCGCCATCACAGCCTCGGAGATCGCGCGCTGCCGTTCAACCTGGCGGGGCAGCCGCCGCGTCTCTGCTCCCGTGTGCTCAGTCATCTGTTCGATCCTTCCGCGCGTCGGCACGCACGTCGCGCCGCGCCTGCAGTCGCGCGCCGATGCCTGTCCCGTGTGGTTTCCATCTTGGCCCTCCAGCGCATCCGACGCCTTTAGACGTGCTCGCGAGTAACGATGGCCAACGAACGCGCATCGACCGTGCTCGCTAACCGGCCAGCGCAAGTGCCTCGTCGAGGATCCCGACGAGCGCCTCCGGGCGATGGGCGAACCGGCCGAGGAAGACGCCGTCGACGTCGTGGCCCAGCCCGCTCACGAGGCCCGGACCGGCGCTCCCGCCATAGATTACGCGACTACCGCCCAGCGATGGATGTACGTCCAACCATTGTTTGATGGTCGAGCAGACGCGACGAATGTGCTCGGGCAACGCCGACCGTTCCGCGCCGATCGCCCATTCCGGCTCGTAGGCGACGACCGCCCGGATTCTCGCACCCGCTTGGATCGCCGGACCGGTGATCGATTCCAACTGGCCGATGCACGCATCCGCTGCAGCTCCAGCTTCGATCGGGGTGGTCTCTCCCACACACAGGATCGGGGCGAGCTCATTTCGCAGCGCCGCGACCAATTTTAGCTGCAAGATGGATTCGTCCTCGAAGAAGAGCCTGCGACGCTCTGCATGCCCGATCTCGACGTAGCCGCAGCCGACTTGCACTAGTTGCGGTCCGCTCACCTCACCAGTGAACGCGCCCGCGTCCTCCCAGAACAGATTCTGGGCGCCAAGCGCGACCCCGGTGCCGGCGAAGACGGTTGCGGCACCCGGCAGCGCGGTAAAGCCGGGAAGCACAACCACCTCGACAGCTCCGGATACCACGGCTTCGTGTACACGAGCGATCGCAGCGACGTCATTGCACCAGCGCAGGGTCTGCGCCTGATCGAAGTACATCTTCAAGCTCACCCCGACGAATGTCGGGTGGCCGTGTGAACTGCTCACGAGCGCGCCCGCTGGCATGCGGGCCAACGCGCTCTCCCGAGGTCAGCCTGCGTCATTGGACTCATAGTCCTCGATCACCCTGACCTTTTGCGCTGATGCGGAGCCCACATCGAAGCGGTAGGTGAGCCACTCGCGGGCCAGTCGCCGCGCGAGTTCAAGGCCCACCACGCGCTGACCGAATGTCAACACCTGGGCGTTGTTGCTCAGTACTGCGCGCTCGACGGAGTAGCTGTCGTGCGCCGTCACCGCGCGGATGCCCTGCACCTTGTTCGCGGCAATGGCAACCCCGAGCCCCGTGCCGCAGACGAGCAAGGCGCGGTCAGCCTTGCCTTCGGCGACCAGCTCGGCTGCGGCGATGGCAATAGTTGGATACGGCGTATGACCGGCTGCGTCGACCCCGACATCCTGCACAGACTCGACCAGATCACTGGCCTCGAAGTCGCTCTTCAGCGCTTCCTTGTATTCGAATCCCGCGTCGTCCGAACCGATGACGATTCGCAATTTGTCAGTCACTTTGTGAACCTTTCTCCAGAAGTACGTGGTGGATCGCACGTATTATTAGCGCCATCGATACGGCGCCGGGATCGGGGGTGCCCACGCTTTTCTCAATGTGCGGGCGCGCCCGACCGATCTTCGGGACGAGAGCCGCGGTGTGCTCCGCTGCCTGATCGGCTATTGCGGATGCCTCACCCCAGGCCGTCGCCAGATCGTCGCCCCGCTGCGCGGCATCTGAAAGTGCCGCACTGAAGGGGATCAACGTGTCGAGCAGCGTCTTGTCGCCGAGTTGCGCTTTTCCGAATTGCGCGATCTCATCTCGAGCCGCGCGCACGCCAGCAGCCACGCTCGCGGCATCCGCGGCAGCGGTGTCCCCGACGGCGGTGCCGATGGCACGCAATGCGATCCCCCAGAGCGCGCCGGACGTGCCGCCGGCCCGATCGGCCCAGGCGTCGCCAGCGCGGCTGAGCACCGTTCCGGCACCGGCGCCGAGTCCGAAGACTTGCTCCGCCTCTGTGGCCGCTGCAGTGGCACCACGTTGCATGCCAATGCCGTGATCGCCGTCTCCAGCGATCGCATCGAGCCTGCCGAGTTCGTCCGCGTTGTCGTCGACGGTCTTCTTCGTCGCAGCGAGCGCCCGAACGACGACCTCCGCACTGATCTGCGACTCAGTGGACGCATCGCCGACCGAGACGACGACTTCCTCCTCGCCGTCGGGGCCGGACCACTCGTCGGTTTCGATCACGCTGCCCTTGCGATATGCCGGCGCGTCGGCTGCGGCCCGCCACAACGGTTCAAGCTCGTCGTCGAGCCAGAACAGGGTGAGGGAGAGGCCGGCCATTTGAAAACTTGTGACGAGTTCCCCGACCTCGGGCTCGACGATGTCGACGCCCGCTTCACTCAAGAGCCGCGACACCGTGCGGTAGAGGACGAAAAGCTCTTCATATTTGACGGAGCCGAGGCCGTTGAGAATGACACCCGCGCGTGCGCCCCGGGCGGCATTCGCTGGTCGCTCCTCGAGCAGTCTGCTAACCAAAAGCACGGCCAGATCGTCGGCGCGCGGAATAGCGGTCTCGTCGATTCCCTGTTCGCCGTGAATGCCCATACCGATCGCCATGCGACCAGCCGGCACTGTGAACAGCGGCTCGGTTGCGCCCGGTAGTGTGCATCCTGAGAATGCAACACCGAACGAGCGCGTGCGGTCGTTCGCCTTCGCTGCGATACGGGCCACTTCGGCGAGATCGGCGCCCGCCTCTGCGGCAGCAGCCGCCGCCTTGAATACAGCCAAATCCCCCGCGATTCCGCGCCGCTTGCCGATCTCTTCCAGCGCCGCGCTCGACACATCGTCTGTGACGACGACTGTGCGGCAGTCGATGCCTTCCGCGATCAGACGCTTCTCCGCCTGCGTGAAATTCAGGACGTCGCCCGCGTAGTTGCCGTAGCTGAGCAGCACCCCGCCGCCTGCTGAGGCAGCCTTCGCGACGGAGTAGACCTGCTGAGCAGAGGGGGATGCGAACAGATTGCCCATTGCCGCGCCGTGCGCAAGCCCAGCGCCGACGAGACCGGCGAAGGCCGGATAGTGCCCGGAGCCACCGCCGATGATCACCGCAACCTGCCCTGCCACGGGTTTTGCATTGCGCACAACGCCGCCCGCGACCCGCCGGACCCAGCGGCCGTTGGCCGCGATGAAGCCGTCGATGAAGTCATCGGTGAAGTCCACCGGATCGTTGTAGAGGTATGTCATGGCTCTCGTTGTCTCCTGTCTTGTCCGCAGAGCCGGTTGCCGTCCATCAGCTAGCAACCGGCCCTGCGATATGCAGTGCTGTACTAGCCTTTGAGCGTGAAAGGCGCGATCATGTTGTCCACGTTGTCCTTCGTGATCAGGATGCAGTCGAACAGCTGCTTCTCCGAGGAGGCGCCGGTCTTACCGGTGCGCAGATAGGAGTCGGCCTGCTGCACGGCCTTCTTGGCGAAGGTCGCAACCGGCTGCAGAACGGTGTACTGCAACTCGCCCGCCTTGATCGCGGCGACCGCGTCCGGGGATCCGTCGAAGCCGCCGACCTTGACCTGCGACAGCTTGTTCGCCTGCTTCAGCGCCGCGATCGCGCCAAGTGCCATTTCGTCGTTACCCGAGATCAAGCCCGTGATGTTGGGGTGAGCCTGCAACAGCGACTGGGTCTTGTTGTAGCCCTGCGTGCGGTCCCAGTTTGCGACGTCCTCGCCGACCTTGACGATATCCGGGTACTGCGACAATACGGTCTTGTATCCGTTCGATCGGGTCGCCGCGTTGTTATCCGACGGAGCGCCTAGCAACTCGACATAGTCAGCCTTCTGCCCGATGTCCTTCACCCACTGCTGGGCACCAATGGCGGCACCCTGGGCATTATTCGACACGAGTTGCGCCTTGGCCAAACCGGACTGGTTGATCTCGGCGTTCACGAGGAAGACCGGGATCTTTGCCGCGTTCGCCTTCTTGACCGCTCCGATCGACCCGCTCGCATTGGCCGGGTCGAGGATGATCGCAACCGACTTGTTTGCAATCGCCGTGTCGATCAGGTTGCTCTCAGTGTTGGTGTCGCCCTTGGATGCGCCAACATGCGCTTTGTATCCGAGCGCCTTCGCCTCGGCGGACGCGACGTTGCCTTCGGTGAGCCAGTACGGGTTGGAGGGGTCGTTGACGATGATGGAGATCAGGCCGCCCTTCGTTGAACTGCCACTACCGGAGGACGAGCCCCCCGCAGAGCATCCTGCCAAGGTCGTGGCGACTATTGCTGCTCCGGCGAGAATCGCCAGGGTGCCTTTTCGGGACATGCTGTGTTCCTTTCGTTTTTGTGATATGTGGTACCGGATCATCCGGGGATCTTCTCAAGCGGTGGTGCCGATTTAGGCGACTCCAGCCCGGAGGAACTAGTGGGAGGATTGCCTCCCGCCGGTAGCTTCTTGCGGCGAGCGCGATACTGCACGGCGTTGAGAAGCACGGCCAAGATGATGACGGCGCCGGTGAACACCGTCTGCCAGTACGAGGACACGCCGACGATGACCAAGCCGTCTGAGAGGAAGCCGATCACGAAAGCGCCGAGCAAGGTGCCTCGAATGTTGCCCTTTCCACCCATCAGTGACGCGCCGCCGATGACGACCGCGGCAATCGCCGTCAACTCGTAGGTCGTGCCCGCTGTCGGGCTTGCAGACGTCAGTTCCGATGACAAGATGACACCTGCAATCGCTGCACAGACACCGGAAGCGACGTAGACCCAGATCTTGACCTTCTTGACCGGAACACCGGACAGGTCCGCGGCCCGCTCGTTGCCGCCTGACGCATAGAGCCACCGACCGAACACCGTGCGGTTGAGCGCAATGCTCGCGACGACAGCGACGACTATCATGACGAGAACACCGATCGGTATGCCGATGAGGGTGTTGAAGCCGAGCCAGTCGAAGCCCGTGTTCCCCAATTCCGGCTTGCCTGCTAGATCGTTGTAGGTCAGGCCGTTCGTAATGAGTAGTGCGACGCCGCGCACGGCATACAGGGTGCCCAGGGTTGCGATGAACGGAGCTACTTTGAACCGTGACACCAGCACGCCGTTGACCACCCCAACCAACGCACCGACCGCGCACGCGATGATGACGACCACCCAGACGGAGGGGAACAGCGTGATGCCGAGCGCCTTGAAATTGATGCCTTTCATCATGAACCCTGCGATCACGCCGGAAAGCCCGAGGGTGGAGCCAACCGACAGGTCGATGCCGCCGTTCAGAATCACCAGTAGCGAGCCGATCGCCAGCAGCGCGTAAATCGACACGTGAGATGACATCGTCAGTACGTTGTTGAGAGTAAAATAGTCGGGCGACAGCGCCGAGAACACGACGATGATGACGATCAGCGCAAGGAAGGCGCGACCTTCGAGCAGAACCTTTCCAATGCTGAACCCGTTGGCGAACATGCCTGGCTTCAGGTTCGCACGCCCTTCTTTGGACGGAGTTGTCATGTCAGTTTTCCCTGTTCTTTGAGGCCGTGTTCTGTGAGGCCGTGTTCTGTGAGCTCGTGATCCGAGAATCTGTGTTCTGCGAACCTGGCTTGCTGCGATGGGTGGGCACGATTACGAGACCACGGCTTCCCCTGAGGCCGCCATGATTTGCTCCTTGGTTGTGTCGGCGTCGAACTCGGCAGAGATGCGCCCGCGACTCATGACCACGATGCGGTGCGCGATGCTGAGACACTCGCCGACCTCCGAGGTCGAGTAGATGACAGCGAGGCCCGCGGCAGCGCGCTCGGCGATCAGCCGAAACACCTCGCCTTTTGCCCCGACGTCGATCCCGCGGCTGGGTTCATCGAGCAGGATGACATCGGGATTCGTTGCGAGCATTTTGCCAATGACGACCTTCTGCTGATTCCCGCCCGACAGCGAGCCGATCGCCGCACTTCCACCGTCCGTCTTCACTCGAACGTCACGGATACCGTCGTTCACAAGCTCCTGTTCGCGGCTGCGTGAGAGAAAGAGTCCCTTCGCAAAGGCGCGGATGCTCGCGAGAGAGAGGTTGCGACCGACGGTCATCGTCTGCACAAGGCCGTCACGCTGGCGATCTTCGGGAACAAGACTCAATCCAGCCGCGATGCGTTGCGCAATGGTTTGGCCGGCGAGATCCTCTCCCTGGAGCAACACCCTGCCGCCGGTCAGCGCTACTCGGCCTGCTACCGCCTCGAGCAGTTCAGTGCGACCGGCGCCCATCAGACCGTAGATGCAGACGATCTCGCCTCGCCTCACGGATAACGAGAGCCGATCCACCACCGAACGATCGGGGATCTCGGCATCGGCGACGCTCACATTCTCGATCGATAGTGCAACGTCGCCGAAGTCATACCCGCTCGGGGGTTCGCCGAGATCGAATCCAGCGCCGACCATCTTCTGAACGATCCAATCCAGATCGATCTCGCGTGCCTCTGCGGTCGCCGTGATCGCTCCGTCTCTGAGCACGACGGCGTAGTCGGTGATCTGCAGAGCTTCTTCGAGATGGTGCGAGATATAGACGATCGAGACGCCCTTGGCCTTCAGATCGTGAATCACGCGGAACAGCACGGCGACTTCTGCTGCGCTCAGCGCGGAGGTTGGTTCATCCATGATCAGGATGCGCGAATCGATTGACAGCGCCCGCGCGATCTCTACGATCTGCTGTTGGCCCAGCCTGAGATCGGACACCAGCGTCAGTGGTCCGATGTCTTCTTCCAGCCCCTCCATCAGCACACGGGCTTGCCGCGCCTCTTCTGCGAAGTCGATGCCGGTTGCGCCGTGCAATTCACGGCCCATGAAGATGTTGTCACGCACATTGAGGTTGGGTGCGAGGCTGAGTTCCTGATGGATGATCGAGATCCCGTGATTGCGGGCCTCGACGGGCGAGGGGAAACTCACAACCTCGCCGTCGAGCGTTATTTGACCGGAGGTCGGAGACTCCACTCCGGAAAGGATCTTCATCAACGTCGACTTGCCCGCGCCGTTCTCGCCGAACAGCGTTGTGACCTTGCCCCGATGAATGTCGAAGTTGACTCCCTTGAGGGCGTGCGTTCCGCCGTACGTCTTGACGACGTCACGGGCGCTCAGGACGATTTGATCGGTGTCGTCGCTCATTTCACACTCAACTTCGCCGGGGTGACCAGCCAGCCGTTTGGATTGATCAGCTCGAACGCTCCGACGACCGTGATGGTCTTGCCCTTGAGGTTTGCGGTGTCCACCGTGGCGAGCACGGACTTCTTCATCTGGTCATTGAGCGCGGCTCCGGCGTTCTGATAGTCAATCTGGTTGGTGAACTGGCCGAAGCTGATGGTGCCGGTCGCGTCACGCAGATCTGTACCGTTGATCGCCGGTCCGGTCTGCACTCGGACGATCAAAGTCTGCGGGAGGCCCTCGACTGTGACCGGGTAGATTCCATCCTGCGGCTGGCCGGCGACTCCGGTGAACGTGACGGACATCACCGGCCCGGTCGTCGCCTTGACGCCGTACTTCGCACCAGCGGCTGCAGGGTCCGCGGCGATCGCTTCTGCCAGTGTGGCCGCAGGAACGGCACGTTTGACGATCTCGGCTTGGACCTTGGGGAACTGCGTCTTGCCATACGTCGCCGCAGAGAACCCGCCGTCATTGCTGGCCGCAGCCGAACTGTTGCTGACGACCTTGGTGCCGACGCCCATCAGAATGAGCACCACAACGATGACAACGGCGAGGATTACCCGCTTGGCGCGCGGAGAGGAGAGCCGACTCCGGGTTATCGCCGGGCTCGTGCTCATGAGTGGAGCACCCGCGACTCGGTGTCGTTCGGGCGAATCTGCAGCTTGCGTCCAGTCCCCTTACGGAACATGTCGAGGGCTTCCGCGTAGTCGTCCAAGGTGAACGAATGGCTGATCATCGGAACGGAATTGATTGCGCCGGCCTCGAACATCTCGACAGCGCGGCCGAACGAATTGAGTACCGCCATCGTGCCAACGATCGAGATTTCATCGCGGTACACCCGGAACGGCGAATAGTTCGCGCTTGCATCGACCGGGGCGACGCCGAAGTGTTGGAACGTACCGCCGGCCTTGACACGCGGCAGACCGTCCTCGATTGCTCGCACGTTGCCCGTGCAGTCGATCACCACGTCCCACTTCTCGCGTCCGGCCTCGTCCGCGCTCGCGTAGATGTTCTGTATGCCCACCTCACGTGCAACATCGAGGCGACCCGGGTTCGTGTCGACAATCGTGACGCTTGCGGCACCGGCACGCGGCGCAAGTTGCGCCATCAACAGGCCCATGGTGCCGGACCCGTAAACCAGGTAGTGCTCGCCCATCTTGCGCGGCAGGATGTCGTAGCCGCGGATGGCGCATGCGAGCGGCTCGATCAATGCAGCCTGGTAAATATCCGTCTCCGGCTTCAGCGTGAACACATTCGCCAGCGGCGCCTTGATGAATTGAGCGGATCCGCCATCGCTCGCGACAACCCCGAGTCCATTCCAATTGCGGCAGAGGTTCGACTTGCCGTTCAGGCAGAACTCGCACTCGCCGCAGGTTGTACTCGGGTTGACGACGACATGATCTCCGACGCTCACTGTGCTCACGCCCTCGCCGATGGCTGCAACGACGCCGCTCACCTCGTGGCCGGGGATCAGGGGGAAGATCGTGCCCTCGAACTCGCCGTCGAAGACGTGGGTGTCCGTGCCGCAGATTCCCACGGCCGCCACCTCGATGACAACCTCTTTGAAGCCAGGCGTCGGATCGGCCGGTTCGCGAAGCGCAAGCGCTCCCGGGGCTTCGAAAACTACTGCTCGCATCGTCTGTGACGCTCCTATCTGGAGGTGGTCCGAGACAACGCTCGGACCGGCATTCGGTTGATTCGTGTGCGGGTGTTCCGTGCGTGACGCGGCCTCTTCGCCGAAGGAGCCCTCATGTCGGACCGCTTCGTCAGATCTTTCGCGTCACACAAAATGTTACAATGTTTGTGATGTTGTTATCAATGTATGAGATATCTAAACCTAAGACGTGATCTCTAATTTGTCAACAGGGTCAGTCCAGAAATATGCAGCCCCAGGCGCGCGCCTGACCCGAGCCTGGGCACTAGCACGATTGCGATCGATATCGTGCCGGTCAACTTCCGCGTGAATGAAGGTGAGAAGTTCTTTCAATGCGGCCCGGGTGGCCAACTGATGAACCTCGTGGCCAACCGCACGGCCGCCGTCGAGGTCGACGTGCTCGACGCTGATGGGCTCGAGGCATCCGGTGTCCTGGATGCGCATCGGGCGCATCCGACGCCCAATTGGAACTATGTTCGCATCACACCCGAGTCGATCACAGGGATACGGTTTCGCCGCTCCTGACCTCGGCCTTCACCAACGGCAGCACCACAGTGAACGCCGTGCGGCCCGGCTTGCTTTCCACAGACACGGTTCCGCCCTGCGCCGCGACGACCGCCTGCACGATCGCCAAGCCGAGGCCCGTGCTGCCGGTCTCGCGCGACCGAGAACTGTCACCGCGAGCGAACCGCTCGAACAGCACGGGCTGCAGCGCCTCCGGGATGCCGGGACCGTCATCCAACACCGTCATCACAGCGTGTGCGCCGTCGGTGGCAAGCGTTGCGGTGATCGCCGTTCCGGCCGGAGTGTGCACGCGCGCGTTGGCGAGCAGGTTGACGACGACCTGGTGCAGTCGAGGTTCATCTCCGATGACCTCGACCGCCGCGCCGGGCACGTCGATCGACCAGGTGTGATCCGGGCCGGCCGCGTGCGCGTCGGAAAGTGCGTCCACGAGCAGTCGGGAGAGGTCGACGGGTTCGCGCTGGAGTGCGCGACCCTCATCCAGTCGCGCGAGCAGCAGCAGGTCTTCCACGATTCCCGTCATCCGCTGCGCTTCGGATTCGATCCGGCCCAGGGAACGCACCATCTCTTGCGGCAATTCCTGCCCGGTGCGCCGGGTGAGCTCGGCGTAACCGCGGATCGACGCGAGCGGCGTTCGCAGTTCGTGGCTGGCATCCGCCACGAACTGGCGCACTTTGTTCTCGCTCGCCTGTCGCGCGGACAATGCGGATGCGACGTGCCCGAGCATCCTGTTCAGCGCGGCCCCGACACGCCCCACCTCAGTGTGCGCGTTGGTGTCCTCTTCATTCACGCGCACGGCGAGCGCGACCTCGCCGCGATCAAGGGGCAGCTCTGACACTTCAGTCGCTGTGGCCGCAACACGGTCGAGCGGGCGTAGCGCCAGCCGTACGATCAGCAGGCCGACGAAGGCAGCGATGGCAAGCGCGATCACCGTCACGATGCCGATGATCCAACTCAGCCGAGCGACCGTGCTCTGCGCCTCGCCCAACGGCAATCCCAGCACGAGTTCGCTGTTGTTCGTCAGCGAGACCGAGACGATTCGATAGTCGCCGAGTGTGCCGCCGAGATCCACGCTGGTCGGCGAGCCATCGACGGGCAATGCGATCAACGAGGTCTTGCTCTGCGCCGAGATCGTCTGCGGTGCGATGTTCGCACTGGCCCGACTGACACCCAGATAGCTTGTTGCGACCACATCGTTGCTGACGATGAGGGCGACAAAGGTGCCCGGAACCTGCCCGGGGGCCCCGATGATGCCTGCCGCCAGCTGATCCGCCGTCGGGTTCGCGCGTTGAATCGCCTCGACGGCGATAGCCTGACTGCGGTGACCGGCCGCCGACAGTTGATCGTCAAGCCTGCCGATCAGGTAGTTCTCCAGAAACAGCACGCTGACCAGGCCGATGATGAGGCCGAGCACAGCGAGTAAAGCCACGACCGCGAGCACAAGTCGGCTGCGCAGCGTCCACGAACGAAAGGGATCTCGTAGCCGCCGCGCCAGGCTCGACGCGGCTTGGGTCATTCCGCCGCCTTGATCATGTACCCCGCGCCGCGCACCGTGTGGATCATCTGCGGGTGGCCGGCGTCGATCTTTTTGCGCAGGTATGAGATGTAGAGCTCGACGACGCTGGACGTGCCCCCGAAGTCGTAGCTCCATACGCGGTCGAGGATCTGCGCTTTGCTCAGCACGCGACGAGGATTGCGCATCAGGAACCGCAGCAGCTCGAACTCGGTGGCGGTCAGCGAAACCGCCTCGCCCGCGCGCTCCACCTCGTAGCTGTCTTCGTCAAGCATGAGGTCACCGACGATGATGCGCGGGTCGGTCGAATCCGTGACGAGCACACGCGAACGGCGCAGGAGGCTGCGCAACCGGGCAACGAGTTCCTCCAGGCTGAACGGCTTCGTCACATAGTCGTCGCCACCGGCGGTCAGGCCCGCGATGCGGTCGTCGAGCGAATCCTTTGCCGTCAGGAACAGCACCGGCGTCTCTCCGCCGTTCTCGCGCATCCTGCTGAGCACGCTGAGCCCGTCGATATCGGGAAGCATGATGTCCAGTACGACGGCATCCGGTCGAAATTCGCGTGCTGTGGTCAGTGCCTGCTGACCGGTGGCGGCGGTGCGCACATCCCAGCCCTCGTAGCGCAGCGCCATGTGAAGCAGGTCGGTCAAGGTGCGCTCGTCGTCGACGACGAGCACGCGGATGGGGGAGCCATCTGGATGCCGCAGCAGTCCGCGCGGTTCGGTGGCAGTTCGCGCGGAGGTCACAGTGTCGTTGGTCATGCGCCCATTATCTTCCGCGCAGTCTGGAGTTACTATCTGTTTCGTATGCGCATCCTGAGAATACTCACAGCCTGCGGATCGCCGGCGGCACACCTGAATCCATCGGCAATTCAGTGAGGCGGCATTCGGCACATCCATAACTCGGCCACAGGCGCGCCACAACGGCACACCGTAATCCTGACCATGACCGGTTGCTGCCCGTGCGACCGCGTCGGTAGCCGCTGTCGGAAGCATCGAGGAGCACCAATGTTCGGTATTTATCTGCGTCGCGAACTCGTGAACAGACGTAAGCAGACCATCATCATCGCGATCGGCATGGCGCTTGCAATTGCGCTCGTCATCGTGGTCAATGCGGTGTCAGCCGGCGTGAAAGACGCGCAAGCGCACGTGCTGCAATCCGTTTACGGCGTGGGCACAGACATCACCGTCACCCAACCGGTCACCGCAGCGAGCGGGCAAGCCGGATTCGGTGCAGGGCCCAATGGAACAGGGCGACGATTCGACTTCGGCGCTGGCGCAGGCACCTCCAGCGGCGGCAGCCGAACAGTCAACACTTCTCGCCTCGCGGTCAGCCCGGGAACGCAGACCCTGGCTGCGACCGACTTGACGAAAGTGAAGGCGGTTTCCGGCGTCGCGTCCGCCGCTTCGGCGCTGACCCTGACCAACACGACCTTCAACGGCACCCTGCCGAACTTCCAGCAGGATCGCTCCCGCGGCACGACCGGCGGCTCGGGCGCTGCATCCGGCGCTTCGTCGCCGGCACCGACCGGGGGTGCAGACGGTGCGGGCGGCAGCTCGTTCAGCGTCAGCTCGTTCAGCGTGATCGGAATCAACCCCGCAGCGGATGCCGTCGGCCCGCTTTCCGCTGCCACGCTCTCCTCCGGCCGCTCCCTGACCAAAGCTGACGACAACAAGGATGTCGCCGTGCTCGACGCGAGCTATGCCAAGACCGCAAAACTGGCCGTCGGCGACACCATCACCATCGGCGGCAAGAGTTTCTCCGTTGTCGGACTGGTCACTGCGACCGGATCAGACGCTCAGACGGCGGCCAACGCCTACATCCCGTTGGACGTGGCCCAGACACTGGCCGGCGAAGCCGGAAACGTGACGGACATCTACGTCACAGCAGCATCCTCCAGTGACGTCAGTCAACTGCAGACCGCACTGCAGAAGGCGCTTCCCAAGGCAACGGTGAGTACGCAGGCCGATCTGGCCTCCAGCGTGTCCGGCTCCCTCGGCACCGCCAGCCAGTTGCTGTCGAACTTCGGAACATGGTTATCGCTGATCGTTCTGGCTGCGGCGTTCTTGATTGCGATCCTGTTCACGGTCGCCGGCGTCACCCGCCGTACCCGCGAGTTCGGCACGCTCAAGGCGATCGGCTGGACGAACCGGCGCATCGTCGGTCAAGTTGCCGGTGAATCCACCGTGCAGGCCCTCATCGGCGGGGTCATCGGCGTCGCGGTCGGACTCGTCGGAGTTCTGATCATCAATGTGGTCGCTCCAACGTTGACCGGCAGCGCAACGCAGGGCAACGGCGTCGCGCAGGCGGCCGGGCGGCTCGGTCGCCTGGCGACCAGCGGCGCCGGCGGCACAGGGGCGGGAGCCGGCGGATTCCGAGGCGGCGGATTCGGTGCCGCGAGCCGCGCCACGGAAGCCTCCGTCAACGTCGTGCTGAACGCGCCCGTCACCGTGTGGGTCATCGTCATTGCCGTCGGGCTCGCGGTGCTCGGCGGGCTGCTCGCCGGTGCGATCGGCGGATGGCGCGCCTCGCGACTGCGCCCGGCCGAAGCACTGCGCTCGGTCGCGTAACCCCCCTCCCCGGCACGTCAGACGAACGGACAATCCCATGTACACCCTCAGTAAAGTCACCAAAACCTACGCACAGTCCAAGCGTTCGGTCACCGCGTTGAACAATGTCACCCTCGAGATCCCGGACGGTCAGATGGTCGCCGTGCAGGGTCCGACCGGTGGCGGCAAGTCAACCCTGCTGCAGATGCTCGGCGCACTTGACCGGCCCACCTCCGGTTCTGTCGAACTCGGCACGTCGAGCCTCAGCTCGATGAGCGACGGCAAGTTGGCAGGCATCCGGGCGAAGGAAATTGGCTTCGTGTTCCAGAGCTTCAACCTGATTCCCACCCTCACTGCGCAGGAGAACGTGGAGACCGGGTTGGCGCCGCTCGGGCTACCCGCGAAAGATCGGGCGCAGCGCGCGGGGGAGGCGCTGGCATCCGTCGGTCTCGCCGATCGCGGCAACCACCTGCCCGGCGAGTTGTCGGGAGGGCAACAGCAGCGTGTTGCGATCGCACGCGCGCTCGTTAAGGAGCCGAACGTGCTGCTCGCCGACGAGCCGACCGGCGCGCTCGACGAAGACACGCGTGACGAGATCATGGACGTGCTCGAGGGCCTGTGGCGCGATCGCAGCCTCACGCTTGTTGTCGTCACGCACGACTCGGCGGTCGCGGCCCGCGCCCAGCGCCGTCTGCACATCAAACGCGGCATCGTCAGCGAAAAGTAGCACGGCGAACGTGTGAGAGCATAAGGCGTGACGAGCCACAGCGCCGTTGTCGCTCGTCACGCAGTTTGTGGAGGCGCCGTGAGCACATCGGGCAAGGACCAGCGCACGCCGGTCAAACGGATCAAGAAGCGCGTATACGAAGCCGAGTTGCGACGATTGCAGGCGGAACTCGTCGTCGCGCAGGAGTGGGTGAAGCGCACCGGGGCCCGCGTGCTCGTCATCTTCGAAGGACGCGACGCCGCGGGAAAAGGATCCGCCATCAAACGTGTGACGGAATATCTGAATCCGCGCGTTGCGCGCATTGAGGCGCTCCCCATCCCCACGGACCGCGAACGCGGGCAGTGGTACTACCAGCGCTACGTCGAGCGCCTGCCGACCAAGGGCGAGATCGTGCTGTTCGACCGCTCCTGGTATAACCGCGCCGGCGTTGAAAAAGTGATGGGCTACTGCACCCCAGACCAATATCGGCGGTTCTTGCGTCAGACACCGCTGTTCGAACGGATGCTCGTCGAAGACGGCATCATCGTCTTGAAGTACTGGTTCTCCGTGTCCGATCGCGAGCAGGAGGCACGGTTCCGGTCCCGCATGAGCGATCCGATGCGGCGCTGGAAGCTGTCGCAGACCGACCTTTTGTCGATCACGAAGTGGGTGGAGTACTCCCGGGCCAAGGACGAAATGTTCGTACACTGCGATATCCCGGAGGCGCGCTGGTGGACCGTTGAAAGCGAGGACAAGCGGGCGTCCCGCCTCAACATGATCAGCCACCTGCTCTCCCAACTTCCCTACGAGCACCTTGAGCCGGAACCGGTCGACTTCCCCGAACGGCCACCGGCGACCGACTATGAACGGCCTCCGGTCTCGCTTGCCAGCTATGTACCGGACTACGCGGCAACGCTCGGCAACCGACGCCGCAACGACTGAACAAAACAACGGCCTAACAAAACAATGACTGAACGAACCTGGATCAAGAACCCGCAGGCGGTATTCACCGCGAACGAACTCGACGGGCGCGGCGGGATCGTCATCGACGACGGCGTGATCGTCGAGGTGCTGGCCGCCGGCGCGACGCCGGCCGAACCGTACACGAGTGTGTTCGACGCCTCCAACCACGTCGTGATCCCGGGCCTGATCAACACGCATCACCACTTTTACCAAACCCTGACCCGCGCGTGGGCACCGGTGGTCAACACGCCGCTTTTCCCGTGGCTGAAGCAGTTGTACCCGGTCTGGGCGCGCTTGACTCCGCGAGACCTGGAGCTCGCAACGACGGTCGCTCTTGCCGAGCTGCTCCTCTCCGGCTGCACAACGGCGGCGGATCACCACTATCTCTTCCCGGCCGGTCTGGAGAACGCGATCGATGTCGAGGTGTCCGTCGTGCGCCGTCTGGGGATGCGTGCCACACTGACCCGCGGGTCGATGACGCTCGGCGAAGATGCCGGCGGACTACCGCCGCAGTCGACCGTTCAAGACCCCGAGGTCATTCTCGCCGACAGCGAGCGCCTGATCCGCGACTATCACGAGCGAGCGGATGGCGCCGTCATCCAGATCGCGCTCGCCCCGTGTTCACCGTTCTCGGTGACGGAGAGCATCATGCGATCAAGCGCCGAGCTGGCGGAGAAGCACGACGTTCGATTGCACACGCACCTGGCGGAGACGATCGACGAAGAGGATTTCTGCCGCGAGATGTTCGGGCTGCGCACGGTGGACTACCTGGAGAGCGTCGGCTGGCTGTCATCGCGCACCTGGCTCGGCCACGGCATTCATTTCGATGACCAGGAGATCGCGCGACTCGGCGCGGCCGGAACCGCTGTAGCCCATTGCCCATCGTCGAACATGCGCCTGGCATCCGGCATCGCGCGCGTTGTCGAGTTGGAAGATGCGGGCGTGCCGGTCGGCATCGGCGTCGACGGATCAGCCTCCAACGACGCCTCCAACCTCATCCTCGAAACACGCCAGGCGCTCTATCTCCAACGTCTGAAATACGGGGCGGAAGCGGTGACGCCGGAGCGCGCCTTCGGCTGGGCGACACGAGGCTCTGCTCGCGTGCTCGGCCGAGACGACATCGGCGAGCTTGCGCCGGGCAAGCAGGCCGACCTCGCGATGTACACCCGCGACGACCTGCGCTTTTCAGGCAGCCACGACCCGGTCGCCTCGCTACTGCTCTGCGGGGCAGACCGCGCAGACCGTGTCATGATCGGTGGGCGCTGGCGCGTGGCCGACGGGCAGATCATCGACCTCGACATTCCCGGCTTAATCGCGGATCATCGGCAAGCCGCCGCGCGACTTCTACTCGACTGAAACCCATCGACCGCTCGATGCCGCGTCGATGACCGCATCGGTGATTCGGGCAGCACGCAGGCCGTCCGCAAAGCGCGGCAGCCCCTCGGGGGTCGCTCCGCCGACCGCGGCGTAGGTGTCTGCGACGAACGCGTTGAACGCATCCTGATAGCCCTGAGGATGCCCGGCGGGCACCGTGATCAAGCGCGCGGCGTCGGGGAACAGCTGGTCAGCATCACGCGGAATCACCTGCGTGCCGTGCCGTCTGCCGATCCACAGCGTCTCAGGTTGCTCCTGATCGAACGCCAGAGATTCGGATGCGCCCGCAAGCTCCACCTTCAGCCGATTCTTGCGACCCGGAGCGACCTGCGAGACGAGCAGTGTGCCGAGCGCGCCCGCTGCCGTTTCAATGACGACCGCAGCGGCATCTTCCGTGACGATGTCGGCGTGTTCTGCGCGCGCGTCGAAGAACGTGCGCGCCGTCGCGGAGACCCGCTCGATGCGGTCGCCGCTGATGAACTCCACCAGGTCGACCAAGTGCGAGCCGATGTCGGCGAATGCTCGGGACCGCCCGCCCCGTGTGCTGTCGACACGCCAATTGTCGTCGTCGGATTCCAGCAACCAGTCCTGCAGGTACGAGCCGTGCACACTGAGCAGCCGCCCGAGCGAGCCGGAACGCACCCGCGCTCTGGCTTCGCGCACCAACGGGTGAAAGCGGTAGACGAACGGAACGGTCGCAGTCACCCCGGCGGATGCTGCGAGCTCGGCGAGCTCGAGCGCATCCGCCACGCTCGTCGCAAGCGGTTTCTCGCAGACGACGTGCTTGCCAGCCTGAATCACCGCTGCGGTCTGCTCAGCGTGCAATGCATTCGGCGTGCAGACGTGCACAACGTCGATGTCGTCGGAGGCGAGCATGGCATCGAGCGAGTCGAATGCCTGCTCGATGCCCAGCTCATGCGCTGCCTGTTCACTGCGCGTCGGTGTCGACGAGACGATGCCGGCTAGGCGGGCGCGCGCCGCGCGTGCCGCCCGAGAATGCACTTGCGCCATGAATCCGCCACCCACGAAACCGACCCGCAGGCCTGCCGCTCCCACGCCGGTGACCTCGCTAGCTTTCGCCCGATTCAGCGACGTTCCCGCGGGCGTCATGCCTCGAACGTTCCGACGCGCGGGTCCCAGTGCTCATCGAGCGGCGGCGCCACCACGACGGTGCTGGCGATCTCTACCGGCTGATGTGCCTCTGCCGATTCGATCGTGGAGACCATGATGTCCAGCACGTGGAACGCCTGCTCGGCCGATGCCCGCTCCGGCCTACCCGCACGGATCGCCTGCGCCAGCTCGACGACGCCGGTGCCGCGAGTCGTGGTGGTTCCGGTCGCAGCAACCGTTTCGATCTCGTCGCTCCTCGTTCCGTCTGGGCTCGTTCCGTTTGGACCCCGGTGGATCAGCAGGTCACCGGTGAACGTGTTCGGGTCGGGCACGACCAGTGTTCCGTCGACGCCGGCGACCTCGAACTGGGTGCGCGACAGTTTCGAGTCGAAACTGAAGATGCTCTGCGCGCTCTGGCCGCCTTCGAACTCATACAGCGCGCCGACGTGGGTCGGCACCGTGACCTCGAACTGCTCGCCCGCACGCGGTCCGGATCCGATCGTGCGCACAGCTTTGGCCTTCGAGGCCGTTGCCGTCACCCGGGCGACCGGCCCGAACAACTGCACGAGGGCCGTCAGGTAGTACGGTCCGATGTCGAACAGCGGACCGGCGCCCTCTTGGAACAGGAAATCGGGGTTCGGATGCCAGGACTCCGGCCCCGGGCTCTGCATCAACGTCAGTGCGGTCAGCGGAGCACCGATCGCCCCGGATTCGACCAATCGCCGCGAGGACTGAATGCCGGCCCCGAGGAACGTGTCCGGCGCTGTTGCGGCGCGCAGGCCCGCTGCGTGTGCAGCATCCAGTAGCTTTCGACCCTCTGCGCGGTTCAGCGCGAACGGCTTCTCACTCCACACATGTTTGCCTGCGGCGAGTACCTGCAATGCGACATCGACGTGCACCTTCGGAATAGTCAGGTTGACGACGATCTCGATGCCGTCATCCGCGAGCAATTGTGCGACAGAACCGGATGCCGGCACACCGTATTTCTTCGCCTGCGCAGCGGCGCGCGGCTCGTCGATGTCTGCGACGAAGCGCACGTCGAGATCGGGGAACGTCGTCAGATTGCCGAGGTACTCGTTGCTGATGACACCGGCACCGATAACGCCGACACCAATCGGCCCGCTTGCGTTCGTGCTCGTGCCGCTCACGCGAGGTTCTCCTTCACGAGATAGGCGAAGCTGTCTGCGACGGCCTGGAAGCGGTCGCCACGCGAGTCGTCGAGTTCAATGACGCGTAACGCATCCGGCGCTGCCTCGATGATCGAGCGCACCGGCATCGATCCGTTGCCGACCGCCACCTGGTCCAGGTTGTCTTTTGTGCCGGGGCCGTCTTTGATGTGCAGCGCGACAACGCGATCGCCGAGCCTCTTGAGCAGTGCCACTGGGTCCTGCCCGCCGACAACCACCCAGTAGGTGTCGACCTCGAGAACGACCGCGTCGTCGAGCTGGTCGGCGAACACCTCGAGCGCAGGACGCCCGTCGATGATGCTCTCGAGCTCGTGGTTGTGGTTGTGGTATCCGACGCGGATGCCGTATCCGGCTGCGATCTTTGCCGCGGCGTTCAGCGAGGCAGCGGTCTTCGCGACGTCCTGTGCGTTCTGCCAGAACTCGGGTGTGACGTACGGTTCGATCACGGTCTGAATGCCGAGCGAGCGGGCCGCCTCGAACACCGCCGCATGGTTCACACCGTCGCCGAGCAGGTGAACGTGAGTGGTCGGAGCGCTCAAGCCGGCCGCGGTGAGCCCGTCGCCCAGGCCGGGAAAGTTCGTGAACGCGAACGGCTCGACCTGCGTGAATCCGACCTCCGCAAGTCGCGCGAGTGTGCCTGGAAGGTCTTCCTGCAACGCCTCGCGCACGGTGTACAGCTGAACGGACAGTTTCGATGACGACACGATTCTCCTCATTGAGTGGCGCTGATCGGTGGACGGCAGAAGACGGAATGCCCGTCACAGACGTTACGAACAGAACGACACGGCTGGAATGCCTCTATTCAATCAGACTTTTACCGAGAGTCAATCAAAAGATCACTGATTTCCGGTCTTCTTTCGTATCGACTGCGGTCGATGTGATTCAATTGCCTCATGGCCGACCCGCAGCGCAGCAGTCCCGTGCTGACCGATGCACTGCTGAGTGACGACGCTGCCGGCCTCCTGACGGTGCTGCGCAATGGGCCACCGCGCACGCGTGCCCAGCTGGCGGAACTGACCGGGCTGGCCCGCTCGACCGTCGCCGGACGACTTGAAACGTTGGCCGCGCTCGGGCTGGTCACGCCGGCCGGTGACGAGGCATCCAGCGGAGGCCGCCCGCCGGCCCGGGTAGCATTCAACCCGAGCGCGCGCATCCTGATCGCCGTCGATCTGGGGGCGACGCACGGTGTCGTCGCGATCAGCGACCTGGCGGGAATGATGCTCGAGACCGAGTCGATCGACCTGCGTATCGCGGATGGCCCCCTGCCCGTTCTCGACTGGGCAACGTCGACGGCAGCACGGCTTCTGAAGCGCGTCGGACGGCGCGCAGGGGAGCTCGCGGGGGTCGGGATCGGACTGCCTGGCCCAGTCGAGCATTCGACCGGTATGCCGACGAACCCTCCGATTATGCCCGGCTGGAACCGGTTCGACGTGCCGAGCTACGTTCGGCGCAGTTTCGCGGTTCCGATCCTGGTGGATAACGACGTGAACGTGCTTGCGCTCGGCGAGCACGCGGTCTCCTGGCCCACCGAAGACAATCTGCTGTTCGTCAAGGTGTCTACGGGCATCGGTGCCGGCATCATCGCCGGCGGTCGGTTGCAGCGCGGCGCGCAGGGATCAGCGGGCGACCTGGGCCACGTGCGCGTGCCGTTCAGCCGCGATACCCCCCGGCACGGAGCAGACGACGCCGACCTGGAAGCGCTCGCAAGCGGGCCTGCGATCGCCCGATCGATCGCTGAGCACGGCATCCCGGCCACGACCAACGCCGACGTGCTTGCTCTGGCGGAGGCGAACGATCCGATCGCCGTCGCGGCGATCCGACAGGCGGGACGCGACCTCGGCGAGGTGCTCGCCACGAGCGTCAACCTGCTCAATCCTTCTGTGCTCGTCATCGGCGGCAGCATCGCCCGCGCCGGAGAGCACCTTCTTGCGGGAGTGCGCGAGGTCGTCTACCGGCAATCGACTCCGTTAGCCACTCAGAACCTGCGGATCGTTCCGGCCGCGGCCGGCGACACCGGCGGCGTGCTCGGCGCGGCCATCATGGTCGCCGACCACCTGCTCTCCCCTGCCTGAGCGCCCGCTGCGCGCCGCCCTGCCCGTTGGCCCCGCCCCGCTTTTCTGGTGCGCGAAATGCTGCAGGCCCAACCGCTCGCGACACTTTTCGCACCGCTTCGTCTCGGGGATCGCCGTGAGCCGCAGCGGCCCAATGTGGCCAGCAGAGGGCACAATGGAGCGGTGACCGACACGATGCTCGCCCTGTTCGCGGGCGAAGACGCCGCGCTCGTCGCCTCAGCAATCGCACCAGCGTCGGTTTCTGCGCAAGCGCGGGCTTCTGCAGCCACGCGCGTTTCTGGGCAGGAGCACGCATCGGCATCCGCGTATCGGTCGCGCATCGTCGCCGACTCGACTGATCGGGTTGCCTGGCTGCGAGCGCGCAGCCGCGGCATCACCGCGACGGATGTCGCCAAGCTCTCGACGCCACGCTCCGTTCACACGGCGGCGCAACAGAAGTTGCACGGCAGCGGCTTCTCCGGAAACGTCTTCACCGATCACGGCAAAGCTCGCGAGCCGGCGATCGCATCCTGGGTGCACAGCAATTACGGCATCCAGCCGAGCACGGCACTGTTCCGATCCGTGCATGACGCACGTCACCTCGCTACACCCGACGGAGTGGTGCTTCGCAACGCCACGACCCTCGAGCTCGCCGAGATCAAGACCACCAACAAACCATGGCGCAGCATCCCGCGCCACTATCTGCGCCAAGTCTGGTGGCAGCAATACGTGCTCGGCGCGGAGCGCACGCTCTTGGTCTGGGAACAGCACGACAATTTTGTGCCGGTCGCCGAGCCGGAGTGCCGCTGGGTCGACCGCGACGACAACGAGATCGCCATCCTCGTGGGCCTGGCCGACCAGTTGCTTGCGCTGCTGGCGGCCGGGCGCTGCTAGCGCACCCCGGCAGTGTCGGCGGCTGATGCGTCGGCAGCAGGTGTTTCCGTCGCGACGCCCGGCATCTGCCGGTGCGCGAGCCAGAGCCCGTAGCCGGCAAGCCAGACGACGGCGACCGTGGTCGCACTGAATTCGAGCAGTGCACCGACGTCGACGGCGCGGTGCACGATGGCGAGGATGCCGCCGACGATCGTGATCGCGGCCACCAGCACCCCCGCAGCGAGTGACACGCGCGCCAGCAACGGATTGCCGCGCGTGACGGCCACCTGCACCATGGCCACGCAACCGGCGGCGAAGCCGAATACGGCTGCGGTGATGTGAATGAAATCCTGGGGAGTCGCGGCAGGGTTCACGAATGGCACCGGGCATGTCGCGGTGCATGTGACTTGGGACGCGATCACGAAGCACAGGCTCGAAACAGCGATCGTCGCTCCGATCGGCCACGCTACCAATGCGGGGCGCCCGACGCGCGGATGGCGCCCCAGCACGGCGATGACTGCGCCTCCGGCCGCGATCAGCAAGAGGGCAACGTCGAAGGCCGTTGCTGTGGGCATCCGTTGCGCACCGAGTTCGCTCACGTAGATCGGGTGATGGATGCTCGCCTTCGCCAACCAGATCACGACGACACCGGCGAGCGCGGCGATGGCGCCGAGCGTCAGTACACTTCGTCCGATCGGACCACTGCGCTGCACAGAGGCAAGACGCGGGCCGTCGGCAGTTCCACCCAGCCGCCGTGGCGCGGAAACGGACAACGCCATAGCGTGGAATCGTGCGCGTGCGCGCAACAGAAAGGCAATCATGTCAATTTCCCTGCCCCAGAATACGCCGGACGGGTCGCCTACGCCGGACGGGTCGCATACGCCGGACGGGTCGCACATTTTCACCGCGCCCCTGCCGCACACCATGCGCGCCATCGTGCACGATGCGCCCGGCAGCCCTGACGTGCTCCGACTGGCCGATGTGCCGCTCCCTGAGCGATACGGCTCCGAGTTTCTGGTGCGGGTGCACGCCGCAGGTTTGAACCCGATCGACACGAAAACGCGGGCCGGGCGTGGCGCTGCCGCCGGCATCCGTTCTTACCCAGCGATCCTCGGCCAGGATTTCAGCGGAGTTGTCGTCGCCTCCCCCTACGAGGCGCATCCCCTGCAGCCGGGTGCTGAGGTGTTCGGCATGGTGTCTGTGCCACGCTATCCCGGCACGTTCGCAGAGTACGTGGCTGTGCCCGAACTCAGCCTCACACGCAAGCCGGCGTCACTTTCGCATCTCGAGGCTGCGGCTCTTCCCGTCGCCGCGCTCACAGCATGGGGCGCGGTCGTCGATGTTGCACACGCCCAGGCCGGCCAGCGGATGCTCATCCACGCCGGCAGCGGCGGCGTCGGTCACTTCGCGGTGCAGTTCGCCTCTCTTCGTGGTGCCCACGTGATCGCGACCGGTTCGGCCCGCAATCTCGACTGGCTGCGCTCTCTCGGCGCTGCAGAGGTGATCGACTATTCGGCGCAGCGCTTCGAAGAGGTCGCACGCGGTGTCGACGCGGTGATCGATCTCATCGGCAACGTTTACGACGACACCGGCACTCGTTCGCTGGCCGTGCTGCGCTGGGGCGGCCTGCTGGTGAACATTCCCTCCGGAAGCTGGCCGAATCTGATCGCGGATGCTGCGGCAGCCGGCATCCGGGCAACGCATTACAAGGTAGCGCCGGATGCCCGCACCCTCGCCACGATCGCCGCGCTCGTCGAGACGGGTGACGTGCACGTGGAGATCGACTCGGTCTTCGACCTGGCGGATGCCGCTGCCGCCCACCGTGCGCTGGAAACCGGCCACACCCGCGGCAAGATCGTCGCCCGCGTCGTCTGTTGAACCGCGTCGTCTGTTGAACCTTCAGGGGCCGTCGGCCCTGCGTGTCATGCCGCCGATCGCAGTCGGGCCCGCACGCCGTCGACCCCCGTAGCGTTGAACTCCGTGCCCGTGAGTTGGATTCCACTGATGCCTGCGCTGTCCGGTGATGCCAACCAAACCGCTGCCCCGACGATCGACTCCGGCTCGGTGACGCTCGGCAGGTGCTTGAGGTAGTCGGGCATCCCATCCGGGCCGAATAGCCGGGTGTCAACCATTCCACCCGGTGCGAGGCAGTTGACTCGCACGTGCTTTTCGCTCAGCTCAGCAGCACCGATCGATACGAGCAGGTCGACGCAGCTCTTGGTCACGGAGAGCATGCCGCCTCGCGCGGACCCAGGCGAACCCGAACCGATCGCGATGAAACTGCCGCCCTCGCTCATTCGGGCGAATGCGGCCTTCATGCACAGCCACATTCCGATCGCGTTCACCGCGAACATCTGCCGCACCACGTCGAGCTCGTAGTCCTGCAGGCGTCGAGGCTGAGTGCCGGACAACGACAACGGAGAAACTCCCGCGTCGGCAACGAACACATCAAGTCGACCGAACCGATCGAGCGCGGCCTGCGCCAGCGCCTCGACGTCTGCTTCCTGCGTGATGTCGGTGCGGACCGTGAGAACGGATGCCGCCCCGGCCTGCCTGCAACGCTCGGCGACCCGTTCCAGATCCGATTCTGTGCGCGCTGCAAGCACCACGGTGGCGCCCTCGGCCGCGAATCCCACCGAGATCGCCTCCCCCAGCCCTCGGCTGGCACCGGTTACGACGATGACTTTTCCTTCAAGTGTGTTCACAGCGATCTCCTGCCTTCCGACTCCATCGTTACACTGACCACCGGCGCAACGCGCAGCGCCTACTGTGAAATAGCGACGCTGTACGTGAGGAGTGTGCGATGCGTGTTGTGGTGCTGGGGGCCGGTTTCGGCGGACTGGAGTTGACGACGCGCCTGTCCGAGGAGTTCGGTGACACTGCCGAAATCGTGCTGATCGACGCAACCGACACATTCGTCATGGGTGCTGCCAAGCTCGATGTATTGGTCGGGCGGGTCACCGCGGAGGCGGTGCAGCATCCCTATCGGTCGATCGTGAAGCGCGGTGTGCGATTCGTTCAAACCACGGTGCGGGCGATACATCCTGCGGACCGGCGAGTCGAAACCGATGCAGGGCCATTCGATGCCGACATCCTTGTTGTCGCGCTGGGAGCAGACGTAATCCCGACCGCCACGCCCGGATTGGCCGAAGGCGGTCACCAGTTCTTCACGCTCGCAGGAGCATCTGCCGCGAACGGAGCACTGGCTCGTTTCGTCGGCGGCCGCGTTGTGGTCGGCGTCACCTCACTGCCGTTCAAATGCCTACCAGCGCCAAGTGAGGCCGCACTGATGGTGCACGAGTATCTCGCTGAACATGGCCTCGGACACCGCTCTGAAGTTGCGCTGGTCATGCCAACGGAGACGCCGGTGCCGCCGTCACGCGCGGCATCTGATGCGCTGCTGAGTGCGTTCGCGGAGCATGGTATCTCCTGGTACCCGAAGCGCGCGGTTCTCGCGCTCGACCCTGCACGGAAAGTCGCGGTGCTGAGCGGTGGCGAGGAACTTGCTTACGACCTGTTCCTTGGCGTGCCCGTGCACCGTGCGCCAGCAGTGGTGCTCGAGTCGGGGCTGTGCCGTGACGGCTGGATCCCGGTAGATCGCTCGACACTGACGACAGCGTTCCCGGGTGTGTTCGCGATCGGCGATGTGACGAGCGTCGGCACTCCAAAAGCCGGCGTCTTCGCGGAAGGGCAAGCAGCCGCCGTTGCAAACGCGATCATCGCCACGCAACACGGGCGAGGGCAGCCGGGGCCGTACGAAGGCGACGGCACATGTTACGCGGATTTCGGACACGACCAGATCGGGCTGATCAGAGTGACGTTCCGCGACGGCGAACGACCCGTCGGCACGTTCGCCGGCCCGTCGCAGGACTACGCAGCCGAGAAATCCGAGTTCGCGGCCAGTCGCATCCGGCGCTGGTTCGGCAATGACACCGCGTAACCGCGCAATTTCGCTTCCGTGCCCTTCAAGACGGTCGCCCTTTGACAGCTCTGCGACCGGAGGCTCCGGTCCCTGAGCGCAGCCGAAGGTCCGCAGTCCCCTGGGGTGCTTCGACTTCGCTCGGCGACCGAAGCCTGTCAGTGCGTCGCGTTCGAGTCCTCCGGGTGCACCACCGTCACGGCACCGGTCAGTTCGTCCGGCAGGGAAAGCGGGCGACGATTCTGGAAGTAGGCCTTGCCCTTCTTCCAGAACACGATCAGCGGAATGATGCCTAGTGCGAGGGTGCCGAGACCGATCAGGTCGACGGTCACGCCGAGCGATGGGATCGACACGATGAAGATCCAGACCATGAAGATTGCGCCGATCGCCGGCCAGAGACCGATGAAGATGAAGTTCTTCACCGAGTTGAAAATAATCTTGCGGTACGCGACCACGACGGCTATACCGGCGAGGCCGTAGTAGAACGCGATCTGCAGCCCGATCGAGCTGATCGCGTCGCTGAGGATCTGGCCGACACTGCCGAGGAAGTTCGAGCCGATGAACAGCACGACCGAGACACAGGTCACGACGATGGTCGCGAACGCCGGTGTCTTCCACCGCGGGTGCGAGTGGCCGAATGCCTGCGGGATGGTGTGGTCGCGACCCATCGCGAACAGCGACCGGGTCACCTGGATCAATGTGGTCTCCAGCGTGGCGATGGTGGAAAGCATGACGGCGACGATCAGGATCTTGCCGCCGATGCCGGGCCAGATCACGTCGCCGAGCACGCCCAGCACGTTGCCGCTGCTGGCCTGGATGGCCTTGGCCGGCAGGATGACCTGGATGGCGATCGTGAAGACCTCGAACAGCAGAAAGACGATGATGACGCCGATGATGCCGCCCTTGCCGGCCGACTTGTGACCGTTCTTTGTCTCCTCATTGAGGTTGGAGCTGACATCCCATCCCCAGTAGTAGAAGGACGCGATCAGGGCTGCACCGACGAACCCGCTGACCCCGCTGAAGTGCGAAAATCCGAACCAGTCCCAGCTGAAGTCGGCACCGGCATGCCGGCCGAAGGTCGCCTGCATGATGGCGACGACGGCGAACACCACAAGGATGGCAACTTCGACGCTGGACATGATCCACTGCGCCCGCGCGGTGACCCTGACGCCGAACAGAACGCAGGCGGCCATCACGAGGAACCAGATGGCGCCGATCACGGTCACGAGCAACACGTTGCCCGCTTCCTTCGGCGCGAACAGTGAGACCGTCATGATCCCGGCGGGGAGCGCGCCGGCCACCATGAAGATGGTCGCAGAGACGACCAGCGCCCAGCCGGAGAAGAAGCCGAGAATCGGATGCAGCGCGCGGCCCACCCAGGAATAGGCGGCTCCCGCATTCACATCGGCTCGCCCCAAGTATGCGAACGCCCACGCGATGCCGAGCATCGGCAGGCCGCACCAGAGCAGGGCAGCCGGACTTGCGAGCCCTGCCGCAGCCACGAGCACCGCGGTGGTCGCAGCGATGGAGTAGGCGGGCGCACTTCCCGCCACCGCCATGACGATGGAACCGGCCGCGCTGACTCCATCAGCCTGCAGTTCGTGATGATGTTCTTCTAGCGGTTTGGTTTCGAGTCCTGACGCCATGATCTGCTCCTTCGCACATCGGGTACATGCAAACCGGGTAAATACCCTGAGCAGAAACTAGCACCAGGAGAACTCCAGAAACAAGAAAAAACTACGAATTCGGTTGAACGGTTCCCGCAAAACGACGAAAACCGACCCGACGCTCAGCAAACCCCTACGGAAATCGCAGTAGCGGCGATGCCCTCAGCAATTATGGCTCCGTCAGAATCTACAGCTCTCTTTCCATCACGAAATCGCCTTCCACGTTGTCGCCCAAGCGAAAGTGCTTGGTGCCGACGCGTTCGAAGCCGTGCTTGAGATAGAAACGGTGCGCTCGAGTGTTCTCCTCGTTGACACCGAGCCAGATTCCCGCGGCGCCGCGTTGTCGCGCGGCCTCAAGCGAAGCTGTCATCAGTGCACCGGCAACGCCCGTGCCGTGCTGCCCGGGCAACACGTAACACTTGCTCAATTCGGCTGTCGGATGGATGCGCAACGAGGTGAGGACATCCGGATCGCGCGACTCGAGAAAGACGAGCATCGTGTAGCCGAGAATTGTTCGGTCGGCCTCCTCTTCCGCAACGAGAACGATCCGGCCTCGGTCGGCGAGATATTCGGCAAAACAAGCCTCGGACAGCACGTCAGCGATGAAGGCAGCCTGTGCCTCGGCGGTTGAACCCGGCGGGCACGCGAGCGGAAAGGTGATCGCAGCGACCTCGGCGAGTTGTGCGGCATCCGCCGAGCCGGCAGTGCGAACCGTGACAGGCATGGAGCAAGACTAACGCGACCCGACTACGGTCACCTGGTTGGTCGAGTAGCCCGCGAGCGTAGCGAGCTGGCGTATCGAGACCTCCTCACCGGGTCTCGATACGCTCGCTGGCGCTCGCTACTCGACCAGCCTGGCGGCTCAGCCGGCGAGCGCCAGCGGCGGCCCGGTGGGGACATCCGCCTGCACCAGGTGTCGCGCGTACGCGCTGATGGTGAGGAAGGTGGGGAACTCGGGACGCAACGCAACCTCGGAAAGGATCTCGGCAGCATCATCGACACGATTGCCGATCGGACGGGGCAGTGTCGCCGCGGTCTCCACAAGCATCTGCTCGACCAGCGCGCGATCGATCAGCGTGCCCTCAGCCGTCACCGTGCGGTTTTCGATCCACTGCCACAACTGCGAACGCGAGATCTCGGCAGTCGCGGCATCCTCCATCAGATTATCGATTGCCACGGCACCCTGCCCGCGCAACCAGGCCTCGATATAGCGCAGGGCGACGGAGACGTTGTCGCGCACACCGCCGATCGTGACCTCGCCGCCGATCGATGAGATGTCCAGCAACTGCGCTGCCGACACATGCACGTCGTCGCGTCGCCGATCAAGCTGGTTGGGGCGTTCCCCCAGTACCGCATCGAACTCGGCCTGGGCCGTAGGAATGAGGTCTGGATGTGCCACCCAGGTGCCGTCGAAGCCGTCGCCCGCCTCGCGCTGCTTGTCCGCACTGACCTTCTCCAGTGCTTGTTCCGTGACCATCGGGTCGCGTCGGTTCGGAATGAATGCACTCATGCCGCCGATCGCATATGCCCCGCGCTTGTGGCAGGTCGCCACCAGCAAATCGGTATATGCCCGCATGAACGGTACCGTCATCGTGATCTGCTTGCGGTCGGGGAAGACGAAGCGCCGCCCACGTGAGCGGAACGTCTTGATGATCGAGAAGATGTAGTCCCACCGGCCTGCATTCAGCCCGGCGCAGTGCTCACGCAGCTCATAGAGGATCTCCTCCATTTGGAATGCGGCTTGGATGGTCTCGATCAGCACGGTCGCGCGAATCGTGCCCTGCGGCATCCCGACGTAGTCCTGCGCGAACACGAAGATGTCATTCCACAGCCGCGCCTCTTCATGACTCTCCAGTTTGGGCAGATAGAAGTATGGTCCGCTGCCCTGCTCGACGAGCAGCTGTGCGTTGTGCCAGAAGAACAGTCCGAAGTCCGTCAGACTTGCGGATGCCGGCAGCGCCCGCCCCGTGCGGTCAACGAACGTCAGGTGCTTTTCGACAAGGTGCCAGCCGCGCGGCCGCATCACGATCGTCGGAGTCGCCCCGCGCACGGTGTACTCCTTGCCCTCCGGCGAGGTGTAATCGATCAGCCCACGCACCGTATCGAACAGGGTCCGCTGCCCGCCGAGGATGTTCTCCCAAGTCGGGCTCGTGGCGTCTTCGAGATCCGCAAGCCACACCTTCGCGCCGGAGTTCAGCGCGTTGACGGTCATCTTGCGGTCGGTCGGGCCGGTGATCTCGACACGGCGGTCTTCCAGACCGGGCCCCGCACCGGCAACCCGCCAGGTCGGGTCCTCGCGGATGCCTTCCGTTTCAGTCAGGAAACGCGGGTCACGCCCGTTTCCGACATCGACGCGGCGCCGCATCCGCTCTGCCAGCAGTTCGTGACGTTCGCCTGCGAAACGGGCGTGCAGCGCCGTGAGGAAGGCTAGCGCCTCCGGATTCAGGATCGTGCGGATGTCGCCGGTTCCGTGATCGTCATTCGTGCGCACGTCGATGCGCGGCGCTCGCGAGGCCGATCGAGTGCGATCGTCCTGCGCTGGTATTGGGCGCAACGCCGTTTTTGGGCGCAGTTGAGTGGGTGTCGTGTTCATGGTCGTATGCCTTTCAGATTCCGGTGTCGCGATGACGGCCGGTGCCGGTCAGAACTGTGCTTGCTCGGTCGAGCCGACGAGCGCAAGGGTTGCGCTGTCCGGATTGAGCGCAGTGGCGATCTGATCGAAATAGCCGGTGCCGACTTCCCGCTGATGACGGGTGGCGGTGTAGCCGTCGAGTTCGGATGCGAACTCGGCTTCTTGCAAGTCGACGTACGCGCTCATCTGTCGCTTCGAGTAGTCGCGGGCGAGGGTGTACATCGAGTGGTTGAGGGCATGGAAGCCGGCCAGCGTGATGAACTGGAAGGCATAGCCCATCGCCGCCAGCTCGCGCTGGAAGCGGGCGATCGTCTCGTCGTCCAGATGGCTCTTCCAGTTGAACGACGGCGAACAGTTGTAGGCGAGGCGCTTGCCGGGGAACTCGCGGTGGATCGCCTCGGCGAAGCGCCGCGCGAGTTGCAGGTCGGGCTCTGCCGATTCGACCCAGAGCAGGTCGGCGTACGGCGCATATGCCAGACCGCGGGCGATAACCGCTTCGGCCCCGCCACGCACCCCGTAGAAACCCTCCGCGGTGCGCTCGCCGGTGAGGAACGACCGGTCACGCTCGTCGTGGTCGCTCGTGATGAGCGAAGCCGCAAGCGAGTCGGTGCGTGCGATGACGATCGTGGGGATGCCCGCAACATCCGCCGCCAGCCGCGCGGCGTTCAGCGTGCGGATGTGCTGCCCGGTCGGCACGAGCACCTTGCCACCCATGTGACCGCACTTCTTCTCGCTCGCCAGCTGATCCTCCCAGTGCACGCCCGCAGCACCCGCCTCGATCATCGAACGCATGAGTTCATAGGCGTTGAGCGGGCCGCCGAAGCCTGCCTCCGCATCCGCAACGATCGGCGCCAGCCAGTCGTGAGCCGGCCCTGCGGTATCGAACTGCTCGCCAGAGGCGTGGTGACCGGGTGCCAGCGTGCCGGGGTCTGCAATGCGCTCGCGCGAGTCGGGGCTTGGCGCCTCGATCTGGTCGGCGCGCAGCAGCGCATTGTTGATGCGGCGCACGACGGCCGGCACCGAGTTCACCGGATACAGGCTCTGGTCCGGGTAGGTCTGCCCTGCGGAGTTCGCGTCGGCGGCGACCTGCCAGCCGGAGAGGTAGATGGCCTTCAGACCCGCACGCACCTGCTGCACGGCCTGATTGCCGGTCAATGCGCCGAGGGCGGCGATCCAGTGCGGGTCGTCGGGCGTGCCCTGATCCTGGATGAGGCGCCACAGGTTCTCGGCGCCGCGGCGGGCGAGCGTGTGTTCCTCGATGATGCTGCCGCGCAGCGCGATGACGTCGTCCGCGGAGTAGTCGCGGCGGATGCCGTCCCAGCGCGGGTCGTTCGCCCACTCCCATTCGAGCTCTGCCGCGCTCTGCGTCTGGTCGCCGGGCCGCGAGCCGTGGGTGGGGGCAGTGCTGTCGTTGAGGATGCCGTCGTTAAGGATGCCGTCGTTCATGGTGTTCTCCTGAGGGAGGTGGAAGCGGATGATGAGCTCAGTTGCGCAGGTTTCCGTGGCGCTCGGTCGGGTCGTGTCCGACGTTCACCACACCCGCAACCGGATGTCTTGCATCAATCGTGCGCCTGCCGCAACCCTTCGAGTCCAAACTTCTCCGTAGAAGAATCTTGATTCTTCTACTTGTCAGAAGATTTGCATCGTGTGACGATGAACTGCATGACCACCATCACATCCGCCCCCTCTCTGACCGGCCCGCGCGAAACTCCCGATGCGCCGAGCGAAGCCAGAGCAGCCAGGGCAGCCAAGGCAGCGTGGACAGCGGGCACCGTGCCCGACACGGCGGAGCATTCGGGCGTCGACGCACTCACGTTGGGTCGGCGCATCCGCGAGGCACGGATTGCCCGCGGCATGACGCTGGACGAGTTGGGAGCGGCGATCGGGCGGGCAGCTTCGCAGGTATCGACACTGGAGAACGGCAAGCGAGAGCCGAGCCTGTCGATGCTGCATTCACTCGCATCCGCTCTGCAGGTGGCAACGGACGAATTGCTCGACCCTGCGCCGCCGAGTGAGCGGGCCGGACTGGAGATCGCGCTCGAGCGCGCCCAACGCGGGCCGGTTTTCGCCGCGCTCGGGCTCGAGCCCGTGCGCGTGTCAAAGACGCAGACCGACGAGACGCTACGCACGATCCTCGCCCTGCACCAGGAGGTGGCGCGGCTGCATCGCGAGCGCGCCGCCACACCTGAGGAGGCGCGCCGGGCCAACGCCCAGTTGCGCGCGCAGATGCGCGCCCGCGACAACTACTACCCCGAACTTGAGCACCTCGCTGCCGAACAACTCCGGGCGGTCGGCCACACCGGTGGGCCGGTCTCGCAGCAGACGGTCGCGGACATGGCCAAACGGCTCGGGTTGTCACTGCACTATGTCAGCGACCTGCCGCACTCGACTCGTTCGGTGACCGACCGCATCAATGGCCGCATCTACCTGCCGACCGCGCAGTCGCTCTCCCGCGACTCCCGCTCGCCGATCGTGCAGGCCTTCGCAAGCCTGCTCTGCGGGCACGAAGAGCCCAGAAATTATGCAGATTTTCTGCGGCAGCGTGTCGAGACCAACTATCTGACCGCAGCCATTCTGCTGCCCGAAACGGATGCCGTCACCGTGCTGACCGAGGCGAAGAACGCCAGACGCATCTCGATGGAGGATCTGCGCGATGCGTTCGCAGTCAGCTATGAGACAGCAGCGCACCGGTTCACGAACCTCGCGACCGCACGGTTGGGGATTCCGGTGCACTTCATGAAAGTGCACGAATCCGGCACGATCATCAAGGCATACGAGAATGACAGTGTGCGCTTTCCGTCTGATGCGCTCGGCGCGATCGAAGGCACGACTGTCTGCCGCAATTGGACGGCCCGAACCGTGTTCGATGTCGAAGACCGGTTCAGCCCCTGGTATCAGTACACGGACACGCCTTCCGGCACGTTCTGGTGCACGGCACGCATTGAGAAAGCGAAAGAGGGCGAATATTCGGTGAGCGTGGGCGTGCCGTTCGAACATGTCAAGTGGTTCCGCGGGCGCGAAACGCTGCATCGCGCCGAGTCGCGCTGCCCCGACGAATCATGCTGCCGGGCCGCGCCGCCTGAGCTCGCCGCCAAGTGGGCATCCGGCTCCTGGCCAGCCGCTCGCACTCCCACCAGCTTGCTCGCCGCGCTGCCGACCGGCACCTTCCCCGGCGTCGACGCGACCGAGGTCTACCAGTTCCTCGAGGCGCACGCCCCGGAACGCGCGGAATCGCGCTCGAATCACACTCGCTGAGGTGCGGACCTTGGTCGCTTTGCCGCCCGCGAAAGCGACCAAAGTCCGCACTTCAGCACAACGCGGGAGGGCCAGGGCACGAGGGCGATTCGAGCGCACGAGGCGCGAATTCGCGCGGGACGCGAACCCCAGCTGATTGGACGTGGCGACGAAAACCGTGGCATGCGAGCCTTCATTCGGACGATTTGCGTCAAACCCTGCCATTTTGCGACTGATTCAGTAGAGAACACCCATGTTCTCTTGCCAGAATGGCCAGTAACCCGTGTGCACCGGCCGACCGGCGCACCGTTCACTCAGGAGAGTTACCCGTGGGAAGCACCGTCTTCGAACGCCAACGCCCGAACGAATCCACCGTCGCCCACGCGCTGCGAGCCGCGAAGCTCGGCTCCTTCTGGTTGGAGGACTCCCCGGCACCAGCGCATCCAACGCTGCGCGACAACCTGTCCTGCGACCTCGCTGTCGTCGGCGGCGGCTACAGCGGGCTCTGGACCGCCCTCCTCGCAAAGCAGCGCAACCCGGATGCCCGCATCGTGCTGCTCGAGGCGCGCACGGTGGGCTGGGCTGCATCCGGTCGCAATGGCGGCTTCTGCGAAGCCAGCCTGACTCATGGTGAGGAGAACGGCCGCACTCGGTTCGCCGACGAGTACGACCACCTCGAGCGTCTCGGCGAGAAGAACCTCGACGAGATCGAACAGACCGTCGCCGCGCTCGGCCTGAACTGCGACTTCGAGCGCAACGGCGCGATCGACGTGGCGACGGAACCACATCAGGTCGAGTGGCTGCGCGAGGCCGCGGCAGCGGACGGCGTCAACGCCCGCTTTCTCGACACCGAGGCGATGCGCGCAGAGGTCAACTCCCCCAGCTATCTTGCCGGCCTGTTCCACACGCACGACTCCGCACTCGTGCACCCGGCCAAGCTCGCACACGAGCTCGCGCGCGCGTGCATCGAGGCCGGGGTGGAAATCTTCGAGCACACGCCAGTGGCGGCGTTGGAAACGCGGGGACTCGCATCCGCAGAGGGTGTCGACGTGCGCATCGGCAGCGGTGCCAGCGCGATCATCGGCGAGCGAGACGCGACAGTGCGCGCGAAGAAGGTGGCGCTTGGCACAAACGTGTTCCCGTCGCTGCTCAAGCGCAATCGCTTGGCAACCGTGCCCGTGTATGACTACGTGCTGATGACCGAGCCGCTGAGCGCCGAGCAACTCGCCTCGATCGGCTGGAAGAGCCGGCAGGGTCTGGGCGACGCGTCGAATCAGTTCCATTACTACCGGCTCAGCGCGGACAACCGCATCCTTTGGGGCGGCTACGACGCGATCTATCACTACGGCCGTCAGGTGCGCTCCAGCTATGAGGACCGTCCGGCGACCTTCCGCCGCCTCGCGAGCCACTTCTTCACGACGTTCCCCCAGCTGGAGGGCATCTCGTTCACGCACCGCTGGGCGGGAGCGATCGACACGTGCAGCCGGTTCTGCGCGTTCTACGGAAGCGCGCGCGACAACAGGATCGCTTACGCGCTCGGTTACACGGGTCTCGGGGTGGGCGCGACCCGCTTCGGCGCACAGGTAATGCTGGATTTCCTGGCCGGCGAGAAGACCGAACGCACCGAGACGAAGATGGTGCGCAGCACGCCGATGCCGTTCCCGCCCGAGCCAGTTGCATCGATGGGCATTCAGGCCACGCGGTGGTCGCTCAACAAGGCCGACCACAACGAGGGCAAGCGCAACCTCATTCTCAAGACTCTGGATGCCGTCGGCCTCGGGTTCGACTCGTAGCCGCGCCGCGGGCGCGACGGAGGTCGGCGCCGCACGGCCGGGCCGCGTGCGCCACCTGCTGCGCCATGCGCCACTCCAACTGGCGCACAGCACACCAACTGGCGCACCACAGGGCACGCCTCCGGCCGCCCGCGCGCCGCGCAGGCTACTTCGGCTGGCCGCGCCGGGTCAGGAAGCCGTTCAGGAGCACGACCGCGAGGCCGACCACGAAGATGAGCGTGCCAAAGCACAACACTTGCGGAGGCAGGCCGACTTTGGCCGCGCCGTAGACGAACAGCGGGAAGGTCACCTCCGGGCCGGCGACGAAGCTCGTGATGACGTAGTCGTCGATGGACATCGCCAACGCCAGGGCGCCTGCCGCGATCATGCCGGGAACCAGCAACGGCAGCGTCACCTTTGTGAACGCCGTGAATGGATTGGCTCCCAGGTCTCCCGCCGCCTGCTCCAGCACCGTGCCGCTTCCCGAGAGCCGGGCACGCACCACCACGACGACGTACGCCAGGTTGAACGTAATGTGCACGAGAAGAATGGTCAGGAACCCCAGCGGCGCGTTCACCGACAGGAAGAACGACAGTGACGCGGCGCCGACGACGATCGACGGCGCGGCGATGTCCGCGAATACGGTCGTCGACAGCGGCCCGCGTGCAAGGAACCGATATCGCTCAAGCGCCATGGCCAGTGGCACCCCAAGCACGATCGAGATGACGGCAGACAGAATTGCGATCTCGATCGAGGTCAGGAACGAGTTTCCGAGCCCGCTGACCTGCGTCAGGTTCTGGTACCAATACGTCGTAAAGCCGTGCCATTGGAAGGTGATGCGGCTGGTCGGCGTGTTGTTGAAGCTGTAGAGCACCATTGTGAAGATCGGCACGAGCGTGATCACGATCACAACCCAGAAGAAGATCGGCAGCAGCGGGCGCTTGCGGCGCTTCTGCATCGGCACGGCAGCTCCTTCACGGGCCGCAGGGCGCTCAGGCGCTGGCGCAGGGGCGATGGTGGCGCTCATACCAGATCCTCAATGTTGTCGGTTCCCGCTATTCGGGCGTATAGGAACAGAATGATGCCGAGCACGATCATCAGCACAGTCGACAGCGCGGCGGCCACGTTGTACTGCTGATTGGTCAGGTAAGAATCTTGGATTGCCTGGCCTATCACGTAGGTATTCGTGCCGCCGAGCAGCGATGCGTTGACCGGGTCGCCTGCCGAGTCGATGAACACGAGCAGCACTCCGGCGAAGATGCCAGACCGGGTCAGCGGCAGAATCGTCCGTATGAACGATTGCGTCTTGCTCGCATAAAGATCGGCGGACGCCTCGATCAGGCGTGGATCGATGCGTTCCAATGCCACATAGATGGGCAGCACCATGAACGCCAGGTCGTTGTACGCCATGCCGCCGATGACCGCGGCGCTGGTGCCGAGAACGTGGGCGTCTTTGCCGACCACGTGCAGGTCGCGCAGGACCGTCAGCACCGGCCCCTGGTCCGAGAGAATGAACGCCCACATGTCCGTGCGGATCACGAACGAAACCAGGAAGCTCAGCATCACGAGCAACAACAGCGCGTTCTTCCAGCGCTGCGGAGCGCGGAACGCAATGTAGTAGGCGAGCGGGTAGCCGATGATCATGGTCACGATCGTCGCCCCCGCGCCATACAACACACCGCGGATGAGGAACGTGAGATAGGGCACATCCGAATTCACGAAGATATCGGCGTAAATGCCCCAGTTCCACGTGAACGTGTACCCGGTCTGCGGGTTGCCTGTCTCAAGCGAGACGATCAGGCCGGAGACCAGCGGGATGACGAACAGGATGAGCAGCCACGCGCCGCCCGCCAGGCTGAGCAAATACGGCGTTCCGCGACCCCTGAACCGGTGACCCGTGGTCTTGCCGGTCGGCCCCGGAACAGTGCCGGTCGGCCGTGCGGTCTGAGTGAGCGCCGTCATGACTGGATCACCGGGTTGAAGGTGGAGTTCCAGAGGTCATACTCGTCGTAGTTCTTATACACGTAGAACAGGTGCGACAGCGCGTCGACCTCCTGGTTGGGAAAGACGAGCGGACTGTTCGCCACAGCGGGATCCTTGAGGACCTTCAATATGTACTCCTTCGCCTCAGGAACAGGGCACACGTAGTTCACCCAGTCTTCGACCATGCCGGCGATCTCTGGGGTGTAGTAGAAGTTCATCCATTCGAGGGCATCGACCGGGTTCTCCGCCTGCATCGGGATCATCATGTTGTCGTGCCAGATCATCTGGCCTTCTTTGGGGATGACGAATTTGAGGTGCTTGTTGCCGGATGCAATTGCCTGGAAGATGTCGCCCGACCACGCCTGGGTGACCCAGGTGTCGCCGTTCTGCAGTTTGTCGATGTAACTCTGGTCGTAATAGCCGGAGGCGTTTGGCCTCTGCTTCTTCAGCCACTCCGCGGCGCGCTTCCAGTCCGCGGGCGTCGACTTCGACGGTTCGACGCCGATCGCGAGCAACCCGGCACTGCCCAGTTCCGTGTTGTCGTTCATCATGCCCACATGGCCTTTGAACGCCGGGTCGAGCAGGTCTTGGAAGCTGGTGATCGGCCGGTTGACGAGCTTGGTGTTGTAGGCCAACCCGGTGAACCCGGTCTGCCAGACGACGGAGTGCTTGTTGCCCGGGTCGTAATTCGGGCTTTTCACATTGTCCGCAGCGTATCTGTCGAAGTTCGGCAGACGGGAATGGTCCAGTTCCATCAGGAAGCCGTTGCCGATCATCTCGGTCAGTTCCCAGCCGTTGGTCATCACGACGATGTCATAGCCGGTTGAACCGCGCGCGCGCAGCATCGGCGCAACCGTGGCGTAGAAGGGAGCATTTCCTTGGATCACGGGCTGATAGTTCACCTTGATGCCGGTTCGCTTGGTGAACAGTTCGAGCGAGGGGATCTTGCCGTGGTCTTGGTCGATGTACAACGGCCAGTTGGCGAAGTTCAGGAGGCCGGTCTTTTTCTGCTTGGCCCAGAAAGCCGGCCAATCGACCTGGATTCTCGCCTCGTCGGCGACCGAGCCCTTGATTCCGCATGCCGCAAGCGTCGAAGCCAACGCCACAGCGCCGGCACCGGTCAGCGCACCGCGCAACATCGTGCGACGGGACATTCGGCTCTGGGTCAGCCCGCGCCAGAGCGCGGGATCGAGGGGTCCGCTCGAGCCGGTCACGGTGCGACCGCCCGAAATGCTCCGGTGACCGGCGCGGCGGCGGGAATGCTGTCCGCCTCCGAGGGCAGCAGGAAGCTGTGCGCTGCGTCCCACGACACGATCACGGCCTCACCGGGACGAGCACGCGACGACTCGTCGAGGTTCTGCGCGAACGACTTGAGGATACCGCCCCAGCCAGTGTCGATCTCGTACTCGGTGCTCGCGCCGAGGTACGTGGCGGTGCGCACGGTGCCCTGCACCCGATTGGGTGCGCTTGCGGCGCCGGCCGCAGCCATTGCTGCGCGCGTCACAACCAACTTCTCGGGGCGGATGCCGATGCGAGCCTGGTTCTCGACGATCCCCTGCTTGTCGGCCGGGGCAGGCTCAACGAAGGCGCCGTCCGGCAAACGCAGTGCGGGGCCGTTCAGCGTGTCGAGCGGCAGGATGTTGCAGGTGCCGAGGAATTCCGCGACGAACTGCGTGGCCGGCCGGTCGTACACACGATCGGGTGCGCCGATGTCTTCGATGTGGCCGCCGTTCATCACGGCAAGCCGGTCGGCCATCGACATGGCTTCGTTCTGGTCGTGCGTGACGTAGAGGAAGGTGATTCCGACCTCCTGCTGAATGCGCTTGAGCTCGATCTGCATGCTCTTGCGGATCTTCGCGTCCAGTGCGCCCATCGGTTCATCGAGCAGCAACACCTTGGGCTCGTTCGCGAGGGCACGGGCCAGCGCAACGCGCTGCTGCTGGCCACCGGAAAGCTGCAGCGGCTTGCGCTTGTCGTAGCCGTTGAGGCCGACCAGGTCGAGGTTTCGCTGCACCCGCCGGCGAATATCGGCAATGGCGACCCCACGCCGACGCAATCCGAAGGCGACGTTTTCGAAGACCGTCATGTGTGGGAACAGTGCATACGACTGGAACACCGTGTTCACGTCACGCTTGTAGGGCGGCAGCATCGTGACGTCGGCGCCGTCAAGCCAGATACGACCGAACGAAGGGAGTTCGAAACCGCCCACCATGCGCAGCGTGGTCGTCTTGCCACACCCGGACGGCCCAAGCAGTGCGAAGAATTCTCCGGACCCGAGTTCCAGGTCGATATCGTCGACCGCTGTCGCGTCGCCGAACATCTTGGTCACATGCCGCAGCACGACCGCCGGTGGAGCGCTCTGACTCGGGTCGGTCGCGGATTCGAGTGTGTCAGTCTGGGTGACTTCGGTCACGGGCTACCTCCAGCCATTGAGGATTCGGGTCAGCCACTCCACTGCAAACGGAGGCGCCTTCGCCGGGTCTGCAGACATTCTCGCAATGATTTGAGGCATATGCAACGAAATCAGTAGTTTTTTGCCAGTCATCCTGAACAAATCGTGTGCGTAGGCCCAATGAATGTGCGAATCTCGTGCTCAAGCCGGGCTGGGAAATAGAGCCGGACCGGCAGCATACCGACATGACCAATACCGATATCGTGCATGCCGCATCCGAGTGAACGATCCCACGAGACGACCTGGGTCTATGGTCGTTTGCCGCGTCTCGTGCCAAACTCGACGGGAAGCACAGCCGCCGCCGGCACCCGTATCGGCTCTGCGGAAAGGTAAGAATCTTGAGCGGCAGCACCGCAGCATGGAAAGAGGCGCATCGTCTTCTCCGCGAGATCCGCTCGCTCGCCGCGAGCGATCGAAACAACCCGGCCAAGGGCACTGTCGCGGCCGCGTTCCTGCAGGCGGCGACGTGATGCGCGGCCTTTATCGTCGCGCTGTTGCAGCCGGCGCGCTGCTCACGGCACTCAGCCTGACCGCCTGCACGGTGGGCCCACCGTCAGGGAACGCGGGCACGGCGGGTGCACAGGCATCCGCCCGGCTGAGCAGCGCGGTCCAGAAGATCATGCACAAGCCCGCATACTCGAAAGCCGCGTGGAGTGTGCTGGCCACCGACCTGGACACCGGCAAGACGCTATTCGGCACGAACGCCGATCGGCTCGCGTTCACCGGGTCCACTCGCAAGCTGTTCTCGGTGGGGCTGGCATTGACACAGCTGGGTGCGGACCACACCACCACCACGTCGGTATACCGAACTGGCGAACTCGACGGCGGCTCACTTCAGGGCGACCTCGTGCTGGTGGGGGCAGGAGACCTCACCTTCGGCGGACGCCGCACCGCAGACAACCAGCTCGCATACACCGACTTCGATCACAATGACGCGAACAACCTCGGAACCGGCATTATCACTCCTCATGACCCCCTGACCGGCGTGCAGGCGCTTGCCGATCAGATCAAGGCGGCGGGAGTCACACACGTTACGGGAAATGTCGTGATCGACGATGATCTCTTCACGCCATACCGGGTGCCCAATCAACAACTCCTTGTGACGCCGACGATGATCAACGAGAACATGATCGACGTCGTCGTCACCCCCACTTCGCCAGGCGAGCCCGCTCGGATCGCCTATCGGCCAGAGACCTCGGCGTTCGCCGTGACCGGAACCGTCATGACCACGGCGGCCGGAACCGTACCCACCGTGTCGATCCCGCCCGGCACAACGCCGGCCGGCACGTCGGTGACAGGCGTCGTGAACTGCGTCGGGCAGGCGAATTGCACCGGTCAGATCTCCGGCACGATCCCGGTCGACTACAAGGCGCCGCTTTCCGGCCTGCCGTATTTTCTCGGAACATTCCGCATCGACAATCCGGAGGCTTTCGCGCGCACCGCGTTGATCGATGCGCTCCAGCGCGACGGGATCACGGTGGACGCACCCGCCGTCGGGCCGGATCCGACTTCGCTGCTAGCGCCAGCACGGCATTACTCAACCGCGAACAGACTCGCGGAATACACTTCTGCGCCGTTCGCACAGCAGGCGCGGCTGATTCTGAAGGTCAGTCTGAACCTCGGCGCGAATCTGGCACTCACCCAGTTCGGGCTCGCCAAAGGGCAAAAGACACTCGACGGAGCGCTCGCCGCGGAACGGCGGGCGCTCATCGCTGCGGGAATTCCCGGCGATTCCTTCCGCTTCCCCACCAACGGCAGCGGTAGCCCAGACAGTGAGGCATCGCCGAGAGCCATTGTCGACATGCTCGCCCACATGAACACCACACCGGTCGCCGACGACTACCGCAACGCACTGCCGCTGCTCGGCGTCGACGGATCATTGTCGTCGACCGGCGCCGATTTGCCGGCGAAGGGGCACGTTCACGGCAAAACCGGCACGACGGCGACGGACGGCAAACTTGTCGCTCAGAACCTCGCAGGCTACATCGACGCGAAGAGCGGCCATCGCATCGCCTTCGCCATCATCTTGAACGACTACGGCAAACTCGAGAGTCTGGACGACGTGCTGCACGTGCTCGCGGACGAGGCTGCAATCACGAACGTTCTCTATCTGAACGGATGACGGACGGATCAACGAGAGCTGGCGGCTGAACTGGTAGCGGCTGAACGGGTGGCGGCCGAACTGGTGGCTGCTGGGCAGGACAGAATGGAGCTATGACCCTCCCGCGCGCCGATACCGTCGTCACCTATCCGGCAGCCGCAATGCACAACGAAGCGACCGTACTGCATCTGGAACCCTTGGCGGATGATCGCACCGTCGTTCTTCTCGATGCCACATGCTGCCATCCGGTCGACACCGGCTGGCCCGACCAGGGTGCCGATCATGCGGTGCTCCGCGTCGGTGCGCGCGATGTGCGCGTTGCAGACTGCACCGTCGCGGCCACAGACGGCTCCACACTGTTCCTCGGTGCGGACATCCCGGTCGGCAAGGGTGAATCCGGCTGGGCCTTCGTGGTCGCCCACCTCGTCGCCACCCACGAGCTCGCCACCCACGAGCTCGCCGCACACGAAATCGTGGGCGACGCGGCGGTGGCAGAGGGCGACACCGTCGAGGTTGTCGTCGACGCCGACTACCGGCGGGAGCTGTCGATCGGGCACACCGCGTGCCACGTCGCATCCCTGGCACTGAATGCGGCCCTCGCCGGCCGCTGGAGAACGGATGCCCGCCTCGACGGGCTCGGCAATCCCGACTTCGACGGTCTCGCAATCGAGTCATCGCGGATCCGCGAAAACGGCTCGACCGACCGCTTTCGTCTGAACAAGTCGCTGCGGCGCAAGGGTTTCACGACAGAGGGCCTGGCCGATGAGCTTGCCGCGGTGCAGGCGCGCGTCAACGAACTGCTGGCGAACTGGATCGACGCCGGGTCGACCGTGCGCATCGACCGCGACGGCGAACGCTTGACCGATCGCCGCTATTGGGAGTGCGAGCTGAATGGCACGGCCGTGCGCATCCCGTGCGGCGGTACGCACGTGTCGAGCCTCGCCGAGCTCAGCACCGTGCATGTCGAACTGTCGATCGCCGATGCCGACGGCACGCCGGTGCTGACGATGCAGACGGATGCTGCGCCCGGGTCTCGATACAGTCGCTAGCGGTCCTTACTCGACCACCGACTCGGTGGTCGAGTAGCGCGCGAGCGCAGCGAGCACGCGTATCGAGACCCTCACCGCGACCCCGCGCCTACCGCTCACCGCGCTGAGCGCCGCCGGGCCAGCAGCGCGGCGTGCAGCGCACTGACGGTTTCACCGTTGTCGAGGTCGGCGTCGAGCAGGTCCTCGATCAGTGCGATCCGCTGATAAAACACGGAACGCGAGAGATGGCTCGCCGTCGCGGCACGCGTGCGATTTCCAGGATGCTCCGCATACGCCGCGAGCACGTCGAGCAGGTCGCCGTCGTTCGCGATGTCGTACTCGATCAGCGGGCGCAGCATCTGCTCGCTGTGCGCCTGCATTCGTGGGTCATCCGCAAACGATGCGATCAGCCGAAGCAGTGGCCGACTCTCGGCCCGATAGACCGCAATGCCACGCGCGCGAACACGCCGGGCGAGCAGTTCCCGCGCTTCATCCAGCGACGCCAGCACCCCACGGATGTCGTACGCCTCGCTCCCCAGCGCCAGCGACAGATCGCGGGTGCCCGCGACCGCAGCGAGTGCTCGCGCGAACGCGTCGATGGTGTGATCGTCGACGCGTTCGCGACGCGGAAACGAGAGGATCGCGATCAGCGAGCCAGGCGCATCCGCACTTGTGCCTGCAACGGCCTCCGCGCCGATATCCCGCGCGGCATCCCGCAACTGCGCGCTCGATGGGCCGACGGCGTGCCCCACGAGGTCGCCGGGCCCCGCAATTCCGGCCGCAGCCGCGCCGGCCAGTGCGATGCCGATCAGATGCCGATCGACGATGGGCAAACCTGCGGCCTCGAACCGCTCGCGCAGCCCGACTTCGCTGCGGTACCGGCCACCGAGCAGCGTTGTCAAAAGTGCCTGATGGCTGTGCCTCAGCCATTCACCCTCGTCACGATCGGCGAGCCGGCTCAGCGCGAGAGCGACGGCGCCCTGCTCCAAAACGTTCGCCCGACCGGCGGGATGCGCCCTCCCCGGTAACGCGATCAGGTAACCCCAGCGCGTGCCCCGCGCTTCGACCGGCACGATGAGCCAGCCGTTGCCGACGGAACCGGGCCCGCCCAACCCAGCGGGGCTCGCGCCGGCCGCCGCCCGGTGCGCGGCACGGGATGCTTGTTCCCACCCGGCGAGTGCGTCGCCATCGCTCTCGCGCACGGCGGCCGCGATCACCCGGTGCGCGAGGTCTTCGAGCACGACGGGCGCGCCGAGCACCTGCCCGAGTTGTTCGACGATGAAGTCGGCGGGGCTGCCCCGCAAGCTTAACTCGGTGAACAGTGCGTGGATGTCGTCCCTCGCCCGCAGCGCGTTCATCTGATCCGCGATGATCCGGCTGTGCACCGCTTCGGTGATCGCGATGAAGCGGGCCTGACTGTGCAACACGATCAGAGGGATGCCGCGTTCGGCGCAGGCCGAGATCAGCGGCTCCGGCGCGGTCGCGAAGCGCCTACCCAGCTCCAATACGAGGCCGGCGACTCCAGCACGATCAACCTCGTCGACGTAACGAACGAGTTCACGTTCGTGTTGCGGCCAGCCAACACCGGTCGAAAGCAGCAACTCGCCGCCACTGACCAAGCCGGCGACACTTGCCGTTTCCGTCACGTGCACCCAGCGCACCGACCGCTCGAGCCCACTGCGCCCCGCGAGCACCTCGGGTGCCGCCACCGTCATCGCGTCGAGCCGCAGCACATCCGCAATAGTTGGAAGGACGGCAGACGGAAGTGCGGCAGCCGCGGTGCCCTCCGGGTCCGGACGATATGTTTGATGCAGCGGAAAGCCGTGACGATCTGGCACTCTCTCCCTCTCGCTTGCGGTGCGATCATTGGCTTAACAGCCTACGCCGTGCATCGGTCAAAATGTCCGCGAACGGCGACTCAACGAAGAAAAGGAATCCACGTGGCGCTCATCAGACATTTCATCAACGGAGAAGAATACGGTGAGCCCGAGCGCACCGGTGCGGTGTACAACCCGGCAACGGGTGAGCACCAACACGACGTCATCTATGGTTCGGTCGCCGACGTCGAGACCGCCATCGCGGCGGCCCGTGCAGCACTGCCCGCGTGGCGCTCGATGAGCCTGACCAAGCGCTCGCACATCTTCTTCCGCATCCGCCAACTGCTCACCGAGCGGGCCGACGAGGTCGCGGCAGCCGTCACGAGTGAGCACGGCAAGGTGCTCTCAGACGCTGCGGGCGAAGTCGCGCGCGGCCTGGAGAACGTCGAGTTCGCCACCGGGCTGATGAACCTGCTCAAGGGCGAGTTCAGCCAGCAGGTTTCCGGCGGCATCGACGTGCACAGCGTCAAGGAGCCGGTCGGCGTCGTCGGCTGCATCACGCCGTTCAACTTCCCGGCCATGGTGCCGCTGTGGATGATCGCCAGTGCGATCGCCTGCGGCAACACCGTCGTGCTGAAGCCGAGCGAGAAGGACCCGTCGGCATCCGTTCTGCTGGCGAAGATCTTCCTCGAGGCCGGCGTGCCGGCCGGCGTGCTCAACGTGGTTCACGGTGACAAGGTCGCCGTCGATACTATTCTGGACAGCCCGGATGTCGACGCCGTCAGTTTCGTCGGCTCGACCCCGATCGCTCGGGCCATTTACACTCGCGCCAGTGCGAACGGCAAGCGCGTGCAGGCACTCGGTGGAGCGAAGAACCACATGGTGGTCCTGCCCGACGCGGACATCGACGCCGCGGCCGATGCCGCGATTTCTGCGGCATACGGGTCAGCCGGCGAGCGTTGCATGGCGGTCAGCGTGCTGGTCGCGGTCGGCGACAGCGCAGACCCGCTGATCGAAGCCATCCGCAGCCGCATCCCGGCACTGAAGATCGGTGCGGGCACAGAGGCCGGCAGCGAGATGGGCCCGCTCATCACGCAGGCACACCGCGACAAGGTCGCCTCCTACGTCGAGGGCGCACCGGCCGAGGGCGCAAAGGTCGTCGTATCTGGTCTCGACCAGAAGTTCGACAATGACGGCTTCTTCATCGGCCTCACCCTGCTGGATCAGGTCAGCACCGACATGAAGGTGTACACCGAGGAGATCTTCGGCCCGGTGCTTGCCGTCGTGCGCGTTGCGACCTTCGATGAGGCCGTCGAGCTGATCAACAGCAACCCATACGGAAACGGTGTTGCGTTGTTCACCCGTGACGGCGGTGCAGCCCGTCAGTTCGAGTTCGACATCCAGGTCGGCATGGTCGGCATCAACGTGCCGATCCCGACCCCGGTCGGATCGTTCTCATTCGGCGGTTGGAAGAACTCGCTGTTCGGCGACACCCACATTTACGGTCCGGAGTCGATCAACTTCTACACCCGCAGCAAGGTGATCACGAGCCGCTGGCCCGACCCGAGCGAGTCGCAGATCGACCTCGGCTTCCCGCGCAACCACTGATAACCGGTGGCCGAGTAGCTACGCGAGGCACGAGCGCCGCGTATCGAGACCTGGGGAGCCGATCTTCGAAACCGCCTCGCGGGTCTCGATACGCCCGCTCGCCCTTCGGCTCCGCTCAGGGACCGAAAGCTCGCGGGCTACTCGACCAACGAAACGGAAGGAATTTTCATGACCACAATTACTGATACCGACGAACTCACGACGGCCGAATACACGGACCGCCACGGTGCTTCGCACGCACTCCCGGCTGCCGCAGCGGAGGCGCAAGTACGCGCTGACGACCGCGGGCACGTGTTCCACTCGTGGAGCGCGCAGGCGCAGATCGACCCGCTGCCGATCGCGGCAGCGGCCGGCTCGACGTTCTGGGACTACGCGGGCAACGCGTATCTTGATTTCTCATCGCAGTTGGTGAACTTGAATCTGGGGCATCAGCATCCGGATCTGGTTGCTGCGATCCAGCAGCAGGCAGGTCGGTTGTCGACGATCCAGCCGGCACTCGCAAACGATGTGCGCGGCGAGCTTGCCCGCCGTATCACCGAGAAAGCCCCAGACGGCTTCAACAAGGTGTTCTTCACCAACGGTGGGGCGGATGCCAACGAGTACGCCGTGCGGATGGCGCGCCAGTTCACCGGCCGCCGCAAGGTGCTCTCGATGTATCGCTCGTACCACGGCAGCACCGCCACCGCGATCTCGTTGACTGGTGACCCGCGTCGCTGGTCGAATGAGCCGAGCGACGGATCCGTTGCGCACTTCTTCGGGCCGTACCTGTACCGCTCGGCATTCCACGCAACCACCCAGGAAGAAGAGGCGCAGCGCGCGCTCGAACACCTGGAGAGCGTCATCGTCCTCGAGGGCGCAGCTACCGTTGCGGCGATCATCATCGAAACGGTCGTCGGCACCAACGGGGTGCTCGTGCCGCCGCCCGGCTATCTCGCCGGTGTGCGTGCGCTGTGCGACAAGTACGGCATCGTCTACATCGCCGATGAAGTCATGGTCGGTTTCGGGCGCATCGGCGAGTGGTTCGCGGTCAACGCGTTCGACGTCGTGCCCGACCTGATCAGCTTCGCCAAGGGCGTCAACTCCGGTTACGTGCCGCTCGGCGGCGTCGTCATTTCGGATGCGATCGCGCACTCCTTCGATAATCGCGTGTTCCCGGGTGGGTTGACCTACTCCGGGCATCCGCTGGCGTGTGCGGCCGGGGTCGCGACGTTCGAGGTGTTCGAGAGGGACGGCATCCTGGAGCGGGTGCGTGACCTGGGTTCACGCGTGATCGAGCCGGAGATTCGCAGCTGGGTCGCGAAGCATCCGTCGATCGGCGACATCCGCGGCCGCGGATTCTTCTGGGCGGTCGAACTGGTGCGGTCGAGGGACACGCGCGAGCCGCTCGTGCCGTTCAACGCGACCGGCGAAGCTGCAGCACCGATGAACGCGGTGGCCGCTGCGATCAAGAAGGCCGGTGTGTGGCCGTTCATCCACTTCAACGGTGTTCACATCGCACCCCCGCTGATCATCGCGGAGGACGAGCTGCGTCAGGGCCTTGCCGTGATCGAGGCTGCGCTGAGCATCGCGGACGGCTACGTGGCGTAAACCCACACCGGTGGTCGAGTAGCGAGCGCAAGCGAGTGTATCGAGACCCATATCGACGCTCCTTCGTGGAGGTCGTCGGTCTCGATACGCCCGCTCGCTCCGCTCGCGGGCTACTCGACCACCGAATCGTCAGTCTGTGAACGCCCTGGAGTAGAGGCAGCCATCTCTGTCGCACCAGGCGGCATAGCCGTCCACGAGGGGCCCGAAGCGCAACCGTTCAGGCAGCCATTCGTCTGCGCCGATCCGAAAAACGCCGGGTTCGAGCTCGACGAGCGGAACGTCTTCCGCAGGCGCCTCGACACCGGTCGCAGCGATCAGCACGAGTGATCCCGCCCGCAACACCACGCGAAAGCTGGTGAACCACGGCGAGTACGAGCGATAATGCCCGACGTAGGCGCGAAGTGAATATGACTGCGACGAGGCAGCCGAACCATGAGACTCCGGCGGCGCACCGTCGCCGAGCGCGAACTCGATGTCTCCCCAAGCCCACACGGCACGGTCGTCGCGAGACTCGAACTCGAACTCGAACTCGAACTCGAACTCGAAAGCGAACCTCCGAAACTGCGGATGCGTCGTGGCGACTCGCGCCCCCCACCCCCACATCATCGGCGCAGTAACGCCCTCCGACTCAATCGTCAGCGTTGCTACGCCCGCATCGGCGGACGACACCGGGTCCTGACGAATCGTGACCGCGACCTCCCGGCCGGTCGCATCGCGGCCCGTGAACGCGCCGAGCATCGCCGGGTCAATCGAACGGGGACGAGCGGCGTCCGCTGAGTCTGCGGCAGCGGCCGGCGCGCGCCATACCGAAGGTTGCAGGTGCGTCGGGGCTTCACGCCCGCCCGCCCAGGCCGCGGCGGCACGTGCGATCACCTCCGCCACGGGACTGTCCCCGTTCGCATTGGTCAGCACAACCACACCGAGGCCTTCGGTGACATCTGCCCAGATGAACGACGCGTAGCCGACCATGCCGCCACCGTGGCTGAGCACCGTGCGCCCGCCGTGCCGTTCGACGTTGATGCCCAACCCGTAACGGCTGTCGTCGGCGGGCGCGCATCCGGCAAGTTGGAGCGTGTCTTCACCGCCCGGGGCCAGGTCGGAGGTCATGCGCTCGAATGCGGCGGGTGAGAGGACTCGCGCACCGGAGAGCGCTCCGGCGCCCAGCAGCATCCGCACGAATCCGGCCATACCGGCCGCCGGTGCGGCGATGTTGCCGTCGCCGCCGGCAACCTCCAACCACGTGGCAGGGGCAAGAGGCTCGCCTGGAAGCCACGGACGATCGTCGTGCAGCGGTGCATAGCCGGTTGCCAACAGCGGACGATGCTCATGCCGCACCGCAGCGATCGCCGCGGTCATCCCGAGCGGATGCAGCACGCGGGTGCTGACAAGTTGGGCGAGGGTGCGACCCGTCACGGCAGCCGCTGCGAGCGAGAGCAGGATGTAGCCGAGGTTGGAGTAGTGGAAGTGCTCGCCGACCGGGGCCAGCACGCTGCCCGCGGCCAACAGTGCTTGCGCCAGTTCATCCGGCATGGCATCCGCGCCGGAGATGAGCCCGGCACTGTGGTGCAGCAGGTTGCGGACGGTGATCAGCTCGGCACCGTCGGCCTCGAACCACGGCAGGAGGTCGACGATCGGTGTCTCCAGCCCGAAGCGGCCCTCGTCGATCAGCTGGTGAATGACGATCGCGGTTGCAACCTTGCTGATCGAACCGATCTCGAACAGCTCTTCGCCGGTGACCGGCGTGCCGGCGTCCAGGTTTGCGAATCCGAACGGGCGCGTCAGGAGCGTGCCTGCGCGGTCGACGACCGCGACCACACCGCCGGGCACCGGCCAGTGCTCCTGGATATCTGCAAGAAGAACGTCGAGTTGCCCTCCGACCGCGGCGCCGCTGTCATTCGCGGCATCCTCGATGCCATCCACGGGGCTCGTCACCGGCGATCACGCTCGATCAGTTGTTCACGGCGGAGCAGGTCGTCGATGTTTTCGCGACGCACGGCCAGGCGGGCGACACCCTCTCGGCAGAACACGACCGGCGGTCGAAGTGCGGCGTTGTAATTGTTCGACATCGTGTAACAATAGGCGCCGGTCACCGGCACCGTCAGCAGGTCGCCGACCTCCGGGTGCACGAGCGGGATGTCGCGCACGAGAGTGTCGCCGGATTCGCAGTGCCGGCCGACGACATCCACCGTCTCGAGCGGCCCGGTTTTGTCGATGATGGATGGCTGGAACGGCTGCCCGTAGAGCGATACCTCCAGGTTGTCGCCCATGCCGCCGTCGACTGCAACATGTGTGCGCACGCCGTGCTTGACGGTGACCACGCGATACGCCGTGATGCCGTTCGGCGCGACCATGGACCGGCCCGGCTCGACGAGCAGCTCGACGTCCGCACCGAGGTGCCGGTGCACCGCAGCGACGACACGCTCCGCATACTCGTCGACGGATGGCGCGACGTCCTCGCTCACGTATCTCACGCCGAGCCCGCCGCCGAGATCGTAGACCGGGAAGTGTTCCAGTCGGCCGAGGGCGGCAACTTCCGCCTCGAACTGAGCAACGTCGAGGATCTGTGAGCCGATGTGCGCGTGCAGTCCGCGCAGTTCGAGCATCGGTTCGCGGCGGATGCGGGCGATCACCCCCTCGATCTGCCCCGACGGAATGCCGAACTTTGATGCATCACTTCCGGTGGCCATCGCCGAGTGCGTGGACGCATCCACCGCCGGGCTCACCCGCAGCAACACCGGCACCAGCGCGCTCGCGAGCCGCGCGATCCGGTCGACGTCGTCGAGATTGTCGATCACGATGTAGCGCACGCCGGCGTCGAGCGCGGTCTGGATGTCGGCATCCGTCTTCGCGTTGCCGTGCAGCACCATCCGCGACGGGTCGGCGCCGCCGGCCACGGCGATCAGCAGCTCGCCGCCGGCCGCGACATCGCTGCCGCAGCCTTCCTCGGCGATCGCCCCGATGACGGATGCGCTAGGGAAACTTTTCGAAGCGAACAACACCAGCGAATTCGGATGCCGTGTCGCGAACGCCTCGCGGTACTCGCGTGCGCGCGTCCGCAGTGCGCCCTCGTCGATGACATAGGCCGGGGTGCCGAACTGTTCGACGACGTCGGCCACGGCACAGCCGCCGACGATCAGCCGACCACGGTCGTCGAGGCCGGTGCCCGCGGGATACAGACTCAGGTCGATCATTGCTACACCTTCGCATTCATTGTGCGGCCTCCGGGTAGAGTGCCCGACGCCCCGCATCGTGTTCCGCCGCACGATCGTCCCAGAGAGCGCTGCGCGTCGGATCCGGTTCGATGATCGACGCGTGCGACGCCGGTTCGAGACTCCAGTCGAGGGCTGCGCCTGCGGCCCAGTACGCGGCGCCGAGAGCGGAATGGTCGTGCTCACTGCCCGCAACGGAAACCGGGCGGCCGGCGGCATCGGCCAGGTCCTGCCTGAATAATGCGGATGTCGCGCTCGCGCCCGACACGCAAATCGGCTCGGCCGCACCCGCGGCTACTGCGCCGTCGAGTACGGCCAGGCAGCGACGGGATTCGACGATGATTCCGTTCAGCAGCCCGCGGGCCAGGCTCGCACGCGTCGTTCCGAGCGATAATCCGTTCACGGCGCCGGCAAGCCGTGGATCCCACAGTGCGCCTTGCTCCCCAGGAGCCAGATAGGGCAGGAAGACGGGTGCGGCTGATGCTGGCGCGTCCGAGGCGAGCGCGACGAGTTCGGCAGGCCCTCCGCTCAAGCCCAGCAGTTCAGCGAGCCAGGCCAGCGCGGAACCGGTGGCGAGGAGGTCCATTTCCAGACCGTAACCGACCTCGGCCATCGGCGTCACGAGGAACCGTTGTTCGCGATCGAACACCGGTTGCCTGCTTACCGTGAGGATCACCGTGCTCGTTCCGGCGATGTAGGCCGTCTGCCCTGCAGCAGTGACCCCGAGTCCGTACGCGCCGAGCACGGAGTCGGCTGCGCCCAGCACGACGGGCACACGCCCGCAGCCGAGACTGTCGGCCAGTTCGGCACGCAGTGGCAGCCACCGGCCCGAAGCTGCGATCTCGGGCAGCCGAACGTCACCGAGCAGTGCACGCGCAGTATCGTCCCAGCGGCCGGCTCCGATGTCGAAGCAGCCGAAGCCGGCCGCCGTGCTCGGGTCGGTCAGAAGTTCGCCCGTCAGTGCTTGGAACAGATAGTCCTTAGCCCCGGCAATTGTGAGGTCTGCGTCGTCGCGCGCCCGCTCCGCGCCCGCATAACCATGACCGGCGGATGCGCGTCGCCGCTCATGCATCGGCAGCAGATAGCGGCCGTCAATCCGCGCTCCGGTCAGACGATAGCCGTGATCGGGGCCGAGCAGCTCGCGCAGGCGGGCGCCTTCGCCTTCGGCTCTGCCGTCTTCCCAGGTGATCGCGGGCCCCACAGGATTGCCGACGGCATCCAGTTCGACGAGCGTCGGCAACATGGCAGAAAGTCCGAAGGCGGCCCACCGTTGCGGGTCGACAACGCCGGCCAACTCGCCGAGAGCAGACTTCAACGCGTTCAACCAGTCCTTCGGCGACTGTTCGGCCGCCCCTGCTACCGGCCGAGCAGTCGGATAGCTGCGTCGAGTCCGGCCGAGAACGCTCGCATCCTGCGCAACCGCAATCACCTTGACGCTGGAGGTGCCCAGGTCGATACCGATGACGGCCGGGCCGTTGTCCACAATGACTCCCCCTCGCTGTGCGCCTGTGGCCGCCAGCCTACAAGCCGCGATTGCCCGAGTCGCCGCCCTCGTCAGTGCTGCGGTTGCACGGCCGGGAACTCCTTCGCGACGACAGCGAGCGCATCCTCTGCAACGTTCAGCGTCTCATCGATGTCTGCGTCGGTGTGCACGAGCGAGACGAACAGGTTCTCGAATTGCAACGGGTGGAACAGCACACCGCGCACGATCATCTCCTGATACCAGCGCGTGAATGCCGGCTCGTTGGCGCTCGTCACCGCTTCGCGCCAGTTCTTGATCGGCTGCTTCGCGAACCAGAGCTGGAACACGGTGCCGAGCCCCTCGACGTAGGCATCGATTCCCGCCTCGTCCGCGAGCGTCTTGAGCCCGTCGGCCAAGCGATAACCCAGCGCACGTTGACGCTCGAACAGCCCAGGTTCGGCCAGCACGTCCATCGTCGCAGAGACAGCGGCACATTGGATCATGTTCGCGTTGTAGGTGCCGGAGTGCGAGTAGCTGCCGTCTGCGATCATGTGCATCGCCTCGAGGGTGCCGCCGACCGCCGCCACCGGGAATCCGCCGCCCAGCCCCTTCGCCAATGTAGTGAGGTCAGGCAGAACACCGAAGTACTCTTGGGCTCCCCCTCGCGCAAAGCGGAAACCGGTGATGACCTCGTCGAAAATCAGCAGCGCACCGTGCTTTCGCGTCTCGGAACGCAGCAACTCGAGATAGCCCGGCTCCGGCAGGATGCACCCGGTGTTGAACACAGCCGGCTCCGTCAGCACCGCTGCAACCTCGTCGCCGCGCTCGTCCATCAACCGCGCGAAGCTTTCCGGGTCGTTCCAGGTGAGCACTTCGAGGGTTCCGGCCAACTCTTCAGGAACACCCGGCCCCATCGCCACCGGTCGCGGGTGATCGGCTGGCCCAGCCAGCTCCGGGTCGACATGGTTCGACCAGTACACCGTGTCTTGCCAGCCGTGGTAGTGGCCCTCGAAGCGTACGACGATGCGCCGACCGGTCGTGGCTCGCGCAAGCCGCACAGCCGTGCCCACCGCCTCGGACCCCGAGTTCGTGAACCGCACCTGCTCGATGCCGGGCACGGCGGCAACGACCTTCTCGGCCGCCTCGATCTCCAGGTCGTAGGGCAGCCCGAAGCACGTACCGTAGTCCGAGATCGCGTCGGCGACCGCCTTCGTGACGACCGGATGCCGGTGGCCGAGAATCATCGGACCGAGCCCCAGCAAGTAATCGATGTACTCGTTCCCGTCAACATCGCGCAACCGCGAGCCTCTGCCCTCTGCAATGATTAGCGGGTAGGGGTTCCAGCCGTTGCGCGGCAGGCGAGCGGTGCTCCCCGCCCCGCCCGGGATGCTCCGTTTCGCGCGCTCGAACCGTTCACGGGTCCGAACGGTGCGAGTGGCGAAGTCCTGGTCGAAGGTCATGTTCTCGCGCTCCTTGGCTCATGATCATTAGTGATCATACTTAGCATACTAAGTATCCAAGACAAACGCATCCGCGAGAGTCGGCGAACAGAGGAACTCGATCAGTGCCCGCACGGGCGAACCGGTCGCCCCCGCCGGCCAGGGCGAGAAGTCATGCTCCAAGTACGCGCCCGACCCGTTGTCGATGTGCAACCAGGGCGTGCTCCCGGCGAACGGGCGAAGGAAGGTCGCCGCTAATTGTCCAGAGTCCGGAACGTCGCGCGGAGCGTTCGCCGCGTCAGCGACAATCGAGGGCAACAGGCCCGCATATGACGGAACCAACGGCAGCTGCCAGCCGGGCTCCCCTGCGCGAACACCCGCGTCGACCATTTCGGCAGCGAGTGCCGGCGCCGTGCCCCAGCAGCCCCACAGTGCCGGCCCGACACCGCCCGAGTCGGTCAGCGTACCGACGTCGATGAGCGCTCGCGGGGCGGACTTCGCGAGCCAGGCGACGGCATCCGCGAGCACCAGTCGACCCTCGCAGTCGGTGTCGACCACCTCCGTCGTTCGACCATCCGGATGCGTCAGTACGTCTCCCGGCCGAAGTGCGCCGCCGCCGGGCATGTTCTCAGCCACGGGCACAAGCGCCGTCATCGGCACCGCAGCACCGAGCGCGGCCGCGGCGATGACCGCGGCGGCAACGGCTGCACCGGCCGCCATGTCGGACTTCATCCAGGCCAACTCACCGGGATCTTTCTTGAGGTTGATCCCACCGGAATCGAACGTGATCCCCTTGCCTGCCAGCGCGATCGGCGCGCCGACGCCAGCGGTGCTCAGTTCGACAACGCAGGGCTCCCGGTCACTGCCTGCCCCGACGCCGAGCGTGCCTGCGAAGCCTCGCTCGCTCAACTGATCGCGCGACCACACCGAGACGGTCACCGCTCCTGCGGCGACCGCGGCGGCATGTGCCGTGATCGCTGCGGCGAACTCGACAGGCCCGAGCACGCTGGATGGCGTTTCCACGAGCTGCCTGACCCAGTTCGCAGCATCGGCGAAGACGCGAGCGCGCCTAACAACGGAGTCAGAGACGACCTGACTTGTGACGATAAGCGCTGCGGGGTCATGCTGTTCAGCGCCCGTTTGCTGAACGCCTGCCGCCTGATAGCGATAGCCTCCAAGGCCGATGCCCTCGACCACTGCACGCACCGCGGAGTCGCCATCTGCATCCAGTTCGAGCGCGAGCGTCGTCGCAAAGAGCGAACGCTGGCCACCGGCCGAGCGAGCTGACGCATCGCGCAATGCCGTGGCATCGAAGGCTTTCTGCGCTCCCAAGCCGATAACGACGAACGTCGTCCTGCTCGCATCGGCAGCGGAGACGACGATCGTCTGACTCTGCCCGACGGCACCAGTGAAGCCCGGTGCCTGCGCGGCCAGGTGGGCGATGTCGATCCCCGACATGCGCAGAATCGCTTCGGCGCCGCGACCGCCCACAAGCTTGGCACCGGCCCCCGAGCTGTGCCCAGCGCTGCCCGTGCCGTTGCGCTGACCCTCGCCCCGACCCAGCTCGCCGCCCGCCTCGCCCGCGTCCTCGGCGCAGAACAGCCCGACCTGCACCGGGCACTTCCCAAGCGGGAGTTCGTCCAGAGTGACGAGCGTCGTCTGGCGCATCCGCTACTTCACCCTGTGCACATCGATGAGCGTCTGGGTCGACAGGTTATTGACAGAACCGACAAGGGGCGACATCACGAATCCGGTCCACTTGGGGCTGTGCGCCTCGATGACATCTTGGTAGTTGAGCACGATGTAGGGGCGCTGATCGAAGATGTACTGCTGCATCTCGTTGATCTTGGCCTGTCGAGCGGCGCGATCGACCAGAGTGCCCTGCTCCTGGTACATCGCGTCATACTTCGGGTCGCAGAACCCGCTGTCATTGTTGTTGCCCCACTGCGAGCACGTCAACACGCTGAGGATGAAGTCGGGGTCGACCGGGGGAATCCAGTCCCACATCGCGAGATCGAACGTGTCGTAGGTGTTGTTGGCCCCGTTGATCGCGGTCGTCGCGGCATCGGTGTCCATCTTGCGCATCTGGATCTCAACACCGATCTGTTTGAAACCGGCTTGGATGATCTGGAACATCCGGTCACCGGCCCCGTTGATCTCGGTCGGGAAGATCAGCGGATAGGACATCGGATGCCCGTCGGCAACGCGGATGCCGTCCGCGCCTTTCGCGTACCCCAGCGAATCCAAGATCGCATTGGCTTTGGCGATGTCGAACGGCAGCGGTTTGATCTGGTCGTCGTTCCAGCCGGTGGCGGGTGCAACAATCGTCGACCCGATCTGTGCGAAGCCCAGCCAGGCGGTCTTGACGATGTCTTCGCGATTGATCGCGTATTCGAACGCTTCGCGCACTTTGGGGTTCAGCAGCTCACGGTTGGCTTTTTTCTTGGGATTGGTGTTGATGATGAAGTCGTAGAACCCCACGTTCGGCGCCGTGCTGACGACCATCTTGGCCGCCTTCAGCGTTGCGACGGCCGTCGCAGGCGTCGATTCACCGATCATGTCGACCTGCCCTGTCTTGAGCGCGGTCACCATCGCATCGCCGTTGGCGAAGAACTGAAGGCCGAACCCACTGATCTTGGGCTTGGTGCCATACCAGTTCGGGTTGACATCGAACAGGGCCAGCTGGTTCTTCTGGTACTTGGTCATCGTGAACGGGCCGCCGGAGACCATCGGCACCGTGTTCTGGAATGTGGTGATCTGCTTGCCGTTGCCTGTCGCCAATTTTGACCAGACGTGTTCGGGCAGGATGTGCACCGCCTGCATCTGCGTCAAGACATTTGCGACGGTCGTGTCGTAGCGCAGCACAAGGGTGCTGTCGTTCGGCGCAGTCGCGCTCTTCAGATGGGCGACCCACCCCGCGAGCTGGCCGGTCGGGCCGTTCTGGTACTTCAACATCATCGTCATTGTGAATGCGGCGTCTTTCGCCGTCAACGGCTGACCATCCGACCACTTGGCGTTTTTTACGGTGTGGAATGTCCAGGTGAGGTTGTCCGCCGACGTGCTCCAGCTCGTTGCGAACGACGGCACGATCTTCAGCTGCGCGTCGTATTCGGTGAGGTGCGGGTAGACGTACTGATAGACCACGCTGCTGTAGTCCGAGCTGGAAACGAACGGGTTCAACGAGTCGATGGGCGCTGAGGCACCGATGCGGAGTACATTCGATGAATCGCTGGCACCACTGCAGCCGGCCAAGCCTGTGACGGCGAGCAGTGCAACAGCGATGACCGCAGTAAACCGCTGGATGACCTTCATCTGTACGCTCCCTTGCGTGCGCGGGTCGAGGTGCTCGCTTTTTGCCGGATTACCCTTGACCTTCGTCAAACATTACGTTCTTATTGTGCTTAGTATGATGAGCAACATTCTCAAGGTCAAGACCCGAGAGGAAACCGGATGAGGGGCTACCTCTGGAAACGGTCGGTCTTCGCGGTGGTCACGATCTTCGTTGCGATCTCGTTGAACTTCGTTCTTTTCAGGGTGCTGCCGGGCACAGCGATCAGCCGAATCTCCCGTGTGCCGAATGCGTCGCCACAATTGCAGCACGCACTCGAGGTGGAATTCGGCCTCGACAAACCCGTTTGGCAGCAGTATCTGCTCTATCTGCGGCAACTTTTCCAGGGCAACCTCGGCGTGTCGTTCTCCAACCGCCAGCCGGTGCTCGGGAATCTTCTTGAAGCGTTCGGCAACACGATGCCGCTGGTCGCCACGGGCACCGTGATCGCGGTCATCCTCGGTATTCTCACCGGCATCTACGCCGCCGTGCGCCGCGGCGGCCCCGGCGAACAACTGTCGACGAACGCGGCGGTGGTGTTCTACGCGTTCCCCACCCAGTTTCTGGGCATGATGTTGCTGATCTTCTTCGCCGGTGTACTTCCGTCTGTGGGCATGAGCGACCCATTCGCAGTCGGCCTGTCTCCTGGCGCACAATTCGTCGACTACCTACGCCACCTGATCTTGCCGGTCGCCACACTCGTGCTGACGCTGTATGCAGAGAACACCCTGATCGTGCGATCGGCGATGCTCGAGACGCTCGGCGAGGACTACATCCTCACGGCGCGAGCGAAGGGACTCGGCCGCACACGGATCATCGTCTCCTACGCGTTTCGCAATGCGACGCTGCCGACCATCACGCAGGTGGCGCTGTCGCTCGGCACGATCGTCAGCGGTGCCATCCTGATCGAAGTGATCTTCTCCTGGCCTGGCATCGGTCGCGCGCTGTACGACGCCGTTCTCCAACGCGACTACCCGATGCTGCAGGGCGGGTTCCTGTTCATCACGGTGGTCGTCGTGCTGTGCAACTACCTGGCAGACCTGCTCTACTACAGGCTCGACCCTCGGCTGACTCGGTGAGGAACCCCGGATGACGACACACGCGCCACGCGCGAAACGAGCCAGTTCAAGCCGTCGGTCGGCCTGGCGCAGCATGCTCCTCGCTCTGAGGCAGCCCAATGCCATCGTCGGTCTGGCCATCATCGGCACGTTCCTGCTCCTCTCGGTGTTCTCGGGACTGATCGAGCCGTACAGCACGACCACTGCGAGCTGCGGTGTGTTCGACCCGCCGTCGGCGTCCCACTGGCTGGGATGCGATGACGGAGGAATCGACGTGCTCAGCCTGGTCTTGCAGGGCGGTCAGGTGTCGATGTACGTCGGATTCACCGCTGCGGCCATGGCGGTCGGCATCGGTGCCATCTTCGGAATCCTCTCCGGCTATTACGGCGGCTGGCTCGACGGGGTGATCATGCGGATCACCGACTACTTCATCGTCATTCCGCAGATCGTGCTGATGATCGTGGTCTCAACGGTGTGGGGTCCGAGCCTCAATCACGTGATCATCGTGATCGGTGCACTGATGTGGACGAGCACGGCGCGTGTTATCAGGGCACAGGTGAAGACGCTCCGCGAGCGGGTCTACGTGCAACGCGCCGAGTCGCTCGGCGCCGGCAATGGCTGGATCGTCTGGAAGCATATTCTGCCGCAGCTGGGTCCTCTCCTCATCGCCAGCGCAGTGCTGGCCATCACGGTGGCCATCTTCAACGAAACCGCGCTGGCGTTCCTCGGCCTGTCCGATCCGACGGCGACCACCTGGGGCACGATCATGGAGCATGCTTTCGACCGCAATGCCGTCAGCACCGGCGCATGGTGGGCGATCGTGCCGGCCGGCGTATGCGTAGCACTCCTGATCGTTGGCTGCTATCTGGTCGGCAACTCGATCGAGGATGCCCTGAACCCGCGCCTGCGCAACTCGTATCTCTCGAAGAGCAGTTGGCGCCTGCGCGCTCTGGTCGGCCTCGGAAAGGATGCCCTGTGAGTTCCGTCGCCTCCGTAACGGCACCGCGCACACGAGGCGAACAACCCGCTGCGACGCCCGTGCTCGAACTGCGCGATCTCAACGTCTGGTTCGACACAGACACCGGAAACCGCCGCCAGGGCAGCACCCACACCGTGAAGGGCATCAATCTCAGTGTCGGTTCGGGCGAACGAGTTGGATTGGTCGGTGAGTCCGGCTGCGGCAAGACCACGACGATCCTGGCGGCGCTCGGGCTGCTCCCGGCATCGGCCAGCGTCGGCGGAGAGGTGCTGCTGAACGGCGAGAATATCATCGCAACGGGCGAAGCCAGCATCCGCTCGCACCGCTGGAACGACATCGCCATGGTCTTCCAAGGCGCGATGAGCGCTTTCAACCCGGTGAAGACCATCGGCTGGCAAATCACCGAAGCGCTGCAAAAGCACCACTACGCGAAGGGGCGCGAAGCGGCCACGCGGGTTAGCGAACTCCTCGAGCTTGTCGGGCTGCCTGCCGAGACAGCCGGCAGATACCCGCATCAGCTTTCCGGCGGGATGAAGCAACGGGCGATCATCGCCATGGCGTTGTCGTGCGACCCCAAGGTCTTACTCGCCGACGAGCCGACGACGGCGTTGGATGTGGTCGTGCAGGACCAGATCCTCCGGCTCCTCGTGCGCCTCTCCGAGGAGCTGAACCTCGCGTTGATCCTGGTCACGCACGACCTCGGAGTCGTGGCGCAAAGCTGCACCCGTGCCGCCGTCATGCGCGACGGCGTGATCGTGGAGCAGGGGACGGTCGACGACCTGTATCGGCGGCCGAAACATCCGTACACGCGTTCGCTCTTCGAATCGACGCCCAGTTTGGACGGGGCGCGGGAGGATGCAGACCAGGATGATTCCCAGGCGAGTCCCCCCGCGAGCCCGGCGGCGCCGTTGCTCGCCGTGCGAGGGCTGAAGGTGATCTATCCGAACCGCGGGTCGCAACGCGATCGAGCCGGGGCGCAGCATCCTGCGGTTGACGGCGTGAGTTTCACGGTGCAAGAGGGTGACCTGGTTTCACTGGTCGGGCAATCCGGCTGTGGCAAAACCACGACCTTGCACAGCATCATGGGCCTGATTGCACCGAGTGCGGGCTCGATTGCAATCAGTGGTGCCGAGGTCGTGGGGCTGAATCGCAAGCGCTGGCAGGACCTGCGCCGTCAGGTGCAGATGATCTACCAAGACCCGTACGAGGCCCTCGATGTGCGCTTCCGTGTCGAGCAGACGGTGGAGGAGCCCTTACTGATCCACCGGATCGGTGGCGGCAGGAAGGAGAGGGCAGCGTTGATCGCGCAGGCGCTGACCGATGTCGGACTTGCGCCTGAGCAATTTGCGCAGCGCTACCCGCACGAGCTCTCCGGCGGGCAGCGTCAACGCGTGGCCATCGCGGCGAGTCTCGTGCTGCGCCCTGCGTTGCTGCTGGCCGACGAACCGGTGTCGATGCTCGACGTCTCCGTGCGCACCGGGATCCTGGAACTCCTCGATCGGCTCCGGCACGAACATCGGATGGGCATCCTGATGATCACGCATGACCTGTCGACGGCGGCGACCTACTCCGATCGCATCGTTGTCATGAAAGACGGACAGGTCGTGGAAGACGGCACCCCATGGCGGGTGATTCACGAGCCGGAATCCGCATACACCCGCCAACTGCTGGCGAGCGTGCCGAATCCGGACCCGTTGGCGCCGCGGCAGGCGTGAGCGCGGTTCAACCTGCCCGCGTTGCCCCGAGAGGTTTGATGGACCAGCCGCCGCCCCGACTGGGGCGCAAGAGCTTCGGGCTGCCGGTGCCAGCCGTGTAGAAAACAAACTCATGCGCCGGGTAGGTCTGCTGATAGCAGTCGAACGCCATGCCACCAGGCGCGAAACTCACGCCGCGGATGCGCACGACCCGATCTCGAGTGCTCAGGCCGAGTTGTTCCCGCTCCCAAGAGTTGGGGTGATCGACTTCAAGCGATTGTTCTACGAAGTCGTCGGAAAGCCCATAGTGCTCTTTCAAGTAGTCGTACAGTGAGCCGCCGGCCGCCAAGTAGTCCTCGTCGATCGCCGGAACGGCACTCAGCGGCAACACCGCGCGCTCGAGCACCTTCGGCTCGGTGCCCAATGCGCGCAGCCGGGTGATCTCCCACACCGGTTGGCCGGCCTCTATTCCAAGTGCTTCTGCGTGGTTTGCGCTCGGTAACCCGACCACAACGCCGAGCAGTGTCGTGCCGAGCACGGTGTCGGCATCGGTGCTGCTGATGGTCTCCAAGAGTGCGCCGGGTCTGGCCGGTTCGCTGATGATCCGCTGGGGGGCGACGAACGTGCCGACACCTTGGTGCCGCACGATCCGGCCGACGTGGGCGAGCTCGTCGAGCGCACGCCGCACGGAAATGACGCTGACACTTGCCCGCTTCGCCAGCTCGGATGTGCTCGGCAGCTTGTCACCCTCGCGCAGATCGTTCTCTTCGATGATCTGCAAAACGAGGTCGTACACGCGCTGGTAGCGCAACGCACGACCCTGTCGGCTACCGGTGGTTGTCGTGCCCTCACTCATGGGTGGCGCTGCGCTCACGATTCCTCCGACACGCTCGATCGCCGCTTACCCGCGGTCAACGGCCACCGCCGAACGGCCGTCACTGCCAGCGTAGCGAGTTTCCCTGTGCCGGGCGTGTCGAATGCGTGCGCTCCCGCGTGCGCCCCCGCGCTCGCGCCCGCGCTCCCCTGCCGCGAGGTGATGGGAGGCCGTCACCAACCCTCGGCCAGCACTGTTTGCAACGCGTCGACGAAGAAGTCCGCGTCGGCCAGCGACAGGCACAGCGGCGGCTTGATCTTCAGCACATTCTGCCGTTCCGAGGTCGCCTGCATGATGACACCGAGTTCGAGCAGCCGCTCACAGATTGCAGCGGTCTCGGCAGCAGCCGGCTCGCGCGTCACCGGATCGCGCACCAGTTCGACGCCGAGGTACAAGCCGAGACCGTGCACCGACCCGACGAAGACCGGCGGATCGTGCGGATGCCTTGCGACCGTCGGCGCAGCCACGAGCGTCTCGAGGCGCTCGCGCAGGTGCGCGCCGACGATGCGCGCGTTCTCCTGCAGGCACTCATCGCGCATCACGTCGAGCACTGCCAGCCCTGCGGCACAGCTGACCGGGCTACCACCGGCCGACGAGAAGAAGTGGCCTTCGCGTTCCAGCGATTCGGCGATCTCGCGCCGGGTGAGCACTGCCCCGAGCGGGTAGCCATTTCCCATCGCTTTGGCCACCGTGATGATGTCCGGCACTACCCCCTGCTGTTGCACACCCCAGAAGAACTCGCCGAGCCGGCCATAGCCGACCTGCACCTCATCGGCGATGCACAGACCGCCGCGCTCGCGAACCGCCCGGTACGCTCCGGCCAGGTAGCCGTCCGGCAGCAGCACGCCGCCGGCATTGCCGAGTACGGGCTCGCAGATGAATGCGGCGATGGCCGGCGTTGCGTCCGCCGGCCCCGCGCCCGCCGCATCCAGCTCTCGCACGAAGTCGGCCAGATACTCTTCGCCTGCGTCGGCGCCACGGTACCGGCCCCGATACGTATTCGGCGCGTCAACAAGCCGCACCCAATCCGGGCGGTTCTTCAGCGCGTTCGGATTGTCGTACGCCGAGGTGGTGACGGCATCCGACGCCATCGTCCAACCGTGATACGCCTCACGCAGCGCGAGGATCCTGTCGCGACCCGTGTGCACGCGGGCCAGGTGCAGCGCCAGATCAACAGCCTCGCTGCCGCTGTTGACCAGCAGCACGGTGTCCAGCGACGGGTCGGGCGCCAGAGCCACGATCCGTTCGCTGAGGTCGGCGAGTGAGCGATAGAGAAATCGCGAGTTCGTGTTGAGCAGCGCCAACTGGTCAGCAACCGCATGGGTGAGCCGCGGATGGCTGTGCCCGATCGCCGACACGTTGTTGACCATGTCGAGATACACGCGCCCATCAATGCCGATCAGGAATTCGCGCCAACCGCGCTCGAATTGGGGCGGATGCTCGTAGTACTTCTCCTGCGCACCCGCCAGAATGCGTTCTCTCCGCTCCGCTTCCCGGGCGGCTGCGTCGGCTGCGTCGAACGGGCATGGCATCGGCTGCAGTCCGAGCAGTTCTGCCGGATCCGGCAGCAGCGCTGACCACGCCGCAGCCGAAGCCCCAGCCGCGAAAGCCGGAGCGGGGAAGACCGGAGCGGAGGTGCGCTGTGCGTTGGTGGGCTGTGCGTCGAGGTGCCGCGCGTCGGTGGGCTGCGCGTTCGTACCCTGTGCGGCCGGACGACGCTGCACTCGTATCCGGCCGATCGCATCAGCGGCGCCGGCACCACGCGGGGCCACTGTACCGACGACATCGCCCGCGCGAACCGTGTCGCCAAGCCCAGCGGATGGGATTGTTCCGCTCAACGTCAGCTCGCCACCTCGCATGCCGAGTACCAGCTCGTCGACACCGACCTGCACCACTTGGGCGTCGGCCGGAGCCCGAACTTGCGCACCTGCGACCGTGAAAAGCTCGGTGACAAGTGCGTACGTCGCCGGCTCGGTCGCCCGAAGTGCACCACTGCGCGTCAACCGGTACTGGCCGTACGGCGCAATCGCCACCGCGTGCGTTTCGAGCGCCTGCCGCGCCAGCTGCCACTCGACATCGGGCTCGCTCCAGCGGCCATCGTCGAGGGCATGACTGGTGACCGAGAAGTCGAGAACGGCGGCGTCGGCCAGGCCCACCAGCATCGGAGTTGCCGCCACCAGAGCGGAGGCGGGCAGCGCACCAGGAATAGACGGGTCGCGCCTCAGTGCCATGCGGATGGCGGCTTCCGCCTGCTGCCACCCGATGCTGCTCGCCGACTCGAACACCACCCATTCTGCGGCCATGCGCTGCTCGGCGTATTCGTTGCCGGCCTCGAGGGCGGTTTGGTGTTCGCCGCTGACCACGAGCACAGCACCGCGCAACACGACGAGGGGCCAGAGTGCGGTGATTTCGGCATCCGTCAACGGAATGATGCGGTCGAATTCGCTGATCGCAGCCAGCGCGGCCAACGGCTCGTGCGGTCTGTGCGGCAGGATCGAGGAGACGGTCACGGCCAGTTCGGCGACGAGCCAGCCGAGGGCGAGGTCGCCGAAGTCGATCACGCCGTCGGGTTCGAGGCGTCCGTTCTCGGCTCGTGTGCAGACGACATTGTCGTCGGTGATGTCTCCGTGGATCGGCTGCACGCGCAGTGTCTCTGCTACGGTCGCGAGACGACCGAGGGCAGCGGCGGTTGCCGCAGCGATCGTGTCGCGCTTGGACGCATCCGCCACCGACCCGAGCAGTCGATCGATGACGCGCTCGGCGTTGCGTAAGTCCCATTGCAGCCGTCGCTCAAGCACGGCTGTTCCGGCGGATGCGGATGCGTCGCCATCCGGATGGTCGGCCAGCCCACGCGCTACCGTTGCAGAAATTCGGCCGAGGCTGCCGACGACGCTTGGGCTCAGATACTGCGTGCCGACGAGGGATCGCCCCGGCACGAACGTGAACATCCGTACCGAATACGCGTCGTCTGCCGCACCGGATTGCGGCCGCCAGAATTGCTGCACGGCACCGTTTCGACCATGCACCGGCCGCGGAATCCGTAGCCCGACGCCCTGCAGATGCTCCATCGCGGCCGCCTGTGCAGCGATCTCTTCAGCGCCGAAGGCCGCGTTGTCGATCTTGAGAAGGTAGCTCGCGTAGGTTGTACCGTCGACATCGTTGCCGATCGAGTCGATCCGAAAGTTCCGATCCTGCTGACTGCCCAGCTCGTGTGCCGTGCCGACGACTCCGAACAACTCGGCCGCGAGCCCTTCGGCATCCGCCAATGTCGCATCAGGCCGGATCAACTCGCGCCCGGCAAAGAAATCAAACATCAGACTCGAACATGGCCGTGGCTCCTCCTGCGCATAGTGTACGGAATCTGCGATCAGTCGCCGACGTGACCGCGCGAGCTACACCAGTGATCAGCGACGGACGGCGTGGATCCCAACTCCAAGTGGTGCACAAAATATTCACGGCTCCGGACACAACAGCACTCTGCGCACCGGAAACCGGCCAGGCGCGGCAGCCGCGGCCACAGTGCGCGGCGCGTCTAGCGGCCACGCTCACGCGAATGCCGCGATTCCGGTGAGTGCCCGGCCGAGCACGAGCTGGTGGATCTCGTCCGTTCCCTCATAGGTGCGCACTGACTCGAGGTTCGCGAGGTGCCGCATCACCGGGAACTCGTTCGTGATTCCATCGCCGCCCAGGATGCCCCGCGCGGCCCCCGCGATCGCGATCGCCTCGCGCACGCTGTTGAGTTTGCCCACGCTGATCTGCGCAGGGGTGAGCGAGCCGCGCTCCTTGAGCCTGCCGAGGTGCAGAGCGAGCAACACGCCTTTCTCGTATTCGACGAACATGTCTGCCAGCTTGGCCTGCACCAGTTGGCGCGCGCCGATCGGTGCGCCGAACACCTCCCGACTGCGCGAGCGTTGAATCGCAGCCTCGAGGCAGCTGCGGGCGGCGCCCATCGCGCCCCAGACAATGCCATAGCGCGCTTCGTTCAGACAGGAGAATGGGCCGGACAGTCCCTTCGCGCCCGGCAGCATGGCATCCGCCGCGACGCGCACACCCTTCAGCGTGATGTCGCACTGGATCGACGCGCGCATCGACAGCTTGCCCACGATCGGCGTCGCAGTGAAGCCAGCTGTGTCTGTCGGCACGATGAAGCCGCGCACGACACCGTCGGCTGCATCTTTCGCCCAGATCACAGCCACGTCGGCGATGGACGCCAACCCGATCCAGCGCTTGGCGCCGTCGATCACCCATTCGTCTCCGTCCAGGCGGGCTGTCGTCGTCATCGCGGCAGGGTCACTGCCGCCGGCCGGCTCGGTCAGGCCGAAACAGCCGACCGCCTCGCCGCGAGCCATCCGCGGCAGCCACTCCTGCTTCTGTTCTTCTGACCCGTGCTTGTAAATCGCGGACATCGCCAGCGAGCCCTGCACGGAAACGAAGGTGCGCCATCCGCTGTCCGCCGCCTCCAGTTCGAGACAGACCAGGCCGTATGCGACCGCGCTCGCGCCGGCGCAGCCGTAGCCGGTGAGGTGCATGCCGAGAAAACCGGTCGCTCCCAGTTCTGCGACGAGCTCATGCCGAAAGTGTGCGTTCTCGAAGTCCTCCTCGATCACCGGCAGGATGCGTGTTGTCGCGAACGCGCGTGCCCGCTGCTGCCAGTCGCGCTCCTCATCGCTGAGGAGTGCGTCGAGGTCGAAGACGGTGTCGACGATCAGGTTCGTCATGAGGCTCCTTCGTTCGGTGATTTTCGAAATTCAGCGTCCGGCGGCGAGACTGGCGGCCGGGCCGGCGGCGGGCACGGCCGCGGACCGCCGGCGAGTCAGGCGAGCCATTCGGCATCAGCATGCTCGTCGAGTCGAGGTGGCAGGCCGCGGTAGATGGCATCCGCACCGCGCAGGTGGATGGGGTTGGCCACGAACCGCCCGCTGCGGCCGGATGCGTCTGCCAGCTCAGCAACAGGGTTGAGCCCGAGGGTTTGGGCAAATTCGAAGGCCTCGTCGACTCCGTTCACGAGCCCGGCCGGCACACCCGCTGCCGAGAGCGTCTCGACCCAACGCGCTGCGGATGCCGTGGCGAGCCGCTCCTCAATCAGCGCGCGCAGTTCTTGCCGGTGCGCAACCCGCAGCACATTCGTGCCGAAGCGCGGATCCTCGGCCAGAGCACCGATGCCGCCGCCTACTGCGGAGGCGGCTGCCTCTTCCAGCACGCCGGCCAACGCACGGAACTGCCGGTCGTTGCCGACGGCGATCACCAGCGCACGATCGGCCGCCTGGAACAACTCATACGGCGCGATGCTCGGGTGCGCGTTCCCCAGCCGCAGCGGCGCAACGCCCGTCGCGAGCGTCGAGGACGCCTGGTTGACCAGGGCGGAGAGCAGGCTCGTCATCAGATCGACAGCGACGAGCGCGCCGACGCCGGTCGTCTCCCGCGCCCGCAGTGCGAGCAGGATTCCCGACAGTGCGTTCAGCCCAGTCACGACGTCGACGAGCGCGACACCAACCTTGCTCGGCTCACCGGCAGACTCACCGGTCAAACTCATCAAGCCGCCGACGGCCTGCACGAGCAGGTCGTAACCGGGCAAGGTAGCACCCGCGCCAGCCCCGAAGCCGGTGATCGAGCAGTACACGACTCGCGGGTTCGCGGAGCGGACCGCGTCATAGTCCAGCCCGAACCTGGTCATCACGCCGGGCCGGAAGTTCTCGATCAGAACATCTGCGGATGCCGCGAGCCGGCTTGCCTGGGCGAGCCCGGCATCCGTCGTCAGGTCGCAGACGAGTGACCGCTTGTTGCGATTGACACTGGCGAAATAGGTCGACTCACCGCTCTCGTCGACCGGCGGAGCCCAGGCGCGCGTGTCGTCGCCGGCAGGAGGCTCGATCTTGATCACGTCCGCACCGAAGTCGGCGAGCATCATCGTGGCGTACGGCCCGGCGAGCACGCGAGAGAAGTCGGCGACCCGCACGCCCGCCAGCGGCGCACTGTCGACCAACGGCCAAGGGTCGTTCGAGTCGCTCTCGATCATTCATCCGCCTTTGCATGGGACCACGCTTTCACCGCGTCGAATAGAATTCATCCTAGACCGAATGATTTGCCGGGCAGGCCGCCGCTGCTCGGATAGTGTGAAGTCCATGGGCACAGAGAAAGCGCAGACGCCGCGGGTCGGATCGGCCGCGCGTGAGGCGATCTTCGCCCAGCTGGCGGACGCCGGGCGCAGTGAACAGGTAGCGCAGAGACTGACGGATGCGATCATCCTCGGCGTGCTCGCCCCAAGCGAGCGACTGCCCAGCGAACCAGACCTCGCCCGCCGATTCGGCGTCGCACTGATCACCGTGCGCGAGGGCCTCGGCATTCTGCGCGCCAGCGGCCTGGTCGAAACCCGGCGCGGCCGTGAGGGCGGCAGCTTCGTCACCAGCTCCAGCCCGCATGGCGGCCTCATCGACGCACGGTTGCGGGCGCTCAGCCAAGTCGACCTCTCCGACATGGCCGTTTATTTCGCCACCATCCTTTCCGGCTGTGCGGAACGCGCCTCGACACGCGCCACCGATGCAGAGGCCGACCGGCTAGGCGAGTGGATCGCGAGCATCGACATGTCAACGGCCGCTTCTGCCCGGGCCAACCTCGGCGGGTTCTGCCTCGAGATCGCGGTGCTCAGCCAGTCGTCGCGCCTGATGCGCGAGCAGATCCGCGTTCAGGCCGAGTTCGGGCCGCTGCTGCTTCTCGCCCTCGACGACGAGAGCGTTCGAGCGGATGCCGCCGGTCACGGCGTCGCCATCGCCGCCGCAATCCGTGCCCACGATCCCACCCGTGCCCGCGAGCTTGTCAGTGCGCAGATCGACGCCCTCGCGGCGGGGCTACTGGCCGCGAAGTTTCGACTCGCTCGGGAGGACGCAGCGGCTGAAGTAGGCTCTGCCAGTGCTGCAGCGCGTGCCGCGGAGGCTGCCATTGCTGCCAACGGTCACCATGTCGCCGTCTGAGGGCTCCGGTCGCTCGACCCGCTCGCCGGCACCGACTGTGGACACGACGATCTCGACTGCGGCATCGACGGCTGCCGTGTTCGACGGCGTATTCGCGACGCTTGCCGCCTGGCGAACCGAGCTGGTGCCCGTTCTGACTGCTTCCGAATCACTGACCGTGATCGATGAGCACGTGGCCGAGCTCGTGCTGCCCGCTCTCGTCGTCGACGACCCGCTGTTGATCGGCGCTGGTTTCATTGCGGCGCCTTTCGACGACGACGCTGCAGACGTGCGCGGCCCCGGATTCGACCGGCACAGCGCGCACTTCGCCTGGTGGCTCGGCCCGCTCGATGCCGGCCCGATCTTCGGCAGCACCACGATGCCAACCAGACTGGACCTGAGCACTCGCGGCTACGCAGACTACCTGCGCGATGTGCGCACGCTGGAGTGGTACCGGGTGCCGGCCGCGACCGGGGAGCGCCACGTGACCGGTCCGTACGTCGACCACCTGTGCACGTGCGACTACATTCTCACCGTGACGATGCCAGTCGAGGTGGCGGGCCGTTTCGCCGGTGTCGTCGGTGTGGACATCGCCGTGCGCCGGCTGGAACGCGAACTTTTGCCGCTGTACCTGGCGTCTGCCACGCCGCTCGCGCTCGTCAACGGTGCGGGGCGAGTCGTGCTGTCCACCGAACAGGCGACACCGGCGGGAACGCTCGTCGCGCTGCCGGCGACGGCCGGAGTATCGGGAGGCTCAGCCCTCTGCCCGGGCACGCCGTTCCAGGTGATCGACGGGCCGACGGCATCCGCTCGTCAATAATCATCCGTTGCTATATCTTTAAACCACGAGAGTGTGCAGCGGCGCCGACTTTCCTGTGGAACTTCAACCTCTGGGACTTCACCGGGCCCCGCACCCGACAGTGCTTGCAACAAACAGTGCTTGCAACGAACAGTGCTTGCAACCGACAAGGCTTGCAACCGAGAAGGAGAAACCCATGAGCCCTTACGCCGTCATCAATCCAGCAACCGGTGAGACCGTCAAGACCTACCCCACGATCACGGATGCCGAACTCGAGTCCGCGATCGCCGGCGCCGACGCCGCACACCGCGGCTGGTCGCGCTGGAGCACCGTCGCCGAGCGTGCTGCACTGATCCGCCGTGTCAGCGAACTGCACCTGGAACGTCGGCAGGAGTTGTCCGAGATCATCGTGCGCGAGATGGGCAAGCCGATCGAGCAGGCGCTCGGCGAGGTCGACTTCAGCGCGGACATCTACGGCTACTACGCCGACAACGCAGAAGCGCTGCTGCGCGACGAGCCGATCGCTCTGCTCGCCGGCGAGGGGTCTGCGCTGATCCGCCGCAGCTCGCTCGGCGTTCTGCTCGGCGTCATGCCCTGGAACTTCCCCTACTACCAGGTCGCCCGGTTCGCCGGACCGAATCTCGTGATCGGCAACACCATCCTGCTCAAGCACGCTGAACAGTGCCCGGAGTCGGCTGCGGCGATCGAGCAGATCTTCCACGACGCAGGCTTCCCGGTCGGTGCGTACACGAACATCTACGCCTCGCATGATCAGATCGCGACCGTCATTGCGGACAAGCGGGTTCAGGGCGTTTCGCTGACTGGCTCGGAGCGCGCTGGCGCGATCGTTGCCGAGATCGCCGGCCGCAACCTGAAGAAGGTGGTACTGGAGCTCGGTGGCTCCGACCCGTTCATCCTGCTCTCCACGAACGATCTCGATGCGACGGTCGATGCGGCGGTGGCCTCCCGGCTCGACAATAATGGGCAGTCCTGCAACGCGGCGAAGAGGTTCATCGTCGCCGATGACCTGTACGAGCCGTTCCTCGAGAAGTTCTCGGCGGCGATGTCGGCGCTCAAGCTCGGGGACCCATCGGCAGAGGGCACGGATCTCGGCCCACTGTCCTCTGCGAAGGCAACGGAAACGCTGACCGAACAGGTCTCGCGTGCGGTTGCTCAGGGTGCGACGCTCGTCACCGGCGGCACCGCGGAGGGCAACTTCTATGCCGGCACCGTGCTCGCGGACGTGAAGCCCGGGTCGGATGCCTTCCACGAGGAATTCTTCGGCCCGGTCGCACAGGTCTTCCGGGCAGCCGATGAAGAGGCCGCAATCGAACTGGCCAACGACACCCCGTTCGGCCTCGGCTCATACGTCTTCACCACGGACCCCGATCAGGCGCTCCGGGTCGCCGACGGCATTGAGGCCGGCATGGTCTTCGTCAATGTTGTCGGTGCGGATGGCGCCGAGCTGCCCTTCGGCGGCGTCAAGCGAAGCGGCTCCGGCCGTGAACTCGGCCGCTTCGGCGCAGACGAATTCGTCAACAAGAAGATGATCCGCATCGGCTGACGCCGTGTCGGGCCGCGGCCCCTGCCGCCGGTGGTTGAGGAGGCCACCCGCGGCCGTCTCGAAACCACGACACGCAGTACAAAGTCCGGTTTCGAGACGCACTGCTCGCTGCGCTCGCGGTGCTCCTCAACCAGCGGAACCGACCCGGTCGCGCCGGAGCAGCCTGCGCAGGAGGCAGCATCTCGAAACCACGACCGTTCAACCTCGGTCGCCCAGCGCTCAGCGCGTGCGCCGCACCGACTTCTCTTCGATCTCGGCACGGCGTAGCGTGATGATACGGCGCAATACGGCGTCGGGCAGCTGCCTCTGAGCCGAATAATGGATGCTGCCACTTGTCACCTCGAAACCCGGCAGGTCATCGGCCACCGCCGACACGACCACCCCGCTGAACGGATAGAGCGACAGAAAGTTCTTGGCACGCAACGTCGCGATCAGGCCCTTACCCCGATAAAGCAGCGCGGCCATGGCATAACTGATGCCTTCTTCTGCCTCTGGGGCGACGTCGCGCGCGATCGAATACACTCGCTCGAGTGCCTCACGATCGGGTCCTTCGACGGTCTCGAGGTACTCGCTGACGGCACCCATGCTCGCAAGAATACCCGCGCACGAGCCGTTACGCTCGTGCTTATGGATTCGCCTTGGCACCCGCAGGTGGACTCGTCGCGCAGACACCCGCCGCCTCGGCACTCGCTACCAGGATCAACACAGGGTTCGCCGCGCCGGCCGGATCGCACGCTCCGTGTCGAAGGACTCGTCAATGCCCGCGACCTCGGAGGTCTGCGCCGCAGCGACGGGTCGACCACACCGCGCGGCGTGTTCTACCGGTCGGAGAACATCGACGGGGTCACGCCGGCGGGCTGGGAGCAACTGCGCGAGAGCGGCATCCGTTCGGTTGTTGACCTGCGTCAGCCGGATGAGCGTGCCCGCGACACGCACGCGCGCCCCGACTGGCTGACCACAGTCGAGGTCGACCTCGACGGGTTGGACAATCGAGCGTTCTGGAAAGACCATTTGGACAACGGACTGGTCGGCACCGCCCTGTATTTTCTGCCGCACCTGCGTGCTCTTCCGGAACGAAGCGGAGCGGTGCTTCGTGCGCTAGCGGATGCTCCGCCCGGCGGCGTGCTCTTCCACTGCATGGGCGGGCGCGACCGCACCGGCCAAATCGCCATGCTGCTGCTTGCTGCGGCGCAGGTCGAGCCGGACGAGATCGTTGACGACTATCTGGAGACGGTGCGCCTCGGCGAGTTGCGCGCAGCATCCGCTCCCGGCGCCAACGCGGAACCATCGCGCGAGCCTCAGCTGGAGGCGATCTGCGTCGCGCACGGCACGACGACCGAGGGAGCATTCCGCGACGCGGTGGACGGCCTCGATCTGCCCGCGTTCTTCGCGGCGTCCGGGCTCGATGCCGGCACGGTCGCGGCTACCCGCACGTGGCGAGGCTCGCTATCGGCGTGACCGCGACCCGCTCAACAGCGAGCCTGTGTGCGCCCGTTCATGCGTGGTGCGCCACTTCAGCGGGCGCACGGCTCAAGAAGTGGCGCAATGCAGCCACAGCACGCTAGCGCGGCTGACCGACGGAAGCGAACGCATCCCACATGGCTGCGTAGCGGCCGCCGCGCGCGAGCAGTTCATCGTGCGAGCCGACTTCGGCAATCGTGCCGTGATCGAGAACGATGATTCGGTCCGCAGCCTGCGCGGTCTGCAGCCGGTGCGCGATCACGACGGTCGTGCGGCCACGGGCGACGCGTTGCATGGCGGCCGACACCCGCGCCTCGGTGGCGAGGTCGAGGTTGGAGGTCGCCTCATCCAGCAGCAAGAGCACCGGGTCAACCAGTTCGGCCCGCGCGAGCGCGATCAGCTGCCGCTGACCGGCCGACAGCGACCGGCCGCGTTCTGACAGCTCGTGCAGATAGCCGCCGCTCAACTCGGCAATGAAGTCGTGCGCGCCGACGGCGCGGGCGGCCGCCTCGACAGCGCCATCCGAGGCATCCGGTCGACCATAGGCGATGTTGTCGCGGATGCGGCCCGTGAACAGGAACGCCTCCTGCGGCACGTAACCCAGCTGCACGCGAAATGCGCGCAAATCGAGGTCGCGCAGGTCAAGCGTGCGCAGATCGCCGGCATCAACATGCGCTCGCCCGGAATCCGGATCGTAGAAGCGGGCCAACAGCTTCATCACCGTTGACTTGCCGGCGCCGGTCTCGCCGACAAGTGCGACGGTTTCACCGGGTTCGATCTGCAGGTCGATTCCTTTCAAAGCCTCGGGCGCACGCACGAACCCGGCGTCGGCCGACAGGGCGAGGTGCGCATCTCGAGGGCCGCGCAATTCGCCCGCGCCGATTCGCCGAGCATCCGCCGGCACCGGGTACGCGAAGTGCACGTCGTCGATCCCGATGCGGCCGGTCAGGCGGCCAGGGTCACGGGCATCATCCACCTCCGGCGTCAGCGTTTCCAGCCGCATCAGGTCGGAAATGCGTCGGACAGACACTCGGGTCTGCTGCCACGAGTCGAACACCTGCGAGAGCTGTTGAATCGGCGAGAAGAACATGTCGATGTAGAGCATGAATGCGATGAGCGCGCCGGTTGTCAGCTGGCCCGAGACGATCAGGGTCGCGCCGACGCCGAGCACGATGGCATCCGCAACGCCGGACAGGAACTGCACGAACGGAAAGTACACCGCCACGAGCCGCTGGGCCGCGACCCGGGATTCCAGGTAGCGATCACCGAGTCCGTGGAACCGCTGCTCTGTCGCAGCCTCGTGCACGAACGCCTGAGATTCGCGCACGCCGGAGAGGCTCTCCTGAAAATCGGCGTTGACCACCGCGATGCGCTCGCGCGACAGCTCATAGAGCCGCGCGGCCTTGCCACGGAAGATCATCGTCGCGATTGCCAGCGGGATGATCACGGACAGCACCCATAAACCCAGTTCCGCACTGACCAACACGAGCGTCACGCCAACGCCTGCGAACGTAACGATCGAGACGAGAGCGTTCAGCAGGCCATTCTGAATCAGCGACTCGAACTGGTCGACATCCGTCGTCATCCGCGTCATGATGCGGCCGGCCATTTCGCGCTCGTAGTAGTCGAGCGATAGCCGCTGCAGCTGAGCGAAGATCCGGATGCGCAACGACAGCATCACGCGCTGCGCAACTCTCCCGGTGACGAACGTTTCGCCGATCTCGGTGAGCAAGTCGGCGAGGACCACCATGAGGTAGATTCCGGATGCCGCGAACAGCACGGCAGCAGACCCCGTCGCGACCCCGTCGTCGATACCCGTCTTGACCAGCACAGGGCCGGCGAGCCCGGCCAACGCGTCGAGGACGACGAGGATCAACCCGATCAGCAGCGGCCGCCGGAATTCGCGGAGCACGGCGCCCAGCGTGAAGGTACCTCTGTGCGCTGCCTCGGCGTCGAGGTCGACGGTCGGAAAGTCCTTGACCGGCTGCAGCGCGGCGACCTTCGCAAGAAGCTCAGGCGTCGGGGCGAGGCCGAGCCGCCAGCTTCCTCCCCCTCCGCCGCTGCCTCCGAGACCCGGCCCCAGACTTGGCCCGCCGACCGAGCGGGATGCCGACCTCGGTGCGTCCCCGTCCGCACCGTTCCACGCCGACGCCGTCGTTCCGGTCGGTTCTCTTGCCTGTTCGCTTGCCGTTTGGCCTGCCGAGGCGGCTGCCGGTGCGCTTTCCCGGTCAGCAGCCAGCGCGGCGAGCGATTCAATGCTGTCATCAGCTTCGTCGTCGAGGTCATCGCCGAGCCCGGACAGCAGCAGTCGATACGCAGCGTTGCGTTCCATCAACTCGCTGTGACTGCCCGTGTCGACCGCGACACCATGATCCAGCAGCACGACGCGGTCAGCGAGTTGAAGCGTGGACTGCCGGTGAGCAACGAGCAGAACGGTGCGTTCCGCAAGCACGTCGCGCAGTGCGTCGTGAATGTGCTCTTCGGTCTTGGCATCAATCGCACTGGTCGCGTCATCCAGAACCAGGATGCGCGGACTCTTCAGGATGGCGCGCGCGAGCGCGATGCGCTGACGCTGCCCACCGGAGAGGCTCAGACCGCGTTCGCCCACCACGGTCTTGTAGCCGTGTGGCAGCGCCTGGATGAACTCGTGAGCCTGGGCCGCGCGAGCGGCCGCCTCGATGTCGGCATCGCTCGCATCCGGTCGGCCGTATGCGATGTTGGACCGCACCGAGTCCGAGAACAGAAAACTCTCCTCAAACACCACGCCGATCTGCTGCCGCAGCGAGTGCCTCGTGAGGCCACGCACGTCGTGGCCGTCGACCAGCACGGCACCGCCCTGCGGATCGTAGAAGCGCGAGACAAGCATGGCCGCCGTGGACTTGCCACTGCCGCTTGCGCCGACCAGCGCAACCCGCTCGCCGGGTGCGAGGTGCAGGTTGAAGCCGCCGAGCGCGGGCGCACCGCCCGCATAGGTGAACTGCACGTCGGCGAACTCGATCTCGGCCCCGCGCACCGCGGGCTGGCCGACGCCAGCCGGCAGATCGACGGCGCCCGGCGCATCCGTTATCGCGGGTGTGAGGTCGAGAAGCTGGAAGATCCGCTCGACGCCGGCTCGCGCCTGCTGCCCGATCGTCAGGATGCCGGCAAGCTGGCGCGCCGGCGCCATCAGCTGAGCGACGTACGCCGAGAACGCGAGGAAGGTGCCGAGCGTGATCGCATTGTTCAGCGCGAGCCAGCCACCCAGCGCCAGAATGGCGACCTGGCCGATCGCAGGCACCGCCTCGAGCAGCGGCTGAAAACGGGACTGGATGCGCACCGCACGCATCTGCGATCCGTACAGCACGCCAGCGGATGCCGCGAGCCGCTCGAGCTCGCGCCGCTCCTGCCCGAACGCCTTCACGACGCGCACTCCGCCGACGTCCTCGTCGACGATCTGGGCCAGATCGCCTTCGCGCTGCTGACCGTCCCACGATGCGGGGAAGACGCGGGTGCGCATCCGATATGAGATCACGAGCAGAGCGGGCACGATCACCAGGCTGACGAGCGCGAGCAACGGGGACAAGAACAGCATCACGACCAGAGACAACACGAGCATGATCACGTTGCCGCTGACGATCGGCAGGAAGCTCAGAAGCATCTGAACGAGGGTCGAGTCGGAGTTGGCGCGGGCGACGAGCTGGCCGGTGGGCATCCGATCGAGGTTGGTGAGATCCATCGCCTGCAGATGATCGTGCATGTCGTTGCGCAGGTCGGTCTGCACTTCGAGTGCGACGCGGCCGCCACGATACCGCCGCAGATAGGCGAACCCGAAGGCTGCCGCTGACAGCGCGACGAGCAGAACCAGCCACGGCCACAGCTGCTGCGTCTTCGCCACGACAACGCCGTCGACGATCTGGCGCGCGACCAGCGGGGTCAGCGTCTGGCAGGTGCTGCCGAGAATCGCGGCGCCCAGGGCGATCACGAGATTGCGCCGGTGCCGGAGCATGTAGCGCCAGAGCCGGCGCACCCAGCCGGACGTGTCTGCTGCGCGCCCGGTCGCGGTCGGCTGGCCGGCCGCGGTCGTGCTCGGCTGGGTCGTGCTCGGCTGGGTCATGCTCGGCTGATCTGCTGTCGGCGGCGTAGCGCTCATTCGGCGACTCGCTCGGTCATGACTGCTTCGATGGCACCGCCCAATTGTTCAAGTGCTGCGACGACACGGGCAGCATCCGGCGTGTGCGCGCAGAGCTCCTCAAGTCGCTGCACCATCGCCTGCTCTACCCGGTTTCGGATGTCCGCGCCCGCGCCAGTCAACGATAATGCGGATGCCCTCTGGTCACCCTCCACCCGTGATCGAGCCACGAACCCGCGCCGCTCGAGCGAGTCGATGCCGGCGCTGACGGTCGGCTTCCCGACGGCGAGGCGGGCGGCGAGTCTGCTCGCGCGAGCTTCGCCGTCTGCGATTGCGGACAGCATCCGAAAGTCGGAAAGGCTCAACTCATTCGAGGCGCGTTCCAGCAGCCTGCTCGCGCGCGTCAGCGCTTGAACGGCCGCCGCGAGTGCTGTGAGGTCTGCAGCCGTTTGCGGCGAACGGCCAGCCGCCACCTGCGTTTCGCTCATCCCTCCACGTTAGCAAACTAGTTCGCTCATCGAACTATCCCGCCTCTTCCGCCCCACCCTGCCACCGCTCTAACAGTTTCGTGCGCCTCCTCCCGCCGCCCTCCACTGCCCGAGAACAGGAGGCTTCATTGCTTTCACGTGAGAACAGGCGACTCCTGCCTGTTCTGGTGCGACCATCCTGTTTTTGCGCGCACAGATGCGAAAAGGCCCCGCCGAAGCGGGGCCTTCACGAGTTGCGGTTAGATGACGTTGACGTCCAGCGGGATGCCGGGGCCGAACGTCGTCGAGACCGCACCCTTCTGAATGTAACGACCCTTCGACGCAGACGGCTTCAAACGCACGATCTCGTCGAGCGCCGCCGAGATGTTATCGGTGAGCTGCTCGGCGGTGAACGCGGCCTTGCCGACGACGAAGTGCACGTTCGAGTGCTTGTCGACACGGAACTCGATCTTGCCGCCCTTGATGTCGGAAACGGCCTTCGCCACATCCGGGGTCACGGTTCCGGTCTTCGGGTTCGGCATCAGGCCGCGGGGGCCGAGGACCTTACCGAGTCGACCGACCTTGCCCATGAGCTCCGGCGTTGAAACTGCGGAGTCGAAATTGGTCCAACCGCCTGCGACGCGCTCGATGAGGTCGTCACCGCCGACCTCGTCAGCGCCGGCAGCAATCGCAGCCTCGGCCGCTGGGCCGGTCGCGAACACGATGACGCGGGCAGTCTTGCCCGTGCCGTGCGGCAGAATTACCGTACCGCGGACCATCTGGTCGGCCTTGCGCGGGTCGACGCCGAGCTTCAGCGCGACCTCGACAGTCGAGTTGAACTTCGCGGAACCGGTTTGCTTCGCCAGTGCGACGGCTTCGGTGGGTGTGTAGAACTTTCCGGCTTCGATCTTCTCGGCCGCGGCCCTGTAAGCCTTTGACTTCTGTGCCATGTGAATCTCCTGATTCGAGAGTGTGGTCATCTGCGCCTGGCCGGCGCTGCCACTGGTGATTTCGGTGATCGAGTAGCGGTTCGCGAAGCGAACCGCGTATCGAGATCCCGGGGGGTTATTCGACCGTGATTCCCATCGAGCGAGCGGTGCCCGCAATGATCTTGGATGCCGCGTCAAGATCGTTCGCGTTGAGGTCGGCCATCTTCTGCTCGGCGATCGCGCGAACCTGATCGCTGGTCAGCTTGCCGACCTTGGTGGTGTGCGGAACGCCGGAACCCTTTGCAACACCCGCCGCCTTCTTGATGAGCTCTGCGGCAGGAGGGGTCTTCAGAACGAACGTGAACGAACGGTCCTCATAAACGGTGATCTCAACCGGGATCACGTTGCCACGCTGCGATTCCGTCGCAGCGTTGTACGCCTTACAGAACTCCATGATGTTGACGCCGTGCTGACCGAGCGCGGGGCCGATCGGCGGGGCAGGGTTGGCGGCGCCGGCATTGATCTGAAGCTTGATCAGACCAGAAACCTTCTTCTTCGGGGCCATACTGTTTCCTTTTCTGTGTTCGAGTGACGGATGCGCTCCGCCTGCTCTCCCGCGAAACCGGCCTTGTGCGGATCGCGGTGGTTTATGTGTTGGTCTGTGTCTCGATACGGCCGCGGGCGGCCTACTCGACAACCGGTGGTTAGAGTTTTGTCACCTGGTCGAAGCTGAGCTCAACCGGCGTTTCGCGTTCGAATAGCGAGACGAGCACGGTGAGCTTGCCGCTCTCGGGCTTGATCTCGCTGATCGTACCGGGCAGGCCTGCGAACGAGCCTTCCTTGATGGTGATCGTCTCGCCGACCTCGAAGTCGACCTCTGCAGGCAAAACGCGTGCGCTTTGCTTCTGCCCCTTGCCACCGGTTGCCCTGCCGACCGGAGCGACCTCAACCTGCACGAGGCTCTTCAGCATGGAGAATGCTTCTTGGAATCGCAGCGGCGTCGGATTGTGAGCGTTGCCGACGAAGCCGGTGACACCGGGGGTGTGACGCACGACGGACCAGCTGTCTTCGTTCAGGTCCATGCGGACAAGCACGTAGCCGGGGATGCGCACCCTGGTGACCATCTTGCGCTGGCCGTTCTTGATCTCGACGACGTCTTCCATCGGCACCTCGACCTGGAAGACGTAGTCTTCCATGGCCATCGACTGCTTGCGGTTCTCGATGTTCGACTTCACACGGCGTTCGAAACCGGCGTAGGAGTGGATGACATACCACTTGCCCGGCAGGCTGCGCAGTTCGGCCTCGAATTCGGCGTATGGGTCGAAGACAGCTTCTTCTTCCTCGACTTCTTCTTCTTCCTCGACTTCTTCTTCATCCTCGACTGCCTCAACAGCCGCCTCGGCATCAGCGGCGTCGGTGACCTCGAGGGCTTCGTCCACCGCGGCATCCGCTTCGGGGTCGCTGGCTTGTGCGATGGCGTCGAGCACGGCGTCAAGATCGATGTCGTTGCCGTTCTCATCGACCGTGTGCAGTGCTTCGTGCTCGGATGACTCGACCGATTCTTCCTCGGATGCGAGCACGTTGCCGGTCTGCGCCTCGTCGTCCTCGGCAGACTGCTCTGCAGCGGTCGCCCAGTCGGCGTCGTCGCGGTCTCTGTCAGACACTGATTACCATTCCATTTCTGTTGTATCCGGCCACAGCTCTGGTCTGCTCCGGCACTGTTCGCCGACTTTCGCGTCGGCTGTTGCGGTCGTGCGCGCCTTAGCCTTTTCCGAACACGAGGACCACGAGCCAGCCGAACAGCTGATCGAGGCCGAAGGTGAAGCCCATCATGATGACGACGAAGACCAGCACGACGCCGGTGTAGTTGAACAACTCGCGACGCGTCGGTGTGATCACCTTGCGGAGTTCACTCATCACCTGGCGCATGAACAGGGCGATCCGAGCGAAGGGTCCGCGACGTGCGTCGCGTTCCTTCTTGGCGTTGGCGACGACCTCTTCACTCGGTTCGTCGATAACTTTTCGGGCCACCTTGTTACACCTTTCGTGGGCCGGTGCATAAGCACCGACTTGCAGGGCGGACAGGACTTGAACCTGCAACCTGCGGTTTTGGAGACCGCTGCTCTACCAATTGAGCCACCGCCCTATGGGAAGAATTCACACCGTTTCTTCCGCTTGACGATCGAGGCGATGGCGTGAAAGCCGCTCAAAATGGGCGCAAAAAAGCTTGGCAGAATTCAACTACCTCGACAAGTGTATGTGACGCTGTGACCAGTGTAAAGCTGAGTGGCTGCGCCGTGCGCTCACTCGGATGCACCGGCCTCCTCGCGGGAAGCCCGCCACAGGTCGAAGACCGCCTGAGCGGCCTCGGGTGAAGCTGCCATGATCCCACCGGATGCCGGGAAGAGATTCGGCGCGCCGGTCGAGTCGAGAACGACGCCACCTGCCTCCTTCACGATAAGGGCTGCCGCGACGTGGTCCTCCGGGCCATATTTTCCAATCACCGCGCCGACACCGCGCCCCGCGGCGACCCCTACGAGGGTCATCGTTCCCGATCCCATGACACGCATGGTGCAGTAGCGCTCGCCGAGCTTCTCGAGCAACTGCAGCATGCCGGGCCACGGTACCTGATTGGCGAGCTCAGTCGAAAGAATGCGACCGCTCAGCGGATCCTCTGCCGTCTCGCTGGTCGGGATGGTGAGCACGGAGCCGTTCAGCTTGGCTCCTCGCCCACGCACTGCCTCGAAGAGGTCGGCTCTCCAGGGATCGGCAACGACACCGACCATTGGCGTGCCGTCCAGCACCAGGCCGAGCGAGAACGCGTTCCACGGGATTCGATTGGCGAAGTTTGCTGTTCCGTCGACAGGGTCGAGGTACCAGCAGGGCACGCCTGCTCGGGCAGAACCGCCCATCTCTTCACCGACGAAGTCGTGGTCGGGGAAGTGCAGGCCGATCACCTCACGCACCTGTCGCTCGACCGCCACATCAACCTCCGTGACCAGGTCTGCCGCATCCTTCTTGGTGGAAATCTGGCCCGGATCGGTGGAACTAGTGAAGTCGATCTCCCACTCGGCTAGCCCGCGAGCGACGACGAGCGCCGCGTCGAGATCGACCCCATCAATCGACGCACCCGTTCGCGCGCGTTGATCGGACGGCCCCTCGCCAACGATTCGTTGCAGTCTGGCGAGCCTGTTGGTCGTCACAGTGTCCACTCCTAACCCCAATACCCATCGCATCGTGAGTTCGTCGTCTACGGTCCACACGGCGACCTTGCAGTCGAGCGCGTGGATCGCGTCCACGCGTTCGTGCGTCATCGCCAGGTAGGGAGAATTGACCCGCTCGGGGGCAAGCAGTGCCAGGTCGGCGCGCGTCGGCGCGTACGGGTGATCCCATGGCATCCAGATGCGCGCATGTGGATCTAACGAGCGGATGATACGCATTCCGTTCAGGTCGCCGCACCACGCGATCTGGATATCTGAGCCGACGGTCACCCGAAAGGCCGCCTCGGCCGGTGCGGCCTCATCCATGTCGATCAGCAGGGTGGACCCCGATCCCGCAAATTCAGCGAGCACCTCCGTCAGCAGCGGTGGCCGGTTGTCGGCATCACCAAGTGCACGCACCTGCTCTACCGTTACCTCGGTCACATCGAGCGGCAACCCCCACAGCCGTTCGAGTGTCGGATCGTGCAGAACGATCACTGTGCCATCCGAGGTGACGCGCACGTCGATCTCGACAAACTCAGCACCGGCCTCGATCGCCGAGCGGATGGCGGGAAGGGTGTTCTCGCGAAACCGACTCGAGTCCCCTCGGTGTGCTGCCACTCCCGTGCGGAATGCGAAAGCACGGTTGGCGGTCACGCGGTGGTTCCAGCGCCTTCCGCGCTCTCCATAATCAGCTTGCCATCTCGGAACGTCATTGCCTTCGTAATGCTGGCGAAGCCGGTAGAACCGAGCGCCGGTACGTCGCCAGAAATGTAAGCGCGAAGGAGCGAATCGGAGCGCTGCAGGAACACTTCGTGAAAGTGACCGCGAGGAATGACTCGCTCAACGGTGACCGGCAGGCTACTCGGCGTCTCATCACGACTGAACACGACGTCTTCGGGACGGATTCCGACAATATCCGTGCCCGCCACAATTCGGCCGTCTTTGTATGCGCCTTCGACCCGGTTCATCGTACCGATAAAGCCCGCGACGAATGCCGTCTTCGGCTGTTCGTAGAGCTCAGCGGGCGAGCTATATTGCTCAATCTTGCCTGCATTCATCACCGCGATGCGATCAGACATCGAGAGCGCCTCATCCTGATCGTGTGTGACAAAGACGGTCGTGATTCCGAGTCGTTGTTGGATCTCGCGGATGTCTTCACGCACCTTTAGCCGCAACTTGGCATCGAGGTTCGAGAGAGGTTCGTCGAGCAGCAACAGGTCGGGTTCCTGCACGAGAGCCCGGGCAAGTGCGACCCGCTGCTGTTCGCCGCCGGAGATCTGCGCTGGCCTGGACTCCCGGTGGTGCAAAAGGTTGACCATCTCAAGCATCGCGACAACGCGGCTTTCGATCTCATCCCTCGGCACCTTACGGAGCTTGAGCGGGAACGCAACGTTCTTGAATACCGTCATGTGCGGCCAGAGCGCGTAGTTCTGGAACACCATCGCGCTCGGGCGCTTCTCCGCGCCCAGCTTCGTGACATCGCGACCAGCCACGATGATCGAACCGCTGTCCGGGGACAGGAAGCCGGCGATCATGCGAAGGGTTGTTGTCTTTCCGCAACCGGATGGCCCGAGTAGCGAGACAAGCTCGCCTTCGTTCACCGAAAGATTGAGTTCGTCGATGATCGTGCGACCCCCGAGCGCCTTGTTCAAACCAGCAATTTGCAGACCGGAAATCGAGTTGCCCAGGCTGGCGGAATCAGTTGCCTCTCGGAGCGTGGTTCCTTGCGGTGTGCTCATGGCATACCTCCTTATCTGATCTGGAATCCCTCAGCGAGTTGGCCACCCATGATGCGCTTTCTGGCAACCATCAATAGGACCACGGACGGAATGGACATCAGGATTGAAAAGACTGCGGCGACCTGGTTCGGATAGTTCAAGACGAGTGTGTACATCTCGGTTGGCATGGTGAAGATCGTTGGAGCTCCAACAAGATAGGTACCCTGAGCCTCATCGAACGCGGCAAGAAACGACATCACGGCGGCGACTAGGATCCCCGGCATCGCCATTGGAAGCGTGATGCTGATGAACACACGAAGCTTGGAAGCACCGGCATCCCTCGCGGCCTCTTCAAGATTTCGAGGTACAGCGGCGAAGGCCGCAGCAGGGATCCAGGTCATGAAGATGATTGTGCCGAGAATCTGCACGATCATAATCCCTAGGACGGTGTTCATCAGATTGAGCGCGTAGAACAGGGTTGCGAGCGTCGCGAACAGCCCTATCTTCGGGAACGCGTTCACCGCGAAAAGGCCGACTAAAAAAGACTTCCTTGCTACGAAGTTGTACCGTGCGAACGCGTAGGCCGCGGGCAGGCAGATTACTGCCGATGCGATAACAACCAGCGGCGTAATGATCAACGAATTGAGCACGGCCGTTCCCAGCGCAGGGTCACTGAACACCTCAGACCACCAATGCAGCGTCCAGGAACGCGGGGCGAGGCTCGGATATGTCCAGCTCCCTGCGAATGCGTGGACCGCAAGCCAGAGCAACGGGCCGAGGATGAACAAGATCATGAAGGCGACGAAAATCGCGATCAGTACACTGCTCGCGACCCCGCCAGAGCGACCCGGGGCAACCTCTTGTGCGCGGCCACCAGCCCTGGCCCGCCGCGCGTGCACCTTGGCGAGAGTCAGTGGGGTGGCATCGATCGTGTCAGCCATCAGACTCTTCCCTGTGTCTTTGCTCCACGAAAGTTCGCCCACACGTAGTACACGGCGATTCCCGATGCGGCGATGAAAATCGCAAACGCCATAACAACGGATTGCTGAGGCTGATTGAACGAGGTGAAGTAGTTGGTGAGTTCGACACCTAGCATGTTCGGTGTATTCGGGCCAGTGAAATACGGCACTGTGAAGGAACCGATGACACCGATTGCTGTGAATGTGCCCGCAATCACTATGGGTACAAAGGCCATCGGAATCATCACCGACCAAGCGATGCGGAGAGTCCCGGCCCCAGCATCACGCGCAGCCTCGATCATCGCGTCGGGAATGGATTGCATCCCCGATGTAATCAGTAGGACTGCGAACGGAAGCGACACCCACACCGAACCAATCACAACGGCAACGACGGTGTATCCGAACGTCGGCCCCACCAGCCCGAATGTGGCGAAGATGCTCCGAAGAAATCCGTCAGGGGCGTAGAACGTGATGATGGCCCACGATCCGATTACCACGGGGATGAAGAGCGGAACCACCGCCAGGCCGGACAGGAACGTGGCGACCACGCCGCCCTTCATACGCAGGTACAAAGCGATGCCGAGCGCCATGAAGAGCACAACAGCGGAACTGATCAGAGTCACCACAACAGTGACTAGAAGGTCAGCGAGAAACCTCGCAGAGGTAAATACTTCCTCGTACGCGGCCAGCGTGCCCCACCAGTGCGTCGCCTGATGCACATTGAGCCCGATCGTGGAGACCACCGAGTTCAGGCCACCTGTGAAGCCCAGCGTGAAGCCCAAGGCGAGGATGACCGGAAGCCCGATGAACACCACGACCAGGAGGATGGGCGGCAGCGCCATGACAAAGCCGAGAGGGGAGAGCTTGGACGTCCTCTTGACGACCGCACCCTTCCCAGCGAGTCGCTTTCGTAGGGGGGCCGTCGTCATTATTTCCCAGGTACCTTCTGCGCCCACAGGTTGTTCATGTCTTGGTTCATTGACGCGAAGTACGTCGGTCGAAGGTTGCTCGAATCCGTGCCCTTGAACGTGGTTTGCACCGATGCCGGCAACTGATCGAGACTGATGACTGGGTACCCGGCAACCGTGGTGACCATCAACTCCTGAGCTTGCGGAGTGAGCAACCAATTGGCGACCGTCAAGGCAGCCTTCTGGTGGGTCGAGGTCTTTGGAATACCGAGATAAGCCGCTCCGCCCGTGAGTGATGGATTGGAGATCTGCGTGTACTTCGTCGTTGGAGGCAACTGTCCGCTCTTCAAGCCCGTCAGCAATTGGTCGGACCAGATCGGCGTCATATCGATTTGACCACTACCAAGCAAATCGATTGCCGCAACGTTACCGTTCAGATACACACCTTTCTGGTAAACGTAGGGGTTGAGGCTCGCAAGCTCCGCCAAGCCCTGATCCCAATGGCTCTCGAGACTCTTGTCGTACCCCGTCACCATCTGTTCACGAACCGCGGCTGGGACGTACTTGTCGAGGACAGCCGTCACGAACGACTGGCCAGCGCCGCCCGTGTTCGGCGTGTTGTACGTGAACTTGCCCGGGTTTGCCTTGATCCAAGCCAACAAGTCGTCCATTGTTTTGGGTGGAGTCTTCACCGCGTCCGAGTTGTACGCCAGCAGCACGGACGAGCCACGATACGGAATCCCGCTCGTGCCGCCTGCCTTCAGCGTGCTTGCCGGCACGTTCTTGAGATTCGGAATATTCTTCGTTGATACGGGCGTGAGGAGGCCTGCCTGCGAAACTTGGCTGATGAATGCGCCATCGACGAGATCGTACCCCGGATCCTTCTTGGTTTGCGCAGCGCTGGTCAGCTTCGCGATGGTCTGAGTGTCATGCGTGCCATGCAGGTCGAGGATGACCTTGAAGCTGTAACCCTTGTGCGTCTTCTCGAACGCCGGGATTAGTGACTTCTGCCACAGGTCCTGGATATTGGCACCTCCACTTATGAAGACCGTGACCGAATCCTTGGAGGAACTTGACGCCGGACTACTTCCGGACGAACAGCCTGCTAGTGCCAGCAAACCAACCGCCGCGACAGCGGTGGCCAAAATCCCGCGATGTGTTTTCATGGTGATCCTTCTGATACTTCTCGGTAAATAGATCAGGTGACCCCACAGCGCGTCAGGGCGGCACCCAAGGGTAAATGGGGGTGCGGGCTAAGTGAGCGCCGTTGCCACTTTGTTAGAACGTATTGACATTTAACCGAAAAGTCAAGATGTACGAACATGAATTTACGGGATTGTAGTGCCGACGCGCACCACTGCAAATGCAAAGCGTGGAGCGTGGAGCGTGACGCATCATATGTCTTTACAAAGGATATTGTAAGAAGGCACGATGGTGGGGAGGCAATCTGATGCCCCCCTTCTCTCCAGGTTCACTAAGGCGGACTCATCCATGTACACAGGCGACAACATAAACCTGATGACGGGCGCGCGGAGCGTCTTCCAGGCCGGACGTGATACGCGCTGGGAACTCGTGGGACGCATCCCCCTCAGATTCGCGACCCACCACCCACAAGGACTGGCCTTCGCCGGAGACCGCATCATCCTTTCGTCGGTCGAGGTCACTGAGGAACCGCAACGCCTCCCGAATCCACCATGGAGAACTGCGGGTCGTGGCATTGGTCACGTATTTGTTCTGGACGACGAGGGAAGTCTCCTGCGCGACATCCTTCTTGCAGACGGTCACAACTATCACCCCGGCGGCATTGCTTTTGACGGGGCCGAGGTATGGGTGCCCGTGGCCGAGTACCGTCCCGCCAGCAACGCAATCGTATTCACAATCGATCCCGCAACGCTCGAGGTGACGGAGAGATTCCGGGTTCGGGATCATGTCGGCTGGATTGTCAGCGATGCCGAGAACGGGGTGCTGCACGGCGCCAACTGGGGATCCAGGGAGTTCACCACATGGACTCAAAATGGAACAGAACTCGATCGCTGGTCGAATCCGAGCGGTTTCGTCGACTACCAGGATGCACAGTATGCGGGAGGCGGACGAGTCTTGTGCAGCGGCATTGCGGTCCTACCGACTCAACACGGAAGTGACCCGTGCGAGCTCGGTGGCATCGCGATAGTCGACTTCCCGGCCCATCGGGTGCAACAAGAAATGCCAGTGGCCGCATTCAGTGATGCCGGACACGTCGTCACTCGCAATCCCTTCGCCCTCACCGAGGACTCCGGTGACATCCTGATGCACGTAGCGCCGGACGACGGCACGGACGCACAAGGCACCGCGCTCCTGACTTATCGGGCCGCGACATGAATATCCAAGAGGAATCCCGAAGCCTACGAGGCGTCGCGACCACGGCGGCGCGGAGTGTGCGCGATCAGCTGCTCGCCGCCTTCCGCACCACGATGCGGCTCGACTTCAAGCGCGACGTACACGACATCGTCACGGTGCACGACAAAGCCTCTGAGCGCCAGATCGTCTCCGTGATCCTCAGTGAGGTTCCCGACTCGACCATCATCGGCGAAGAGGGCGGAAAAATCGGCACGGGGCGGGTGATCTGGTACATTGACCCGATCGACGGCACCTCTAATTTCGCTCGCGGCATCGCCCTATGGTGCGTTTCCATCGCAGCCGTCATCGATGATCGTGTGGTTGCCGGCGTCGTCTTCAACCCGGTCAGCGGTGATCTGTTCAGCGCGGACCTCACCGGCGCCTGGCTGGGCGGGCGGAGACTTCACGCTCTGGCCGCAGAAAACGAGCTCTCAGCGACTATCGTCTCAAGCTTTCCCAACGCGCGTGACCTGCAACTCTTCGATGCCGCCGCCCTCGAGGCGCACGGCACGCTGCTGGTCGGCTTCCAGGCGGTACGCAACTTCGGCAGTGCCGCGCTGTGTCTCGCCCACGTTGCCGCCGGATGGGCCGACGCGACGATGGGGTTCTCGACCAGTCCGTGGGACGTTGCCGCCGGGATTTTGATCCTGGAACAGTCCGGCGGAAACTATCTCGGATACTCACGCGGTGCCATCGACTCCCCGGCCTTTCTCGCTCCCGACTTCATCGCGGTCGGCGGTGGCGGCACGCGGTACCCGACCCTGCTCGGGGTCGTGGAAGAGCTCTCCGGGTCGTACGACGCGCGTTAACTTCACGACATAAGAAGCCTTAAACGTCAGGGGTCAACGTACGCTTGTCCGAACACGTCGCCGTCGTATGCAACGAGCGACGCCGACCTAACGGTCGACGAGTGTGACCTCAAACGAATGCATGTCAGGGCGGTAGCAGTGGCGCCCATACTCAACAGCGCGACCCGAGCTGTCATATGCGGTCCTGTCCATGGTGAGCACCGGTGCGCCCTTGTCCATGTCCAGCAGCTTGCTCTCCGGGTTAGTCGCTCGCCTGGCCCCGATGCGCTCGCGGGCGACGCGCATGGTCGTGCCTCGGGCGCGCAAGACCTGATACAGGCCATAGCGCGTGAGATCGCTTTCACTCAGGTCTGCGAAATCCGCAGGGAGATGATTCTCGAGGATCGCGACGGGTGTGTCATCGGCGCTGCGCAAGCGCCGCAGATGCAGCACCGGTGAGCCCTCTGCCACCACGAGTAGCGCCGCTATCGCCTCGTCGGCCGGAATGACCTCGCGCACGAGGAGGACGGTTGACGGATGCCTGCCCGAGCGTTCGAGATCTTCGTGCAGACTTGTGAGCTCCACCTGACGGGTGATCTCACCGTGCACAACCTGAGTGCCGATTCCCCGACGCCTTACAAGAAGGCCTTTGTCTACGACGTCTTGGATCGCTCTGCGGATAGTCGGCCGTGACAAGCCAAGCCGCTCGCTGAGCGCAACTTCGTTCTCCAGTTTTGCCCCTGCCGGGAGCCGACCGTCGCGAATAGCCTCTTCGATTCGTGTCGCAACTTGGTAATACAACGGGATCGGACCTGAACGATCAATGCTCATGAACAAATCCGTTGACAGCGTGGTGTCTGCTGTGTCGCTCATTGCTCACCCCGGCTTTCTATGGCAGGACGCATCCCATTGTATATGTGCTGACATTATCAGAAACAACGACGCGTGCTACGCAAGGGCGGTCGCCGCCGCCTCGCCTCCGAGGGGAATGCCCCGACTCGCCGCGAGCGCACGGGTGATCTTCTGCCCCGTCACGACGTCGAGTCGGCCCTGCGCCGACCCGGTCGGCGGTGCCGTCCGCTCCGTCACCATGCGGTGGAACGCGACCAGTTCGCGTTCGAAAGCCTCCGCGACATCGCGGACGACTTCGACCGACTCTCCCTCGCCGTCCCGCGAGACGATGCGCAGCTCCGTCGGGGCATTGAGCAGATACGGCACGGTGAACTCAAGCTCGAGGCTGCCGGTCGTGTGATGCATCGTCACGGTTTCGCGATAGCGCGGATAGTTCTCCAGATAATGCCAATGCAGATGGAAACGCACCTCATCCGAGATAGTGCCGGAGACCTCCAGAGACCCCGGCGCATCCTGCGTCGCCCACAGTGTCGCACGCTCGATGTCGCGAATCTGTCCGAACAGGCTGCGCACCAGCGAGATATCGTGAATGAGACTACCCAGAATCACGTTCGCGTACAGGTCGCCGAACTCGCGCGGTGCCTCAGCTCCGATGGCCTCCCGGATCACCGCGTGACCGGCGTCGACGACGGCGGCGAGGGCATCCGGATCCGCGTCGTGCACCGGCCGCCGAATGTTCGCGTAGGCGAGTTGCGACGGCCCGCTCGGGTGCAGCACTTCGACATTCACATAACGCATTTCGGATGCCGTGGGCAAGCGTTCGCGTAGCCGCTGTACGGCCACGTCATATTCCTTCATGTACGCGAGAAGGAGCAGCGGTCTGTCCGCCACGGCCTCGGCGGCCTGCAGCCTGTCGATCTCGGCCAGCGTGTAGGCCAGCGGCTTTTCGCAGAACACGCCGACACCGCGCCTCACGCATTCTGCCGCCGCATCTCCGTGCGAGCCCGACGTGAGCAGCAGCACACCGTCGAGCGACTCCCGCTCGAGCATCTCGTCCAAGCTCGTGTGTCGATGTTCCGACCCGACACCGAACTGCTCGCCGACTGCGTTCGTCGCGGTGGCTGACAGGTCGGCGACGGCTGCGATCTCAAACAGGTCCCACCGTCGTTGCAACAGCGGGAGGTGCACAGACTGAGCCACGGCGCCGAGGCCTGCGACACCGACCCGGATTCTGCGAGTGGTTACAGCCACTTTCTCAATGCCTCCCGGTTCGTGCCGTGGTCGACAACGATCTGAGCCGGATCGTCGTCGATGCGCGGGATGGTGTCTTGCTCGACGATCAGCCAACCGTCAAAGCCGCTGGCGACGACCTCGTTCATGATGCCGTTCAGATCCAGATCTCCCTCCCCGAACGGCACGAACGCCCGACCGGCCCAAACTGCCCGCATGTCGCCTTTGCCCTTCACGACGGATTCCAGAACACTGCTGCGCGCATCTTTGAGGTGCAAGTGGTTGATGCGCTTTCTCCAGCGACGCCATCCGGTGAGCGGATCGCCACCACCGAGAATGAGGTGGCCGGTGTCGAAGGTGAGCCCGACATCCGTGCGGCTCAATAGCTGGTCGATCTCGGCAGGAGTTTCGACATAGGTGCAAGCGTGATGGTGGAACGTCGGCTCCAGCCCACGGCCGCGCACGCGTTCGACGGCGCGCGTGACATTGTCTGCGTACGGTTTCCACTGCTCGTCGGTCAGCGCGAACTGCGCTCCTCCACCCGGATTTGCCCTACGCATGGCGGAGCCGCTGCATGCCAGCGTTGGCAGTGGTAACCTGCTCGGCTCACCCTCGGCCGCCTCGACGAAAACATCGAGTGTGTCGTCGAGTGTCGCCAGCGCCGCGTCGAACGCCTCGCCATCGGAGAAGGGCAGATCGATCCAGCCGCCTGCGAGTTCGAGGCCGTAGCGGGTCAGTCGTTCTCGCAACTCGGCATCGCGCCCCAGAAACCCGACGGGCCCCATGTCTACCCCGGCATAGCCGGTGTCACGCAGGACTGTACACACCTCGTCAGCATTTGCAAGCTTGACACCATCCTCAGGACTCAACTCGAAAACGCCGAAGCTGACCGGCGCACCCGCCACCGTAATCATCGGTACTCCTTCTTTGGATCCCGGATTGGCAAAGATCAATATGTCTTTACAAACTCTAGTGCACGAGGGCGCCGCCTAGTAGCCGATATCGATGCCGCATTACCGCAGTCATGTTCGGACATACTATCATTATCTGTTACAGGCCGCGGAATCGGCCGAAAGGCAGAAATGATCTCACTCGAACCGTTCTCGGCGTCGACGCTGACGCAGCTGCTGCTTCTCGTCGTCGCGTTCGTCCTCTCTGCTGTTATCGGATTCGAGCGACAGCGTCACCTCAAAAGCGCGGGGCTGCGTACGCACACTCTGGTCGGCCTTGGGGCGGCCGTGTTTACGCTCGTCTCCGCTTACGGGTTCAGCACCGTAATCGGCACGGAGGTCGTGCTTGACCCTTCCCGTATTGCCGCGCAGATCGTGTCCGGCATCGGCTTCCTCGGCGCGGGAGTCATCTTCGTGAGACAGAACGTCGTCAACGGGCTTACGACAGCAGCGTCCATCTGGGTGACGGCCGCCATCGGAATGGCATGCGGGGCAGGCATGCTCGTGCTGGCGACATCCGCGACGCTTCTGTATCTCGCTGCGGTCGGCGTGCTCACGATTCTCGGCCGCAGGATTCCGACCATCGACAAGGATCAGATCTTCATCGTGCAGTACAAGGAGGGTCGCGGCATTCTGCGTCTGATCCTGGTCGCAGCCACCCGGCTCGGCTACGAGGCGTCCCTGACAGACACACGCAAGATCGAGGCTGTAGGCAAGGCACCGCGCGTCATCGCACAGATGAAGTTCCACGCCAAAAAGCCAGGCCCGCTCGAAGACCTCGTCGAGGGCCTCTCGGAGATCCGCGGAGTCGTCTCGGTGAAGGTAACGAAGGAGGAGAACGACTGAGCTGTTGTGGTGAGATTGCCGAAACAGCCGGCGCACAAGCTCCCGCCGCTCGGCTACCGGAGCAGCGGGCGCTGCACCGTGCGCTCATGCTCGTACTGAAGCCGAGCCCTCTGGGTCGACTCGAGAGCTGATACCGCGGCTACCGGCACGTCCCACCACCCTTCTCCATCTGGCGAGAACAGCAGAGGGTCACTGTTCACGTGGATGAGAGTTGCCGTGTTGGATGCTTTAGCCCGGACGAGCGCGTCACGCAGGCGAGCGATCACATCCGGGGCCGGCTCGACTCGAATGACGTCGATGCCGAGGCTTGCCGCGTTCGCCGCCAGATCCACCGGGAGCCGCTCACCCGCCTCGAACCCGTTGTGCTCCTCATCGCGATACCGATATTTGGTGCCATAGCGCTGTGAACCGACCGTGTCGCTCAGAGCGCCGATCGACGCGAATCCGTCGTTCTGGACCAGCACGACGATCACCTTGATACCCTCGGCCACGGCCGTCACCAGTTCGGTATGCATCATCAGATAGGAGCCGTCACCGACCATGATGAACACGTCACGATCCGGCGCACCGCGCTTGACTCCGAGTCCTCCGGCGATCTCGTAACCCATGCACGAGTATGCATACTCCACGTTGTAGCCGAGGTCATCACGCACACGCCACAACTTGTGCAGGTCGCCCGGTAGCGACCCTGCCGCGCAGACCACGACATCGCGTGGGGTGCACGCAGCGTTGACCGCACCGATGATCTCCGCTTGCGCGGGAAGCGGTGCGCCGCTCGGCGTGAACGCCGCGTCAACGACGGCGTCCCAATGCGTTTTCTCGCGGGCAACTCGTGCGCCGTACTCCGCGGAGGTGCGCGCGTCACCGAGGGCTGCGGTCAGCGCATCGAGAGCCTCACGCGCATCCGCGACGACCGGAATGCTACTGCCGAGCTTGAATGCATCGAAGCCGGCGACGTTCACATTGACGAACGTCACGTCCGGATTCTGGAATGCCGACCGCGACCCCGTCGTGAAATCGCTGTACCGCGTCCCGATGCCGATCACCAGGTCCGCGTCCGCCGCGAACCGGTTAGCAGCCGTGGTACCCGTCGCACCGACCGCTCCCAAACACAGCGCGTGATCCCACGGCAACGCGCCGACGCCGGCCTGCGAGGTGCCGACCGCGATCCCGCTCGCTTCGACGAACGCACGCAATGAGCCGGCCGCATCCGAATAGATCACGCCGCCGCCCGCGACGATGAACGGCTTCTTCGCGTTCCGGATGGCGTGCGCGGCACGCTCAAGCGCCTCACGATCCGGCTGCGGCCTGCGGATGTGCCATTCGCGGTCTTCGAGGAACTCGACCGGCACGTCAAGCGCCTCGGCCTGCACATCCTCCGGCAGCGCGATCACGACGGCGCCGGTCTCCACGGGATCGGTGAGCACGCGGATGGCCGAAAGCGCGGCGGAGAACAACTGCTCCGGACGTTGCACTCGATCGAAGAAGCGCGACAACGGCTTGAACGCATCGTTGACGGACAGACTGCCATCGTGCGGCGCCTCGAGTCCTTGCAAAACCGGGTCGCCGACCCTCGTTGCGAACGTGTCAGAAGGCAGCAGCAGCACAGGCAGCCGGTTGGTCGTCGCCAAGGCAGCACCGGTGAGCATGTTGGTCGCACCTGGTCCAACGGACGACGTGCATGCGAAGGTTGCGCGACGGCGACGCATCCGGGCGAACCCGACGGATTCGTGCACCATCGCCTGCTCGTTGCGTGCCTGGTGGTACGGCATGAGCGTCGGATCCTCAACGGCAAACTGCTTGAGCGCCTGCCCGATGCCTGCAACGTTTCCGTGGCCGAAGATACCGAACATTCCGGGGATCGTTCGTTCCCGCAGCTCACCGTCAACTGTCCACTGGTGGGCGAGAAACTCCACAAGTGCCTGAGCGACGGTCATCCTCCTGGTCGTCATCGGTTGTCTCCATTCAATCTCGCATACGGCAGCCGCGGGTCGATCTCCTGACCGTCCCACATCCCGCGGACCCAGGCGTGTGCCGGGTCGTCCGTGATGTTCCAGACCCGCTCGTCGTCCGGGCCCGCCATCACATTCAGGTAGTACAGGTCGTAGCCCGGCGCCGCGGCGGCCGGGCCGTGATAGCCGAAGGGCACGAGTGCGATATCGCCCGTGCGAACGAGAGCGTTGGTCGCCATCTCTCCTCCCGACGACGTGTACGTGGCGAACATGCCGAATGGCGCGGCCCCGTCTGACCCACTCGCACCGCGCGTGACCGCGGTCTCGAAGTAGTAGATCTCCTCGAGTCGCGATTCCACGCCCGGCACGTGCTCGTCGTGCTTGTGCGCCGGATACGATGACCAGTTCTCGGCAGGCGTGATCACCTCACAGACGATCAGCTTCGCCGCGTCGAGCGCGCCTGGTGTTCCGAAGTTGTGCACCTGTCTGCTCGATCGTCCTGCTCCGCGCAGCTCGACGGGCACGTCGTCGCGCGCGATGTACTGCGTCGGTTTGCGAACGGATGCCGGCGCCTCGGCAACCGCGACCCTCCCGCTTCCCCTGATCGACAGCGAGCATCCTGCCCCGGCATAGAGCACATCCGTAGGCCCGTCGAAGACGCTGGAACGACCTCCCAATTCGTAGTCGTGCGACATGGCGCCACCATCACCATCACCGCCACTGCCGTCGCCATCGACGCCACCACCATCACCGACGTGCACCCGGAACGAGCCGGCGAGTGGAACGACGATGCGCTCCACCTCGCCTGCGTCGAGCGCGAGCGCGGTGCCCGCTAACGGTTCGCCGATGCGGATTCCGGTGTGTCGCCATCCGTCGACCTGCGCGTCGATAACGCTCGACCACCCGTCGCGCTTGGTTGTACCTGCCGGAAAAAGCCACTCGTTCGTTTGCACCGGTTGTTCCCCCTCCACTCAGGCGTGCACGAGCCGCGCCGCGGTGTCGACCACGCCGGCGACATCGCCATCCGCTGGATACAGAATGGTGCGCCCAACGACCAGACCGTGAACTCCGGGCAGCGCCAGCGCGTGCTCCCAGGAACGGTACGTCTCATCTGGCCTGCCGTTCAGGTCACCGCCGAGCAACAACGTCGGCAGTGTCGAGCCTTGCATGACGCGTTCCATCTGCGGAACAACCGGCAGCTTGAGCCAGGTGTACGCCGAACTCGCGCCAAGCCCTGCCGCGATCGCCATGGAGATGATCACCGCTTCCGCGCTCAGGTCGTTGTGGATGTGCCCGTCGGCCCATTCGCTGATGAACGGTTCGATCATGATCGGCAGTTTGCGCTCGGCCGCGTGGGTGACGGCGCGCGCCGTGCGCTCAAGGGTGCTCGCCGTGTGCTGGTCTGCGAGATTGATCCTCAGCAGGAGTTTGGCGAAGTCGAGACCCGATTCGGCGATCGAGTCGATGTCGTAGCTTGTGTAGCGGTCATCCATTTCGAAGACCGCGCCGCGCAGCCCGCCCCGGTTCATCGAGCCGACGGCGATCTTGTCGTCGAGCACGCCCAGGATCGCCAGGTCCTCGATGATGTCCGGGGTTCCGAGCACGCCGTCCACACCGGGTCTGCTCAGCGCGAGTGCGAGCCGCTGCAGCAGGTCGTAGCGGTTGGCCATTGCCATGGCGTCATCCCCCACACCCAGCGCACCGCGAGCGGGATGGTCCGCTGCGATGATGAACAGCCGGTTGTCTCCGACCGCGAGCGGCCTGCGTCGCCGAGCGTCGAGTGCGTGAGTTATCGCAGCCGGCTCCGTGAGCCTGACGCTGCGGATGTGCGCAAAGTCGCTCGCAGTCAGCGGTCCTTCGATCGTGTCGACCGGGAATTCACGCGGTGGCATTGACGTCTCCCGTCGCTGTGCCGCCGAGCGGGCCGCCGAGCAGGCCGGCATCGCCAGTGCCGACCGAAAGCGACCCGGCACGGAGGGCGTCCTCGACCTCGTCACTGGATGGCATCGCGGTCGAGCACTCCAGTCGGGAGGCCACGATCGCCCCTGCGACATTCGAGAATGCGATCACCCGTTCCAACGGCCAGCCCTCGAGCAGGCCATGGCAAAGTGCCCCGCCGAAGCCGTCGCCGGCACCGAGCCCGTTGACGACCTCGACCGGGAACGCGCCGACCTCGACTGTTTCATCACGAGTCTTCGCCAGCACACCGCGCGGCCCCTGCTTGACCACCGCAAGCTGCACGCCTCGATCGAGCAAAGCATCCGCTGCGCGCATCGGCTCGGTCTCGCCGACGGCGACCTCGCACTCTTCGGCATTGCCAACAGCGACCGTAACTTGCTCCAGCGCACGGGACACTTCGTGGTGCGCCACATCTCGTGATTCCCAGAACATCGGTCGGTAGTCGAGGTCGAGGATCGTCAGCGGCGCACGTCCGCGCGCTGCCCAGGCGGCGTGATGAGCCGAGCGGCTCGGCTCCTGCGAGAGCCCTGTCACCGTGGCCCAGAAGATCTTCGCGTCTGCGATCGCGGCCAGGTCCAGCTCGTCATCGTTGATCACGAGGTCCGGTGCGATCGGGGCCCGATAAAAGTAGATCGGAAAGTCATCAGGCGGGAAGACCTCACAGAACGTCACCGGGGTGTTCAAGCCCTCGACACCGCTGACGAACCGATCGTCGACTCCGAGCCGACTCAGTTCTCGGTGCACGAACCGTCCGAACGGATCGTTGCCGACCCTGGTAATCACGGCCGAACGCAGTCCATGCCGGGCTGCGGCAATCGAGACGTTGGTCGCGCTGCCACCGAGGAACTTCGCGAATGTCTCGACGTCCTCCAGTCCGACGCCATGCTGGAGCGGGTAGATGTCGACACCGACTCTGCCGATGGTAATGACGTCGAAGCGATCTGACTGTGCGTGCTCAGGCAGTGCGCGCTCGGTCGGTGCCGGCTCCGTTGGTATGGGCTCTGTCATGCTGCGCGAAGGCCTTCTCTTCGTAAGAATCAGTGAATCCTCACGATACACGACTTTTGCCAGCTTTGTTAGGACATATTGACAACCCGCGAGAGTGTCGATATCTCCGGCACTACGCGGCCGGACCGTTCAGGCGCCCGAGGAGGGCGGCGATCTGACGCAGGTCATCCAGCGGCCAGGCGCGAAGGCGGGTGTGCATCAGTGCCGCGTTTCCGGCGCGCACCTCCTCGAGTCTTGCCACGGCGCGCGGCGTGAGCGCCATGATGCGTGCACGGCCGTCACTCGGGTCAACCCGTAACTCGACCAGCCCGAGCTCTTCCAGCTGGCGGGCCTGCCTGCTGATCATGCTCCGGTCGACCGCGAGATGGTCGGCAAGAGAGCCGGCATGAAGCGGCCCGCAGCGACCCAGCGTCTGCAACACCGTCAAACCGAACGGTTGCAGTGCCGGATCCACACGCACGGCAGTATCGCGGATGCTTGCCCTGACATGGCCCATCAGCACGCTCAGCTGCTCCTCGACATCCACGATCGCGTCCCCCACAGCGGCATCCGTCACCGCACCCACAGCGGCATCCATCGCAGCTTCCGGCGCGTCCCGCACGGCGGCATCCGTCACCGCAGTCGCGGGGGCATCCGTATCACGCATCTCAGTCATGATCTCCGCCTCCTAACGCGAACCCGCCCCGGGCGCGTCCCCATGCGCGCTGTCGATCACCCGAATCGAACCGGTCGGGTGCGCTTGACCGACCGGCGGGAGCGCCACATATCCGGCGCTCACGCCGATCAGGGTGTCTTCCACATCTTCCACCTCGACCTGGTGCGCTGCGTGCTTGTCGCGCTGGAGGTCGATCGCGTTCTTGGTGCCGAGTGGGATGTTGGGCAGCAACGCGACCATGATGAGTGTGACCACGGCCAGCGGTGCTGCAACCAAAAACACCAACCCGACGCCGGAGCCGTACGCCGACTCGACCAGCACTCGAATCGCACCCGGAAGGCTCGCGACGTGCGGGATCGTCCCATCGCCGAGGGCGTGCGCTGCAACAGCCTGGTTGGCCGGGCTCAGAGCGCCGACGCCGTCTTTGATGTGGTTGGCGATGTAGGTGCCGAGAACCGTGCCCATCACCGACACGCCGATGGTGCCACCGAGGCTGCGGAAGAATGTCACTCCGCTTGTGGCGACACCGAGACGTGCTACGTCCGTCGTGTTCTGCACAACCAGCACCAGGTTCTGCATGATCATGCCGACGCCGACGCCGAGAATGAACATGTAGACGCCGACTAGCACCAGGCTGGTCTGATATTGCAGGCTGCCCAACAGGAGCGAGCCGGCGACGATCAGCACAGAGCCGGACACCATGATCGACTTCCACTTGCCGCGGCGGCTGATCAGGTTTCCGAACAGGGTCGAGGATATCAGCAGGCCAGCCATCATCGGAATGGTCAGCAGTCCGGACTCGGTGGGCGTCGCACCGCGCGCCAACTGCATGTACTGCGCCAGGTAGACCGAGGTGCCGAACATCGACACGCCGACAGAGATACTGGCGATGACGGACAGGGTGAAGGTTCGGTTCTTGAAAAGCGAAAGCGGGATGATCGGCTCCTTCGCTTTGAACTCGACGATGACGGCGGTAATCAACAGCGCCGCCGCACCGAGCACCATCGCAAACGAGGTCAGCGATGCCCACTCGAACTGAGTGCCGGCCAGAGTCACCCAGACCAGCAGGAGCGAGACTCCGGCGGTAATCAGCACGGCACCCAAATAGTCGATCGAGACCGCTCGCTTGGCAAGCTTCGGCAGGTGCAGAGTGCGCTGCAGCAGCAGGATTGCGACGATCGCAACGGGCAGCGCAATGAAGAAGTTCCAGCGCCAGCCGAAGGCATCCGTCACCACGCCACCGAGTAGCGGGCCGCCGATCGTGCCGAGCGCCATGACTGCACCGAACAGTCCGGCGTACTTGCCGCGTTCACGCGGACTGATGATGTCGGCCATGATGATCTGGCTGAGCGCGGCAAGGCCGCCGGCACCGAGGCCCTGCAACACCCGGAAGCCGATCAGGGTACCGGTGTTCTGCGAGAACCCGGCCAAGGCCGAGCCGAGCACGAAAACGACAAGTGCGAGCTGGATGAGCAGCTTTCGGTTGAAGAGGTCGGCGAACTTGCCCCAGAGCGGGGTCGAGACCGTGGTCGCCAACAGGGTGGCCGTGATAACCCAGGTATAAGCGGACTGGTCGCCCTTCAAGTCGGAGATGATCAACGGCATCGAGGTGCTGACCACCGTGCCGGCCAGGATCGAGACGAACATGCCGAGGAGGAGCCCTGACAAAGCTTCGAGCACTTGGCGGTGGGTCATTCCCCCGCCGGCGGCCACGGGCTCCGATACTGCTGTGCGTGCTGCGCTGCCTGCTGCGCTGCCTTCTGTGCTGCGTTCTTTGGTGCGTGATTGCGTGGGACGCGTGTCGCGTGACATCTGACTCCTGCTAATAATTGACAACGGTCAACTATATAGCGATAGTTGACTTTCGTCAACTACTTTGAGACTGAACTCTCAACGGGCAGACCCTTCGACAAGCTCTGGGAACGAGCTCTGCCCGGCATCACCTTTCGCACCGTCTCTGCGACTACAGCAGCCGCCGCTCCAGCGCCCACGCCGTCAGCTCGTGCCGCGACGAAAGCTGCAACTTGCGGAGCACGGCAGACACGTGCGTTTCCACGGTCTTGATCGAGATGAACAACTCGGCCGCGACCTCTTTATAGGAATACCCGCGCGCAATCAGCCGCATAACCTCACGCTCGCGGGCCGACAAACGGTCCAGTTCGTCGCTCGCCTCCGCTTGCTCACCGGATGCCGCCCCAAACGCATCCAGAACAAAGCCGGCCAGGCGCGGGGAGAACACCGCGTCGCCGTCTGCGACGGCGCGAACGGCCTGTGAGACCTGGGTACCCGAGCTGCCCTTGGTGATGTAGCCGCGCGCTCCCGCCCGGATGACGCCGACGACGTCCTCAGCGGAATCCGAGACACTCAACGCCAGGAACCGGGTGTTCGGGCAGCGCCCCGAACAGCGGCGTAACACTTCAGCGCCACCGCTCGCCCCGGCGGCAGCGGCCACGCCAGCGGCAGCACCACCAACACCCCCAGTGGCGCCACCGACTCCACCGGCACCGGCCCCGCCGGCTCCGCCCGGCAGGTGCACGTCGAGCAGCACGACGCGCGGTTGATGCTCGACGATGGCCTCGACGGCAGAACTCACATCGCCGGCCTCGGCGAGCACCTGGATCGACGCATCCAAATCGGCGCGCAGCCCGGAACGGAAAATGGAGTGATCGTCAACGATCACCACCGTGATCGGCGAATCATTCACGTGTATCCCTCCTTCTCCTCAGGTTCAAACCCCTTGGGTTCAACCCCCTCAGGGGCGACTTTCTGAGGCCGAGCATTCTCACTCCCCGTACTCCTCTCACTCCCCGTGCTCTGCCGTTCGATATGCACGTGCACTTCCGTGCCGACGCCGCCCGCGCCCGGCGCGACGGTTGCACGTCCGCCGGCGCGACGCATCCGCCCGACGATCGATTCCCGCACGCCGAGTCGATCGGCCGGCACCGCAGCCGGGTCGAAGCCGGCGCCACGATCGCGTACGAACACATCGAGGGCGGATGCCGAGCCCTCCAGATATACGGACACGTCACCGCCCGCGTGCCGCGCGGCATTGAGCATCGCCTCTCGCACGGCCGCTGCAACCTCGCCGTTCGACGACTGAAGGCTGGGGGAGCCGACACTGCCGCCGACGGTGATCACTTCGATGTGCACCGGATAGTCGAGTTCGAGCGCTGCCGCGAAATCGCGCAACTCGCTGCCCAGATCGCCCTCGACCGGGCCGCCGCCCGCGTACAGCCATTCGCGCAACTCTCGTTCCTGCGCCCGCGCAATGCGGGCAACCTCGCTGGATGCGCCGGCCCGATTCTGAATCAGCGCGAGCGTCTGGAGCACGGAATCGTGTAGGTGCGCGGCGATCTCCGCCCGCTGCTCCTCACGCACCCGCTTGGTGCGCTCTGCGATCACCTCCTGCCAGAGCCGCAACCCCCACGGCCCGAGCAGAACCACCAGCCCCGCCAACAAGGTGACCAGCACCAGGAGCAACTCGAGCACGGGGTGTGACCCGCTCGCGAACATCTGCAGTAGCGCGACACCGAGAAGCAGCACGCCCGCCAAAATTCGAATGACGGATGCCGATCGCGGCCGAGCAGTGCCGCTCACGTCCACGAATTGCTCCCATGCGACCGCTCCCGCCGCGCACGCGATCATCGAGACCGCAGCAGTGACCAGCGGAATCGCGACGTTCGCATCCGGGTTGCTCGCATCCTGGCCGGTCAGCACGAGGACGAATCCGGCGCTCACCGCGGCGACCGCCAGCAGCAGCCAGGCGACGGGCACGCCACGGTGCACTCCCGCACCGTGCAAACCGGGCACGTTGTACCGGCCGGGCGCCTCGTGCACGCCGGCCACCTCCCGTGGGAAATCAGCTCGCTCGAGCGGCACAAGTGCCCACAGCCACAGGTAGAGCAGCAGTCCGGCGCCACCGCAGAAAGCCAGGCCGACGGCAAGCCAACGCATGCTCAACACCGATACGCCGAGATGGCGCGCCAAGCTCTCGCACACGCCACCGAGCACGCACTCGCGCGGGCGCTGAAGGGGCGCTCGCCCGGGGCGCACGGGGGCGGGGGGTGCGGCGGGAGTCACGTAAGCATCCAATCAGAGTCCGCAAGCTCGTGGGCGGTGCAGTGCAAGATTCAGGGTGCGCTCAGGGGAGTCCCTGATAGCGGCAGGCGGCCGGCGCCGCCAGCATTGGAGACATGGCAGAACCCACCAGCACTCCACCCGGCAACAATCAACCCGGCAACACCGCGCCCAACTATTCCCAGGGCAGCGCTGGCTCCAACCGCTTCTTCAACTGGATGCGCGGCCTCGGCATCGTGCGCAGCAACGGCTGGATCGGCGGCGTCTGCGGCGGCATCGCCGAGCGCCTGGGCATCGATCCGCTCATCGTGCGCGGCATCCTCGTGGTGATCGCCGTTCTCGGCGGCCCGGCGTTCCTCTTCTACGCCGCGGCGTGGCTGCTGCTGCCCGATTCGCAGGACAACATCCACCTGGAGCGGCTGATCTCCGGGCGGCTGGACCCTCCGGTCGTGGCGATCGCGGTCATCGCACTGCTCAGTTTCCTGCCGGTCACACAGGGTATCTGGTGGGCCGGAGCCCAGTTCTGGAGCGAGCCGTTCTGGCCCGCAGCTGTCGGCCGCACGCTGTGGAGCCTGGTGATCGTCGGCCTCATCGTGGCCGTGATCGTCTGGGCGGCACGATCGAACCGTTGGACTTCCCGGGGCGAGCAAACGGGCGCGCGAACGGCTTCCGCGACGCCTCCCGCCCCGGGAGCCGGATTCTCCGACAGCACGGCGAACCTCCGAACGGATGCCGCTGGTGCAGCACCATTCGCCGCCACCACCGCGCCTGCCACCGGCCACGCAACGGCCGGCTCCGCAACCGCCGAACCGGCGCCTCCCGCGTCGCAGGCGCCGAGCGACCCGGAAGGTCTCGAAGCGTGGAAGGAGTCCCAGGCCCAGTGGAAGGCCGAGCACGACGCGTGGCGTAGCACGCAGGACGCCGAGCAGCGCGCCGTGCGCCAGCAACGCTCTGCCGAGATCCGCGCCCAGTCCCAGGCGATGGCAGCGGAGGCGAATGAAGCACGCCGGCAGCGCAGGCTCGCCAATCCGCGAACCAGCGGCGCATACATCGGGATCACCTTCGGCGTCGCGATCCTCGCCGGCGCGATCACAACGGCCGTCGCATTCAGCACTCCGGATATCGCGGGCTACGCCGTCACGATCGGCCTTGCGAGCGCAACCCTTGTCTTCGGTCTGGCCATCATTCTGGCCGGCGTGCTGCGGCGGCGCAGCGGATTCCTGAGTTTCGTGTCGATCCTTCTCGTGCTTGCCAGCGTGCTCACGGCGCTGCCACCGCGCGGCCGCGATCTGGTCATCGGCTCGGCACATGATCAAGGCGTTGCGAGCACGCGAGTCTTCGTACCGCTCGGTACCTATTCCCTCTACCTGGATGCGAACAGCGGTACGACGTCGCCGGATGCAACGCGTGTGATCGACGTGCAACAGGGCATCGGGCAGACTCAGGTCTACATCGTGCGCGGGCTCACAGTTCGAGTCGAGGCAACGCAGCAGACGGGCGGGCGGGCCTTCGACGCCCGCACGATCAACCAGAACAGCACCACCGCGCAGGATCCGACAATCACGCGCCTGGCCGATGGTGCCGTGCGATCCTCGATCAGCTACGGTGCTGCCGCCATGCCGGACGTGATCGTGCGCATCACCCAGTGGGTCGGTTCCGTCGACGTCGTGTACGACCGGACGGCCACAGACGGCGTACCCGGTTCGTCGACGGCGCCGACGCCGCCGCTTACGACGAGCACGCCTGGCGCGCCCGCATCCGCAAAGCCAACGCGATGACCGCCAGAGCCGCCGACAGCGGCAATGAGACCGACCGCCACGACCCCGAGGAGTCCGACGTGACCGACACGCTTTTTCCCAGCGACAGCAGCGACACCGGCACCGGTGACGCCGGCGTTGAAGGCGGCATTGCAGACACCGTTGCAGGCAGCGTTTCAGACACTGTTGCAGAAGCAGCCGCTGTGCCAGCTGCTGCTGCGCCAACTACTGCCTCGCCAACTACTGCTGCGCCGAGCGCGGCGTCACCGGATGCGACCGGGAGGCAGCCTGCTCGGCCGCGGCCGCGCATCCGCTCGGGGGCGATCGTGTGGGGCTTGCTGGTGAGCGCGACGGCGGTACTGATTTTGACAGTGGTCGGCTCGCCGACGAACGGCGCGGCGTTCAGCGCGTGGGCCGGCGCGCTCGGCGCCGGCGGCGTCATCCTGACCGCGGTGATCGCGCTCGGCGCGTTCATCCTGCTGATGGCCCTGCTGTCGCTCATCCGCCGCGAGCAGCGCAAGCGCGCCTAGCCATCACCGCCGAGTGCGCCGGCCTCGCGCTCGGCCAGGGAAGAGCGCAGATGCCGGCTACAGGTACACGTCGACGAGCACGGGCTCCGGCTGCAGCACCACTCCGAATTCGGACTGCACCCGACCCTGCACATAGCGGGCGAGCTGCGCGATTTCCTCGGCCGTGGCACCGCCGCGGTTCGTGATCGCCAGAGTGTGTTTGCTTGAGATCGCGGCGCGCGAGCCCGGCAGAGCGAACGAACGACGGATGCCCGCCTGCTCGATCAACCACGCCGCGCTCAGTTTCACCGTGCGCTCTCGTGCGGCCTGGCGCAGGGCGCGCTGACCGGCCGCCTCCGCGACCGCTGCGACGGACCGGCTGTGGTCGGCATCCGTCGCGTCCAGTGGCACCACAAGATCCGGTTCCTCCTCTTCGAGTGGCCAGCGCGGCGCCTTGGTTGGCAGTGTTGAAGCAAACTCCGCGCCGACGATCGGGTTCGTGAAGAACGAGCCGGCGCTGACCGAGTCCGGATCGTTCGGGTCGAGCACCATGCCCTTGGAGGCGCGCAGCGCCAACACCGTGCGCCGCAGCTCCGCGAGCGGCACCCGGGTTCCGAGCTGCACGCCGAGCGCGTCCGCCAGTTGGGCGTAGCCCACCGGCGCGGACAACGGCGCACCGATCTGCGTGGTGTCTGCCATCAGTTCGAGTTCGACCGCGGTGACAACACCGGCCAGCCCCCGCTTGAACGCCGACGTGCGGTAGCCGAGCGAGAGCTCGGCAGCCGGCATCCGGCGCAGCTGCTCGGTTGCCTCGTCGAGAAAGTCGACGGCGGTGAGGCACCCGGACAGCTCTTGCCCGTATGCCCCGATGTTCTGCACGGGCGCTGCCCCGGTCGAGCCCGGGATGCCCGAGAGCGCTTCAATGCCGCTCCAGCCGTTTCGCACCGCTGTCGCTACGACGCGATCCCACGGCTCTCCTGCTTGTACCCGCAAGTGAACCCGGTCGCTCGAGCCGTCGTCAAGCCGCTCGATTCCGGTCGTCACGATGCGGATGACCGTGCCGTCGAATCCGCGATCGGCTGCGACCGTGTTCGAGCCGCCGCCGAGCAGTAGCCAGTGCCGGCGATCTTGCCAGATCGCGCGCACCGTCTCGATGAGCTCAGGCTCGGTGGGTGGCGCCACGAGGCTGGCCGGCACACCGCCGACACGGATTGTCGTGAGTTCGGACAACGCGGTCGGGTGCGTCATCGATGAAGTCGTCATGGCTGCGTTCTGTGCTCTGTTCTGAATTCCTGCTACGTCGTTGCTTTGCTTGGTCCTGTTTTGCGCCGTGTTTTCTCTGCGCCTTGTTTGCCCCGCACCTTGTTTGATCTGCGCGGTACGCGCTCGGTCACGCGAGCCTGACGCGCACCTGTGCCTTGCCGAGCACGGTCTGGCCGGCCGCGCTCACGGTGAGGTCGATGCGCGCGACGCGAGCATCGGCATCCAGCTGGCCGACTTTGGCAGTGACCGTAACGGTCGCGCCCTCAGCCGCGTCGACGAGCACCGGGCGTGTGAAGCGCACCTGATAGTCGACCACGCGAGCGGGGTCGCCCGCCCAGTCGACAACGGCCTGCACGGCCAGCCCCATGGTGAGCATGCCGTGGGCGAGCACCCCGGGCAGCCCAACGGATGCCGCGACATCGTCGCGGTAGTGGATCGGGTTGAAGTCGCCGGATGCCCCGGCGTACCGCACGAGGGAATCTCGCGTCAGTGGGTACTCGGCCTCCGCGACCAGGTCGCCGACGGCGAGCGAGTCGAAGGCGGGCGAGTCGGAGGCGAGGGCGTTCACTGGTCGTCCCCTCTCACGACGAGGGTGGATGTGGCGGTCACGACGTGCTGGCCGGCGGCATCCGTGATGGCGGATTCGGCCGTGACCATCGCGTTGCCACCCAGCGTCTTGACGCTCGTGATCGTCAATTGGGCTGTCAACTCGTCGCCGGCGACGACGGGGCGGGTGTAGCTGAAACGCTGCTCACCGTGCACGACACGGCTGAAGTCGATGCCGGCATCCGGGTCGGCCAGCAGTTGCGCCAGGGTTGCCTCTTGCACGACGACGGGGAAGGTCGGCGGCGCGACGACATCGGCATGACCGGCCGCGCGGGCGGCATCCGGATCGGTGTTGATCGGATTGGTCGCGAAGACGGCGCGCGCGAATTCGCGGATTTTTTCCCGGCCGACAAGGTACGGCTCGGTCGGCGGGTAGACCCTGCCTTGGATTTCGGGGTTCACTGGCACCCGTTCATTCTACGGATGCCGCTGGGCCTCCTCCCCTGGCCGCCCCCGGACAAGCAAGAACCCCGGCTGCACCATCATGGTGTGACCGGGGTTCTGGCTAATAGGCGCTGAGCTTACCTGTTGCGGTTGCTGAGCGTGTCGAAGTGCCGCCGCCTACTGGCAGCTGTCGCACTGCAGAAGATCCATGGGGTCGACGGGCACTGCGTAGCCGCCGACTGTGTCGTTTTCGTAGTCCATATTGGCCTCCCCAGAGTAGCTTTCAAGCCGCGCCACCGGCTCTACCGCAGTTGCTCGAAAACCCTGTGTTTACGAACCCCATCCGAAGTGTTCGTGCGGTGGTTACCCACTATATAACGTGAATCACACGCTTGTCATTCCACTACATGTAGTGTTTTGAACTTTTTTTGCCTCTCTGACCAGAATACTCGATACCCCTGACATTCACCCTTGAAATCATGCGGTTCTCGCCCAATCTGCACCTCTGCGGGCCCGCAACAAAACGACGGAGATTCTGGCCGCCGCTGGGCGTGTCGCGATCGCTGGTTCGGCGTGTCGCGAAGATCTCCGTCGTTTTGTAAAATCCGGGGGCACTACTCCGGCTGAAAACCACCCACCGGGCTGAGGTCGCTCGTGATGACGAACGGGTCGCGCACCTGGCTCGAGCGTTCGGATGCCGCCACCAACGGCGCCAGCTCAGTCGCGGCGCGCTCGATGCGATCGGGCAGCGTCTTGACCGCGTCGTCACCGCTGCCCCAGTCCTCCGACGCGGCGAACACGCCGGTCGGCACGACCACAGCGTGCAGGTACGTGAACATCGGCCGGATTGCGTAATCCAGCGCGAGCGAATGCCGCGGCGTTCCCGCCGTCGCCGCGATCACAACCGGCAGCCCGGCGAGCGCCTGGTTGTCGATCACATCGAAGAACGATTTGAACAGGCCGCTGTAGCTCGTCGTGAAGATCGGCGTCACGGCGATCAGACCATCGGCCGTCGTCACAGCCTCAATCACAGCGTCGAGCTTCGGGCTCGGGAACCCGGTCAGCATGTTGTTGATGATGTCGTGCGCGAGGTCGCGCAGTTCGAACGTCTGCACGGTGACCTCGACATCGGCGTCTTCGAGCCGTGAGACCGTGGCCGCCACGAGTCGATCGGCCAGCATCCGGGTCGATGACGGCTGACTCAAACCGGCCGAGATCACGGCGAGATTCTTTGCTGCCATTTTGTGGAACTCCTTACTTTGCGGATGCTACCGCTGCGGATGCGACGCGAGCATCGGCATCCGCCGGCAGCGCCCCAGCAGCGGCCGCGTTGTCGCGCGCGGCGACCAGTGCGGCGTGCGTGGGCGCATCCGGAACGCTCGCCGGGCGGTTCTTCGCGAATTCGGCGCGCAGCACCGGGATGACCTCTTCGCCGAGCAGGTCGAGTTGCTCGAGCACGACCTTGAGGGGGAGACCGGCGTGGTCGAGCAAGAACAGCTGACGCTGATAATCGCCGACATAGTCGCGGAAACCGAGCGTGCGGTCGATCACCTCTTGCGGGCTGCCGACGGTGAGCGGCGTCTGCGAGGTGAAGTCTTCCAGCGACGGGCCGTGGCCGTAGACGGGCGCGTTGTCGAAGTACGGGCGGAACTCATTCACGGCGTCTTGCGAGTTCTTGCGCATGAACACCTGGCCGCCGAGGCCGACGATCGCCTGTGACGCGTCGCCGTGGCCGTAGTGCTCGAAGCGCTGGCGGTAGAAGGCGACCATTTTCGCGGTGTGCTCGGCCGGCCAGAAGATGTGGTTGGAGAAGAAGCCGTCGCCGTAGAACGCAGCCTGCTCTGCTATCTCCGGGCTGCGGATCGAGCCGTGCCACACAAACGGAGGCACTCCGTCGAGCGGGCGCGGCGTCGCGGTGAAACCCTGCAGCGGCGTGCGGAACTTGCCACTCCAGTCGACGACCTCTTCGTCCCAGAGCCGGCGCAGCAGCGCATACTTCTCGAGCGCCAGCGGAATGCCCTGACGGATGTCTTCACCGAACCATGGATAGACCGGACCGGTGTTGCCGCGGCCGAGCATGATGTCGACCCGGCCGTCCGCGAGGTGCTGGAGGGTGGAGAAGTCCTCGGCGATCTTCACCGGGTCGTTGGTGGTGATCAGGGTGGTCGACGTCGAGAGGATGATTCGCTCCGTCTGGGCCGCGATGAAACCGAGCGTCGTGGTCGGGGAGCTCGGAACGAACGGCGGGTTGTGATGCTCGCCGGTGGCGAAGACATCAAGCCCGACTTCTTCGGCCTTTCGCGCGATCGCGACGGTGCTCTTGATCCGATCGTGCTCGCTGATCGTCTGCCCCGTCAGTGGGTTGGTCGTCACATCTCCGACCGTGAAGATTCCGAATTGCATCGCCCTGCCACTCCCTCATCGCCCAATATCTCCATGCGTTTGCATGTACTTGATGCTCAACGAGCACATGCTCGAGAGTATTCCCGCGTGCTCAGCCGATTTGTGCGCTTCAGCACGATGGCCCGATCCGGGTCGTTTCCGACTGTTGCTCGCCTCCTCCCAGAACGGATGCAGGCATGCCTGCAGTCATGATAAACTGCAGACATGTCGCAGGTTACTTGGCGCGCCCCCGACGCGCTCGTCAAACGGGTGCAACATTTGGCTGGTGCCGAGGGGCTCAGCATGAACGAGTTCCTCACCAGAGTGCTCACACTCGCGTCGGATGCCGACGAGACCGATCCGCTCGCGGTGCGCCTACGAAATCGATTGCGATCAGCGGGCATGCTCGCCGACGGCAGTACGACTGCGACACGGCCGAGCGCCGACGCTCTTGCCCGGGCACGTGCAGCGGCTGGCGCTGGAATCCCCCTGTCGGAGGTCGTCTCTACACTGCGATCATGAGCGCCCGTCAAAGTGAGTGTCGGTGCAGCTGGGTGTCTGTAAAGCTGCGAGTCCGCGTGCATAGGTCATGAGTGTCTTCGCTGACTCTTCCGCGATTGTGAAGCTCTACGCGGACGAGAAAGGCTGCGAAGTCATCCGCGAACTCGAGGCAATGCTGGTGAGCCAGCTCTGCCGCGTTGAGGTGCCCGCCGCCCTCTGGCGGAAGAATCGGATGCTGGCCCTGACTGCACAGAACGCACGCGTGCTCGTGCGCGCTTTTGAGAATGATCTTTTCAACACGGATGGCCCACTCGTTCCCGTCCGCGTGACCTCGGCCATTCTCGATGTTGCTGCCTCGCTGGCGGCATCGCACGGTCTGCGTGCGTACGACGCAATTCAGCTGGCAAGTGCGCTCGCCGCACGGGAACTCGATCCAGCATGCCTCATCATGGCTGCCTTCGACCACGAACTACGGGATGCCGCGGCGCGTGAAGGCTTCCAGCTCCTGCCCGAATCAACCCTGCCTTAAACTCGGCGCCAGTCGAACCACACACCCCACTCGGGGGGCATTCGTTGACTTCCCCTAGCCGCTGAGTGAGACTGAAGAAGACCCGCGTTTTAGCGGGCAACCCGAGTGCCTCGATGAGGAGGCTGTCGTGCAAATTCCTGCAGCATTCGACTACGCCCGCGCGAGCAGCGTTGATGACGCGATCGCGCTTCTAGAACGCCACGGGCCGGAATCCCTCGTGGTCGCCGGCGGCCACAGCCTGTTGCCGATGATGAAGCTCCGGCTCGCGCAGCCGGAACTCCTGGTCGACATCAACGAGTTGACCGAGCTCGACTACATCCGACGAGACGGCGAGCAGCTGCTGATCGGGGCGATGACGCGGCACACGTCGCTCCTGGAGTCCGGCGAGGTCGGCGACCTGTTCCCCATCGTCACAGACGCCGAGCGCGTGATCGCCGACCCGGTCGTGCGCAATCGCGGCACCATCGGCGGGTCACTGTGTCAAGGCGATCCGGCTGAAGACTTGACCACGGTCTGCGATGTGCTCGGCGCCGAGTTGGTGATCCGGGGGCCCGGCGGTGAGCGGGTGCTGCCGATCAGCGACTTCCACCGAGGTCCGTACGAGACAGCTCTCGAGCCGAGCGAATTGCTCTGCGAGGTGCGCCTCCCGATTCGAGAAAACTCGGGCAGCGCATACGAGAAGGTGGAGCGTCGAGTCGGCGACTGGGCAGTCACCGCGGCGGGGGCATCCGTTACCCTGGCAGCCGATGGCACCATCGAAGACGCCGCTGTCGGCCTGACGGCTGTGAATCTCGACGGCACGATCGCTGAAATCCAGGCTCTGCTCACCGGGCAGCAGCCGAGCGACGATCTCTTTGCCGAAGCCGGCCGGCTCGCCTCGATCGCGTGCAGGCCGACGGCGGACCAGCGCGGCCCGGTCGACTATAAGAGGCATCTCGCCGACGAGCTGACTCGCCGCGTACTTCGTCGCGCCGTCACGCGCGCGCTCGAAGCCCAGGCATAAGCACGCCAATCGCGCGCACAACAGAACAAAGCACGTATAGAACAAAGCACGTATAGAAAGAACGCACGCACGGAAAGGCTGAATTCGATGCAAGTAACGATGACCGTCAACGGCGACGAGGTTACGCGCGAGATCGAGCCCCGAGTGCTCCTCGTGCATTTTATCCGCGAGAATCTCGGACTCACGGGCACCCACTGGGGTTGCGACACGTCCAATTGCGGCACGTGTGTCGTCTTGATGGACGGCCAACCGGTGAAATCGTGCACCGTGCTCGCCGCGATGGCGGACGGGCACGAGATCCGCACCGTAGAGGGTCTCGCATCCGGCGCCACGCTGGATCCGATTCAGCACGGATTCATGGAGGAACACGGGCTTCAGTGCGGATTCTGCACCCCGGGCATGATGCTCACCTCGCGCGCGCTGCTCGACAAGAACCCGAACCCGACTGACGACGAGATCCGCGAGGCGATCTCCGGCCAGATGTGCCGCTGCACCGGCTACGCCACGATCGTGCGATCGGTGCAATGGGCGGCCCACCACCCCGAGGGCGACGCGGTCTTTGTAGACAGCACAGATGTAGAGGATCTCCTAGAGGAAGACGTGACGGCATGACCATCATCGAGGAGCGACCATCGAATCCGGCGGCGGATGCTGCGGATCGCCCGATCGGCTACGGCCGGCTCCAGCGCAAGGAAGATCCGCGATTCGTTCGCGGCATGGGCCACTACGTTGACGACATCGTGCTTCCCGGCATGCTGCACGGTGCGATCCTGCGCGCACCCGTTGCGCACGCACGCCTAGTGTCCATCGACACGACCGAGGCGCTGGCCCAGCCCGGTGTGAAGGCGGTCATCACCGGCAAAGATCTCGAGGCGCTCGGCCTCGCCTGGGCACCGACGCTGTCCGCAGACGTGCAAGCCGTTCTGGTCACCGACAAGGTTCGCTTCCAGGGTCAAGAGGTCGCGTTCGTCATCGCGGAAGACCGATACTCTGCTCGCGACGCGCTGCAGCACATCGACGTCGAATACGACATCCTGCCTCCGGTGATCAACGCGCGCAAGGCGATGGACCCCGGCATGCCCGTGATCCGCGATGACATCGAAGGCAAGACCGACAACCACATCTTCGACTGGGAGGCCGGAGACAAGGCAGAGACTGACGCGGTGTTCGCCGCCGCAGACGTCGTCGTCAGCCAGGACATGGTCTACCCGCGGGTGCACCCGGCGCCGATGGAGACCTGCGGGGCGGTGGCCGACTTCGAACCGGTCAGCGGCAAGCTGACGCTCTACGAGACCTCGCAGGCGCCGCACGCCCACCGCACGCTCTTCGCGCTGGTCGCGGGCATCCCCGAGCACAAGATCCACATCATCTCGCCCGACATCGGCGGCGGTTTCGGCAACAAGGTTGGCATTTACCCCGGCTACATTCTGGCGGTGGTCGGGTCGATCGTCACGGGCAAGCCGGTCAAATGGGTGGAGGACCGCTCGGAGAGCCTGATGTCCACCTCGTTCGCCCGCGACTACATCATGCACGGCGAGATCGCCGCGACCAAGGACGGCAAGATCCTCGGCCTGCGCTCGAACGTGCTCGCCGACCACGGCGCGTTCAATGCGACCGCGCAACCGTCGAAGTATCCCGCCGGCTTCTTCCACATCTTCACCGGCAGCTACGACTTGCAGGCCGCGCACTGCACCGTGACCGGCGTGTACACGAACAAGGCGCCGGGCGGCGTCGCGTACGCCTGCTCGTTCCGCGTGACCGAGGCCGTTTACCTCGTCGAGCGGATGGTCGACGTCCTCGCTCGCAAACTGGAGATGGATCCTGCAGAACTGAGACTGAAGAACTTCATCAAGCCGGAACAGTTCCCATACAAGAACAAGACGGGCTGGGAGTACGACTCCGGCGAGTACGAGCGGGCGATGCGCAAATCCATGCAGATCGCCGGTTACGACGAGCTGCGGGAAGAGCAGAAAGAGAAGCGCGCCCGTGGCGAGGTGATGGGCATCGGCATCTCGTTCTTCACCGAAACCGTCGGAGCAGGCCCGCGCAAGCACATGGACATCGTGGGCCTCGGCATGGCCGACGGGGCAGAGCTCCGCGTGCATCCGACCGGCAAGGCGGTCGTGCGCATCTCGGTGCAGTCGCAGGGCCAGGGCCACGAGACGACGTTCGCCCAGATCGTCGCAGAAGAGCTGGGCATTCCGCCGGAGGACATCGATGTCGTGCACGGCGACACCGATCAGACACCGTTCGGCCTCGGCACTTACGGCAGCCGGTCAACGCCGGTCAGCGGTGGCGCGGTCGCGTTGGTCGCCCGCAAGGTGCGAGAGAAGGCCAAGTTCATTGCGGCTGCGATGCTGGAGACCCGACCGGAAGACCTCGAGTGGGAGAAGGGCCGCTGGTTCGTCAAGGGCGACCCGAGCGTCGGCAAGACTATCTCTGAGATCGCCATGGGGGCGCACGGCACGGTAGCCCTGCCCGACGGGATCGACGGAAACCTGGACGCTGAAGTCACCTACGATCCGCCGAATCTGACGTTCCCGTTCGGCGCGTACATCTGCGTCACCGATGTCGACCCCGGGACCGGGCACGTCAAGGTGCGCCGCTTCATCGCCGTCGACGACTGCGGCACGCGCATCAACCCGATGATCATCGAGGGTCAGGTGCACGGGGGCCTCACCGACGGCGTCGGTATGGCACTCATGCAGATGATCGAGTTCGACGAAGACGGCAACTGCCTCGGCGGTTCATTCATGGACTATCTGATCCCGACCGCGCTCGAGGTGCCGAACTGGGAGACGGATTACACCGTGACGCCCTCACCGCACCACCCGATCGGCGCGAAGGGAATCGGCGAGTCCGCGACGGTCGGCTCACCACCTGCGATCGTGAATTCGATCGTGGATGCCCTTGCCCCGTTCGGCGTCGTCCACATGGACATGCCGTGCACGCCTGCTCGGGTCTGGGAAGCCATGCAAGGCCGCGCAACTCCTCCGTATTGAGCAGGCGCGCCATCATGCTGCCCCCGCAACCCTCACCGCCGCAATCCTCACCGCCGCAATCCTCACCGCCGCAATCCTCACCGCCGGGCATCGACCCGGCGAAGCGGGCGCAGGAGTTGACCGATCGGCGTGAGCCGTTCGTCCGCGCGACAGTGGTGCGGGCCGAGCGGCCGACAAGTGCGCATGCCGGCGATACCGCTGTCGTGCTCACGGACGGCACGATCGAGGGTTTCGTCGGCGGCAACTGCGTTTCGGCCTCGGTGCGCGAATATTCACTCAAGGCCCTGGCATCGAACGAACCTGTTCTCCTGCGCGTCGCCCCTGGAGCGCCATCGAACGTGCGCGAGGAGGGTGCAGTCAGCGTCTCGAACCCCTGCGTCAGCGGCGGGTCAATCGAGATCTTCCTGGAACCACGCGTTCCGGCGCCTCGGGTGCTCATCGTCGGCAACACGCCGATCGCGCAGTCCCTAGTCGTACTCGGAGCAGATCTCGGCATGACCATGGAGCAGGTCACCGATGCCACCGTCGCCCCGGACGCAGGCGATGCCGCACTGATCGTCGCGTCGCACGGATGGGAAGAGGAGCCGGCTCTGGAGGCCGCGTTGCGCGCCGACGTGCCATACATCGCTCTGGTCGCCAGCCGGGCGCGCGGCGCAGACGTGCTGGCATCGCTGGGCGTCGATGAGGAGCAACGCGCCCGCGTGCACAGCCCAGCTGGGCTTGATCTGGGTGCGCACACCGCGCCCGAGATCGCGCTGTCAATCTTGGCCCAACTGATCGCCGAACGCGCCGCGAGCGCAAAAAACGCAACCGAGCAAGACGCCACCGCACAACAAGCCGCCGCACAAAAGGCCACAGTCACCGTGGAGACCGCGATCGACCCGGTCTGCGGCATGTCCGTCGTGGTCGCCGAATCCTCGCTGCACACCGAGTTCGACGGCCGCACCGTGTACTTCTGCTCATCCGGATGCCGCGCCGCATTTCTCGCAGATACGGAGCGGTATGCGCTTGCTCACTAATCCCTGCGTCGCGCGCCCACCCGCTGGTCGAGTAACGAGGAACGAGTGTATCGAGACCGTCGCGCACGGCCTCACCGCGAAAGCGGATATCCCGTGAACGAGCCCAGCCGGGCGGGTGCCGAGCAGGACGTGCTGCGGCGCCTCCCCGATGTCGACGCACTGACAGCCGCACTGAACAGCGGGGATTACCTCGCCGACGTCGGTCTGGCTACGGCACTGTTCCTCGCCGTGCGGCTGCCGCAGCCCATCCTGTTGGAGGGTGAGCCGGGCGTCGGAAAGACCGAAGCGGCGAAGGCGCTTGCCCGGGTGCTCGACACACCCCTCTACCGACTGCAGTGTTACGAGGGAATCGACGCCGGCGAAGCGCTCTACGAATGGAATTATCCGCGCCAGTTGCTGGGCATCCGGTTGGCAGAGTCGAGGAATGTCGACCTCGAGGAGCACGAACTGTTCGGTGCGGACTATCTGTTGCGGCGCCCCTTGCTGCAAGCGATCGAACACCCAGGCCCGCGCCCTGCCGTTCTTCTGCTCGACGAGATCGATCGAGCAGACGCCGAGTTCGAGGCATTCACGTTCGAACTGCTGGGGGAGTCGTCCGTGACGATTCCGGAACTGGGCACGATTCGGGCCACGCATCCGCCGATCGTCATTCTGACCTCGAACCGCACCAGGGATCTGCACGACGCTTTGACCAGGCGCTGCCTGTACCACTGGATCGACTATCCCGGAGCGGAGCGGATCGCCGAGATCGTGCGCCGCCGCGTGCCGCAAAGCGCGGGGCGAATCGCGCTGGATGCGGCATCCGCCGTCACGAAACTGCGCTCGCTCGACCTCGCGAAGCCTCCCGGAATCGCCGAGGCCATCGATTGGGTGTCTGCACTGAGCGTCTTGGGTGTGGAACGCCTCGACGAGGCGACCGTCGACCAGACCTGGGGTTCTGTGCTGAAGAATCGCGATGACCTCGATCTCGCATCTGCCCGGGGTGCAGCCTGGCTGGTCGGCGAGCGTGCCTGAGGAGCCACAGGTCGTGCCAGTCGATTCGCCCAGCCTGGCCGGCACCGGTGTGGAAGCGGCGGCACTGACCGCAGCATTCACCACGGCGCTGCGCCGAGCAGGGCTTGCGCTCTCACCCGATCGGGCGGCGCGTCTAGCCGAGGCACTCACATTGATGCCACCCGTCTCGCGCACGCCGTTGTACTGGGCCTGCCGGATCGTGCTCGTCTCCTCCCAAGCCCAACTTGCGGTGTTCGACGCGGTCTTCGCTGCGGTATTCGATGGGATGCTCGACCCGGCCGACAGCAGAGGCGACCGGAACGCGCCTCCCGCCGTCGGCTCAGAGGAGCGCACCAGAGCGGCCGCACCGGACCGCCGCCCGAGCGACACCCCGCCCGAGACGCAAGACGACGAACGGATGCCCCCGCTGCCCGCTCCTGCTTCAGCCGGCGATGACGACTCGGCAGATTCTGGGGCGCGCCAGCGGGAGGCGATCCTGGCGGTCGCCTCTGCAGAAGAGCGGCTGCATGAGATGTCTTTCGCGGAACTCTCCGCCGACGAGATCGGCCGCATGCGTGAACTGGTGGGGCAGATCGCGCTCTCGACTCCGCAGCGGCTCAGTCGCCGCACGAGGCGTTCACCGCGCAGCAACGCGCCGTTGGATCTGCGGCGGACTGTGCGCGCAGCCCAGCGCACCGCCGGAGACCCGTTGCGCCTGGTCTACGCGCGCCGACGTCTCCAGCAGCGTCGCCTGATTCTGTTGTGCGACGTATCCGGCTCGATGGAGCCGTTCACGCGAATATTCTTGTCACTGCTGCACGGCGCAGTCACCGGTGCGCAGGCGGAAGCGTTCATCTTTTCGACTCGGCTGACGCGGCTGACCAGGCAGCTGGCGCTGCGCGATCCCGGCCAAGCGCTGGACCGGGCGGCGGCCAGCACGTCGGACTGGGCCGGCGGAACCCGCTTGGCGGCAAGCATCCGCCGTTTCGTCGACGAGCACGGCCGCCGCGGGTTGGCGCGGGGTGCGGTCATCGTCATCCTCTCTGACGGCTGGGCGCAGGATGACCCTGCACAGGTGGCCGTTCAGATGGCACGGTTGCGGCGACTCGCGTACCGCATCATCTGGGTCAATCCGCGCAAAGCGGCCCCGGGATACCAGCCGTTGGTCGGCGGCATGGCGGCAGCACTGTCGTATTGCGACGCGTTCGTCAGCGGCCACAGCTACGCCGCCCTGGCAGAGCTGGCCGCGGCGATCCGTGCCCCACGCACTGCGGTACAAACCTGAGCCGGGCTCACGGCATTCACGCCAGCAGTTCATGCCAGCGACGTAAGGCAGCCAACTCGTCTCGACGCGCTAAGCGTGTCGGCATCACGACCGCGCCAATCCTCGGCCATTCGCGATACAGCGTCGGATCATCCGGCAGCCGCGGCGCACTCGTGTCGCCCACCTCGACCGGTTTGCGCGGTCGACCCGACACGGTCACCGCTGAAAAAATCGTGTTCAGACTCCATGCCATGGTGTGCGCCCCCTTCGATCCAGCCGTGCGTCCCTTTGATTCACGTAGGTGCCTTTGATTCAAGAGACGCACAAGACGGCCGATCATGACGCGGTCAACTGCGAAGAATTCGCCAGAACTAATGACGAATCGTCGATTTCGCGGTACAGTGACGAGCAGATCGCCATTGCAGGGGGGTGACGGCGATGGAATACGCCAATGACGCGCAGCGTCACACCGCCGTCGTGCTGCGCCTGGTCTTCGGGTCGTTGATCGCAACTGCGGGCTTGTTCGTCCTCGGTTCTCTGCTCACGTCGCCGTCGGCATCCGCTGCGGAACCGACGCCGTCCGGCCCGTCGCTGCTGGGCGGGATCACCTCCGCCGTCGGCTCATTGGATGGCGCCGTGACCTCAGCAATCGGCACAACAACGGCCGTCGTCAATAGCGTGACGGCTCCGGTCACCAGCGCACTACCGACCGTTTTGCCCGCTCCGGTCAGCACCGCCGTCAACGCGGTCGTCGGATCGGTATCCCCCGTCGTCGGTTCGGTCGCTCAGGCGGCACAGTCCGGAATCGTCTCGCAGGTCGTGACCCCAGTGGCAGGCGTCGTCGACAACGTGTTAGGCGCTGTGCCTGGCGCGAACCAGCTCCTCGGCGCGAACCCGATCGGCACCATCACGGCACCAACGACCGGCCTGGTCGACGGCGCAGTTGGCTCGATTGTCGGCACGGTTTCCGGTGTGATATCGGATGCCGGTGGCACCGGAATTTCGCCGGTCGGCCCGCCGAGCGGCGGCACGGCGAGCAGTCCTGGAACGGTGCCCGGCGCCGATCCGTCTGGCTCGCAAAGCGTGGGTACCGCGGGTGGCTCCGCGACCGGTTCGGGGCTCTTCGCCATCGAGTCCGCGACGGCCACTTCCGAAGCGTGGTCGGCTGGATTCCTGACGGCTACAGCGGATGCGAGCACTCGAGGGGCCATCACGAGCCCTCAGACGGGCACACCGGGTTCGCCCGGCGGCGATCCGGGCACGCCTGCCGGCACACCCTTCGCGCTGTCGCCACCCGGCGCTAGCGGCGCGTCTTCCGGGCCAGGTGGCGCTGGCGGTATTTCTTCGAGCGCGGACATCGCTTCCGCCTCGTATGGCGTCGGCCCAGCGGCCGGTGTCAGTGGGAGCAGCGAGAACGACGTGCTGCCGTCGTCGCCCGCAGCCGACCACGATTCAACTCCTGACTGAGTGGGTTCACTCTGCCGCTTTGGGCAGAACACGAACCGAAGTCTCCCCGGCACTTCTGCGCCCGAGGAGCAGACAAACACTCATTCAAGGAGCAATTCATCATGAACAAGATTGTGTCGAGGGCACTGTGGTTCACAGTGATTCTCGGCGGTCTCTCGTTCGTCGGGGCCACCGCGGCTAATGCCGCGGAGACCAGCGGCGACGGTGGGGCCGCGTCCGGCAATCAGGCCGGACTGTCCATCTCGCTACCGATCACGCTCGGCGGCAACGCCGTCAGCGTGATCGGCGACTCGTCATCGAGTCACGCGACGACCAGTTCTGCGGCAACACCCGCAGCGAGCGCGCCACCCGTGGCCGCCAGCACCTCCGGGCTTGCCGGCGTGCTGTCGGATAACCAGGCGCTGGCGAGCGTCAGCGTTCCGGTGAACGTCGGCGGCAACGCGATCAGCGTTGTCGGCGACTCGTCATCGAGTGGCGCGGTGTCGAATACCGCAACCGGTGCAGTGACGCCGGCGGCGGCATCCGGTGGGTCGGCTGTAACGACCTCCGGCAAGGACAGCATCGGAGGCGGCAACCAGGTTCTGGGGTCCGTCACGGCGCCGGTCACGGTCGGCGGCAATGCAATCAGCGTGATCGGAGACTCATCCAGCAGCAACGCGATGACGTCGACGAGCGCGACTGAAGGTGCCACAGGCAGCAGCGCTTCCGGCAACCACACGGGCAACGCGACCACCTCAGGGGCGGACGGTATCCTGAGCGGTCTGCAAGCCCTGGTCGGGGTGAACGCACCCGTGACGGTCGGCGGCAATGCAATCAGCGTGATCGGAGACTCATCCAGCAGCAACGCGATGACGTCGACGAGCGCGACTGAAGGTGCCGCAGGCAGCAGCGCGGGCTCGGCCACCACGTCAGGCGCCGAGGGCATCCTCAGCGGCATTCAGGCCCTCGTGGGTCTGAATGCGCCGGTCACGGTCGGCGGTAACGCGATCAGCGGGATCGGCGACTCGACCAGCACGGATGCCACGACAGCGGTGACCTCGGTTGCCGACCCGATCGCGGGCCTCGGTGGCGCTGTGACGAACGGCAACGGCGGAATACTGGGGGGTATTCAGTTGCCGATCGGTGTGAATCTGCCTGTGACGATCGGGGGAAATGCGATCAGCGTGATTGGAAACAGTACGACAACAGGGGCGACGACAACTGTTCCAGGCACCCCAGGCACACCGGGCACACCGGGAACCCCGGGAACACCCGGCACCCCGGGCACACCCGGAACACCCGGCACACCGGGAACACCCGGCGCACCCGGCACACCGGGAACCCCGGGAACGCCCGGCACACCCGCGACACCGGTCGTGGTGCTCACGCCATCGGGTACCGTCGCGGCGAGTGAGGCTGCCGCGGTTCCGACCGCAGTGGGTCTTGCCGACACCGGTTCGGACCTCGCGGGCTTCTGGGGTCTGATCGCCCTGCTGCTGGTCGCCGGCTTCGGTCTGCTGATCGGCAGCCGTCGCAGGGTCAAGCGCGCCTAACTAGAGAAAGAAGCCATGGCACCGGTCGGGCTGTGTGGAGCTGGAACGCCCCACATCGCCCGACCGGCCATCGGCGGGTCTGGGCAGGTGTCGTGAGCACTGTCGCGAGCACTGTCGTGAGCACTGATCTCACGTTTCGGGCCGCCAGTGCGTCTACGGTGTGATGAACATGAAAAAGCCATTCGAGCAGCTCGTCACACAGCACGGTGCCACTGTGCTGCGCGTGTGCCGCGCCGTGGTCGGGCCGGTGGATGCCGACGACGCCTGGTCAGAGACGTTTCTGGCCGCGCTGAGGGCCTATCCGTCGCTGCCTGAGGATGCGAACGTGCAGGCCTGGCTGGTCACGATCGCGCATCGCAAGGCCATTGACATCACCCGGGCGCGCGCCCGCCACGCCGTGCCCGTTGAGAACGTGCCCGAGCGTGCCTCGACGATCGGCATTCCGGATGCGGGCGATCTCGACCTGTGGATCGCCGTCGGCGAGCTCCCGATGAAGCAGCGGCACGCGGTCGCGTACCACTACCTGGGCGGACTCCCCTATGCCGAGGTCGCCTCGATCCTAGGCGGCAGCCCGGATGCCGCGCGTCGCGCGGCCGCAGACGGGGTCAAGGCGCTGCGCGCATCCGTTGGTCGAATGACGAAAGGAGAGGTCCGATGAACGCAACTGGAGACGAACTGACCGAACTGACGGAACTGACCGGACTGCCCGAACTGGCGCGTGAGCTGCCCGAGCAACTGACCGAGGTCGACCCGCAGGCCGTCGCGCACCTGCACGTGCTTCTGGAAGAACGAGCCGAAAACGCCGGAGTGCTCGATGTCGCCTACCGGATCATTGACTCCCCGGTCGGCCCGCTGCTGCTGGCCGCAACGCCGCGTGGCCTCGTGCGCGTCGCGTACGAGAGCGAAGATCATGAGCGCGTGCTCGAACGGCTCGCGCGTGAGGTGAGTCCGCGCATCCTGAAGGCACCACGGCAGTTGGACGGCGCCGCCCGCGAACTGGACGAGTACTTCGCCGCGCAGCGGAGCCGGTTCGACCTGCCATTGGATTTCAGCCTTTCGCACGGCTTCCGTCGCACCGTGCTCGGCCACCTGCCCGAAATCGCCTACGGCAGCACCGAGAGCTATGCGCAGGTCGCAGAGGCTGCCGGCAGCCCACGCGCGGTGCGCGCAGTCGGTTCGGCCTGTGCCACAAACCCGCTGCCGGTCATCGTGCCATGTCACCGGGTGGTGCGCTCGAACGGGTCGCTCGGCGGCTACGTCGGCGGGCTGGATGCCAAGCGCACACTGCTCGCACTTGAGCACGCGGGAACCCGTGCCGCATGACGGCGGCATCCGTCAGAATGGTTGAATGAATGATCCACTTGCGCTCGACGATCCTGTGCCAGGCGATCGCGCGCTCGGCGATCCTGCGGCAAGCGATCTCGTGACAGGCGATGACAGTCTCGCGCGGCCGGTTTGGGCATCCGTTGACCCGCTGATGCGCGAGTACTACGACACCGAGTGGGGCATGCCGGTGCGCGACGAGCACGGCATGTACGAGCGGATCAGCTTGGAGGCGTTTCAGGCCGGCCTGTCCTGGGCGACGATTCTGCGCAAGCGTCCTGCGTTTCGTGCCGCGTTCGCGGATTTCGACCCGGATGCCGTCGCCGCCTTCACCGACGCCGACATTGTTCGTCTGCTCGCCGACCCCGGTATCGTGCGGAATCGACTCAAGATCCGTGCGGTTATCACGAACGCAGGCGCGACGATTGCGCTCCGCAAGGACGGCGGACTCGTCGACTTCGTGTGGTCTTTCCAACCGGATGCGACGCCAACGCCGACCTCATACGCGGACCTTGCGACGCAGTCGCCGGAGTCTGTCGCGCTGTCGAAGGCGCTGCGCAAACGCGGATTCGCGTTCGTCGGCCCGACGACGATGTACGCGCTGATGGAAGCGGTCGGCATCATCGATACGCATCTGATGGGCAGCCACCGGCGCGGCAGTTCGGGTGTGTGGCCGCGATAACCTCGTAAGGCATACCGTCGAAAGACACACTGTCGAAGGAGACATTCGATGCCGCTTTATCTGGAGGACCTGAGCGCCGGACAGTCGTTCGTCTCACCCGGTCGCACCATCACCGAGGCTGACGTGATGTCGTTCGCCGCGTGGACGAACGACAACAACCAGGTGCACACCGACGCGGAGTTCGCCAAGGCGACCCGCTATGGGCAGCGGATCGTGCACGGAATGCTCGGCGCATCCCTGTGTCTGGGGTTGATCGCCCGGACGGGCGTGTTCGAGGGCAGCGCGGTTGCGCTGCTGGGCATCGACCAGTGGCGGTTTACTGCACCGATCTTCATCGGGGACACCGTGACCTGCACGGTCGAGATCCTCTCCGCCCGCCCGACGAGCAAAGGTGATTTCGGCATCGTCGAGCGCCAGCTCACGTTGCGCAATCAGCGGGGCGAAACTGTGCAGGAGGGGCGGATGGACCTCATGGTGGCGCGGAAGCAAGTAGCACCGGCCGAGTAAAGCGCGTCAACCCGCGCTAGAATGTGTATGGCAAACACATTTCATACACATTCGCCGTGAGGCGAGCAGAGGACCTGATCGGAGGGCGCGCGATGCGCACGAACATCGAAATAGACGACGCTCTTCTCGCACAGGCGCAAGCGGCAACCGGGGCGACCACGAAGAAGGAGGTCGTTCGGCTCGGATTGGTGACGCTCGTGCGCCTGGGGCAACAAGCTGCGGTGCGCGAGCTTCGAGGGCAGCTGCCCTGGGATGGAGACCTTGACGAGTTGCGACGCGATGCCTCATGATCGTCGTCGACTCGAGCGTCTGGATCGACTATTTCAACGGCGCAGACTCAGTAGCCGCCGGAACACTGAATGAATTGCTGGGCGTAGAACGGCTGGCAATCGGGGACCTGATCCTCACCGAGGTGCTTCAGGGTTTCCGTTCAGACCCCGACTTCGCTCGGGCGCGGCAGGCTCTGCTGTCATTCACCGTCTTCCCCATGCTCGGCGTGGATGCAGCGCTGCGCGCAGCGGAGAACTACCGAGCGTTGCGCAAACGTGGTGTGACCGTGCGCAAAACCGCTGACGTGATCATCGCCTCATTCTGCATTGAGAACGGACACAGCCTGTTATTCTCCGACCGCGATTTCCTGCCATTTGTGCGGCATCTCGGTTTGGTGCGCGCCTGAGACCTACATGTGGTTATGCCCGCGCACGCCCGTGGTCGACCTCGACTGTTTCCCTCTGTCGACAGGTCGCTCGACGGCGTAGCCTTGCTCTAGCAGAGGAGATGATGAGCCATGCAAGCGACGGCAGGCGAGCGGATTCTCATTCGGGGCAAGACGGTGGACAACCCGGATCGACACGGCGAAATTCTTGAAGTGCGTGGGGAGGACGGCACCCCACCGTACCTTGTACGCTTCGACGACGGGCATGAGACGTTGATCTATCCGGGACCAGACTGCGTCGTCGAACGCGCCAGCTGACCCGCCTATTCGCTGACCGGTCTATTCAGAGGTCGGCCCTACTCGAACGGGTAGCGCATGCCGATGGCTCTGCGCCACTGATCGAGCACGCGTGCGTTGCCGATGCTGTCCGCCCACATGATTTGCGGGCTCTGCCCTGCCGCAAGATTCTCCGCGAGCGCGTCAGCCTGCAGTGCGTATTGGTACGCGCCCGGAATGCGAATCGACGTGACGGCCGCACCGGCGCGGGCAATCTCGATGCGTGAGCCATCCGTAACGCTTGGCAACCACGGGTCGGCAACAGTGATCCGGCCGGCGGACCCGTACAGCACGATGCCGCTGCCAATATCGATGGTTGTGCCGCAGGTGACGTGCGCGGAGATGCCGGAGCGGAACTCGAGGGATGCGCTGGCCCATTCGTCCACGCCGGTCGCCCCGACCGTGCCGCGCCCTGTGAACGAGACCGGGTCGGCGAACAGCTCGCCGACGGCCGCGCCGGCCAGCAATCGTGCCGCTGAAACCGGGTAGCCGCCGACATCGAGGATGCCGCCGCCGGCAAGCGCCGGATTCATCAGGCGGTGCTCGGCCGGCAGCTCTGCGGCGTAGGTGAACGACGCTTCGACGTGCTGCAGTTCGCCAATGGCGCGGTCGCGAACGAGTTCGACGAGTTTGGCGGTCTGCGGGTGAAAACGGTACATGTAGCCCTCGGCGAGGTAGACCCCGGCCGTACGAGCAGCATCGACGATTGCGAAGACGCCGGCCTGATTGACCGCGAGCGGCTTCTCGCACACGATGTGCTTTCCCGCGCGGGCTGCGTCGATGGCGCCCTGCACGTGTTCGGTGTGCACCGTCGCAATGTAGACCGCGTCGACCTCGGGGTCGGCGAAAAGCTCTGCGTAGGACCCATACGAGCGGATGCCGGTGGCCGCGGTGGCCGCGGCATCGCGCGGAGCTGGCGCATCGCGTGGAGCCGCCGCATCGCGTACACCCGCGGGATCCGTATATTCGCCGGCAAATGCGCGCGCCCGGTCAAGGCTGCGGCTGGCCACCGCCGTTAGCCGCCCGGTGCGACTGTGCGACAGTTGGTCGGCGAAGCGGTGGGCGATGGAGCCGGGCCCGACGATCCCCCAGCGCACCCCGGACTCTTCTTCTGAGTCTTTTGAGCGCAACGCGGTCGAATTCATTGCATGCGAGATCAGCGCATCCTTCCGTCGGTCGCGGTGAGGGACATCTCAATTATCGACGATCGGGCTCAGCGACAGAACCGCGTGCTGGCTCTTGATCTGGCGGCCGGTGCGGCGTAGCGTGACCTCCGCCGGTCGCTCCCGGCGTGAGTTGAGAGAGGACGTCGACCATGGTCAACACAGCGGATGGGGGCGCGGATTATCCGCCCGAAGTGCCGCTCGAGGACGAACCGGAGCGATTCATCGAGGGCTCAGATATCTCCGACGAACTGGAAACCGAGCCGCTCGAATCATCCTCCGATACGGACGACGACGATGAACCCACGGACGACGACTTCGCCCAAGTCAACGACGGCTGAGTCGCCGCTGTCTCTGGAACGATAGCCACCTCGAGGATGCTGATGGATATTCAGGCTGCCGGGCTCGCGGGCGAGACCATTCCGTTGCCTCTCGGCAGTGGCGGCGCCACCGGATATTCGTAGGCGCTCGATCCCCAAACGGGGGCATCCGAGTTCCCCGTACGGAGGTTCAGGCACAAACAGACGACCTCGTTCCTGGCGACCTCGTTCCTGGCGATCCGGTGGCGGGGCCCGAGGTGTTCGTTCAGGCCGATAGGCCGGGGGTCTACCGCTTTCGGGCGCGACTGAAGCGCCCGTGGGAGGCCGACGGCATCCGGTCGGTTGAAGTAGCGCTGACCGCTCGCTGATCAGCACAGTTCGCTGATCAGCGCAGTATGAAGCGTTCGTCGATCTTGTACTTTCGCGCGTCGAACTGGATCGGAAGCAGACGGGGTGCGATGACGCCGCGGTCGTGCCAGTCGAAGGCGCCTGGGCGCATCCCTCTGCTTGGGTTTGATTGCACGAACCGGCGTGTTCGAAGGCAGCGCGGTCGCCCTGCTCAGCACCGACGGATGGCACTTCACGGCGCCGATCTTCATCGGCGACACCGAGACGTGCACGGTTGAGATCCTCTCGACGCGGCCGACGAGCAAAGTTGACTTCGGCATCGTCGAGCGTCAGGTGACGCTGCACAATCACCACGGCGAGATCGCGCAGAGCGGTCGAATGGACCTGATGGTGGCCCGGCGACCCGAGTGAGCTGCGCCGCGGTTTCACACGTCGCCTGATGGACCACACCGATGGCGATTGACGGTGGCTCCCCGTACAGTCGCCGCATGAAGTCCACTAATGAACGTCAGCCGCCACAAGTCGCGGTCGCCCTTGTTGACACTTTCTCCGCAACGAAGATTGTGCGATTGATTCTCATCGCATCCGCGTTCGTTGTGATACCAACCGTTTTGCTTCTTCTTGTCAAGTATCTCCCTGTGTCTATGTCGATTGTGGTTGCTATCGGCTGCTATGGCAGCCTGGCGCTCACGTTCCTATTTGGACTAGCAATCGTGGCGCACAGCGACCCATTGCCGCCGATCGCCGAGATGTCGGTACTCGGTCAACGCGCTGCGTGGCTCGGCCGCTATGCGGTCGGCACCATCCTTCTGATCGTCGGAGCAATCATTGTGCTCACTGTCCAGTCGGAATTTGACACTTCAGGCACACTGACCGGATCATCGAATCCAATCACATCGATCTTTACGTGGATCCTCGTGCCGACGCTGTGGCTGGGCGTCTGGATTGCTTGCCTCGTGCTCTCCATCGACCTCTGTCGATTAGGAAGACGGCGACGCGCTTACGGGCTCGTGCGCGCGCTCCGGCAATTCGCCGTTCGCGGGCGCTCCACGCGGCGAGTATTGATTCGCGTGGGCATGACAATGACGATTTGGTACTGGACGCTTGTGGCCTTTTGCTTCGTACCGTTATTGCTGGCGGTAGTGCTTTCCGCCCGCGGCGTGGTGTAGCAGAGCGGACTGTCGTGGCTTCTCAGAAGTTTTGGAACCTACCCTAAACGAGTCGAGTGTCATCTCCAGAATCGCGGACGCATGACGCGGTGAGTCGAGCCGCTGTTGCTAAAAAGCGGCCACGCACATGTTTCCGACGTACGTGCCGAAGCGGTCAATTGAGACGCTGCGCGCGCGCGCGCGTACTGCATTGTTTCGGTGCGCACGCGGCATCCGATCGCGCTCTATGCGCGCGGAACGGTGGCGCTTTCCTCGGCAATAACCTCTTCGTACGCGGCCCTGAGCTGAGCGGACACGGACGGCGACCGGTTCACCCTGGGGCTGCCAAGATGCTGTTCACGAAGCTCGTCCATGAACGCGTCCCACAATTCGGGACCACCGTCTTCGAGAACCTGCGCCCGAATGGAGAGCGCTCGAGATGCCGGGCGGTTCCGCCGACCCCAAGCCCCCAGCGCGGCGAGCACGGGAACCAATTCTATGGCGGGCTCGGTCAGGTCGTAACGGGCGCTATTCGGATGCCCGGGGTCGGCCCGTCTGGTAATCATCCCCTGCGCAACAAGCCGTTTGAGCCGGTCGGCAAGAATGTTCGTCGCGATTCCTTCGTTCGACCCGGCCAGCAGCTCACCGTAGCGATGGCGTTCACCGAAGATCATGTCGCGGACGATCAACAGCGACCACTTGTCGCCGATGACCTCAATCGCGAGGTTGATCGGGCAGCCCGATCGGTGGTCATCCGTCGCCGACCCCGTCGATCTCGTCGATCTCACTGATCCCGCCACTCTCGCCAATCCTTGCAATCGAAAAAGCCCGCACAACTAATCACTTGCAAACTGCAAGCACTGCTTTTATTCTAGGTTGACTTTCAAAACGCAAGCCTGCGGAGGTATCAGATATGGGTTCGACGATCTGGCACGTCACCCAGTCGCTGGACGGCTTTATTGCGGCACCGAACGACGACATGTCCTGGATGGACGGGAGCGTAAGCACAATGCCGCCGTTGGCCAAGCAGGTGCTCGATGGTGTCGGCGCTATCCTGGGCGGTCGGCGTTGGTACGACGGCGCGGTGGCGCACCACAATGGCACGGCCGGGATCTACGGCGGCGCCTGGCACGGTCCGGTATTTGTGGTGACTCATCGGGCACTCGAAGCCGGCGACGTCACCGCGGTGCCTGGGCCAATTGCGGATGCGCTCGCCACCGCTCGCGCGTCGGCATCCGGTAAGGATGTCGTCATCCTCGGAGCCGCTACAGCGACTCAAGCGCTCGAGGCGGGCGAACTCGACGACATTGTGGTCCACATCGCACCCGCGCTTCTCGGAGCAGGAACCCGTTTGATCGAAGCGCTTCCGTCTCCAGTGCGGCTCGAACTCGACGTGTTGAATCGCACCGAACAGCTGGCCGACCTGCGCTACCGAGTCGTACGCAGCTGAGCCACTGAGCAACTGAGTGGCGCTCGACCGCGCATCTCACCCAGCGAAACGGAGGTTCTCCACGATGCACCTGTTCTCGTTCATGGCTGTCAGTGCCGACGGTTATCACAGCACGCTCGACAGGGATGTGGGCTGGCAGACGTTCGGTCCAGAGTTCACCGAGTATTCGGCCGAGCAACTCGACGAAGTTGACACACTGGTTCTGGGTCGCGTCACCTACGAGGAGATGGTCGCATTCTGGATGAGCGACGTCGGATCCGATTTCGATGCCCGGATCGCCGACCGGATGAACTCGCTGGCCAAGTTCGTCGTTTCGCGCTCATTGCAGACCGTGAACTGGGGCGCCTCTGACATCAGCCTCACTACCGTCGAAGGAATCGCCGAACTCAAGACGAATCGGCGCGGATCCGCGGCCATCCTCGGCAGCTCCGGGCTCACCGCTACGCTTCTCCGAGCCCACCTTGTCGACGAGCTGCGTCTCATGGTGAACCCGGTCATCCTCGACGAGGGCCAGAAACTTTTCGCCGGATCTGGAACGGTCCCTTGAAGTTGACCCGTGTTCGCCCCTTCGACTCCGGAAATGTGTTGCTCTACTATCAACCCAGCTACTGATGGGTGATCGAGGTGGCGATCGGACTTGAGCCCGCGACACCACGATTATGAGCCGTGTGCTCGTATTGGCCTCGGCTCAGGGTGTGCGTCGAGTCGAAATTCTTTGGAATTTCAATCATCTTCGCCCATGTGAGCAGTGCAGGATGGTGTTGGATTTCTCTCGGTTGTGTCCAAAATGTGTCCACGACTTCCGACTCTGGTGCGCGAAGACGACGATCACCCGGCGGTCGTCACGTGCGAAGTAGACGACCCGACAAGGAATACCGCCAACCCTCCTGGCCAGATCAGTCGCAGGGGCAGACGAGCGGAACCCGACGCCTAGTGAAACAAAGTGCCGTTGCATCTCGACTAACGCGGAGGGCGTAGGATTCGAACCCTATTCCGGTTGCGAAGACGACGACGTATTGGACGCACTTCCCAGCGTTCTCAACGAATCACGCACATCGCGGCCCACGTCGATAGTCCTCAATCTCGTTCAAGTTTGACATAGTCGCGGCCGCGGCCAGAGCCTTTCAAAGGCCGCTTAGGTCTCTGTCGGTATAGCGGTTGCGCGTTGCTGCTCACGTGGCTTGGGCGGTGTTGGTAGCATCAGTCAGCCTGCGACATGGCGCGCAATATCGACCGATACGCGGTCGCACGCAAACGGAGTCGTCGGCTGCCTCGCGCTGTGAGAATCGCGGTGAAGTCGCTTCGTGGACCCCCGTGTTAAGCGGTGTAACCGGCAAGACAATCTGTGCGCTATTTCCCATGGTAACGTTATCGACAGTGCTCGATTCGCCCCGAACGGCCGGAACAGGGGGCAACATACGGATGATTCGGAACGAACAGCCTCCGAAGCGTCAGGCCACGATCAAAGACGTCGCGGCGCTGGCAGGCGTCAGCCCGATGACCGTTTCGCGTACCCTTTCCGGCGCACAAAGCGTGCGGCCCGAGCAGCGGCGCAAGGTTCGCGACGCCGTCGCAATGCTCGACTACCACCGCAACGAGAACGCGCGAAGCATGCGCCCAGGCCATTCCTCGGGACTCATCGGCGTAGCCATCACCAACCTGGGCAATCCGTACTACGGCCAGTTCGCACTCGGGGTCGAAGAGGTCGCCGCAAAACACGGCCGAAGGATCCTCCTCGGCAATAGTGGAGAAGACCTCGCCCGGGAGCGTCAACTCATCTCGGATTTCGTTGGACGGAAAGTCGAAGGCCTAATCGTCGTCCCAACGGGAGGCTCATCCGAGCACCTGATGCGTTCGCGGGCCGGCAATCTTCCTTTGGTGTTGGCGTCACGCAGCGTCAGCGGGGTCGATGCTGATGCCGTGGTACTGGACGACATCGGGGCGTCGTACCGCGCAACCAGTGCCCTGATCGAGGCCGGGCACACTCGGATCGCGTTCCTCGGCAACGCGGTGTCGGTCTCCACCGCCGAGCGGCGTCACGAGGGATTCGCCCGCGCGCATGCCGACCACGGCATCCCCATCGATCCGCGACTCATCCAGCGTGGACAACAAGATGTCGCGTCCGCTCGCATCGCGCTGTCCCGACTTCTCGAGCTTCCTGATCCGCCGACCGCAGTATTCAGTGCGAACAACCGCAATACAATCGGAGCACTGCTCGCAATCGGATACCGGCCTGATCGCGAACATTCGGTTGCGCCGACGCTCGCGGCCTTTGACGATGTCGAACTCAGCGAATTGATGCCCGTTCCAATGATCGTTATGGCCCACGACCCGAAGGAACTCGGTGCCCGAGCCGCCGAGATGCTCTTCGGTCGCATTGACGGCACCGTGACCGACCCGACTCCTCGGCTGGTTGAGCTCGCCGTAACGGTCACGAGCATCCGGACCCCAGACGTGCTTGGCCCGTAGGGCTGTTGGCGCACTCCGCGGATTCAGGCGCGGCGAAGCTCCACCGCTGCCGTTCCGAACCGGGCTACCCGGACAATCAGACTGTGACCGTTGCGGATGTCGATACCGGCTCGGCGAGCACCGTTCATGCCGGCATTCCACGCCTCCCCGACGGGGTGACTCGTGGTCAGGGTGACGTCGAGGTTCGATTCCGCGAGCGACTGAAGCTTGACCAGTAAGGTGTTCCGCTCCGTGTTCGCGACACTCAGTATGCGGACACGCGCGTCGTCGATCTCGAGCAGCGATGTCCTCGCGGCGGGTTCGCCCCCGGCATCCGCTGCCACCGCAAGCAACGGACGCACAAGGTCTTGCGCCAGGTCCGCCCCGCGGATTCCTGCAGCCTCCACACTCTCGGCCAGGAAGCCCTGCACTCGATAGTGGAACGCCATTTCGAAGGCTTGCCCCGTCGGGAAGTTCGTGTCCCAGATGTTGTTGTGGATCCAGGAGAAGATCGTTGCGGGCTCTGCGGCCTTCAGAGTACCGGGAAAGGGTGCGAACGGTAACGCAATATCGCCCACCTGGATGAGTGGGGCATCCTGGGTGACCAAGGTCGCGGACCTGTCACTCGAGTGCAGCGTCACCCAATCGCGGACGGCGTGCATGTAATCTGCCCCGCCGGGAACGGCCGGAAGGTCATCGCCTGCAACTGATCCGGCGATCTCGTATCGCACGGTCGGCTGCTCGATCGCGAACGGGAAGGCGAAGAACCCGGACTCCTTTTCTGCCGTGTACGGCTTGATAACACGGTTGGTGATATCCACGAAGTCGGACTCACCGATCAATCGCAGCGTGGTCACCACGGAATCCATTCCGACCCCGAAGATTCGGTAGCGCAGCCACGACCCGGCAGCATCAGTGGCCGCGCCTTCGAAGGCAACGTGTGAGGGGGTCGCACGGTCCGCGAGCAGCACCAAGTCGGGTCCGTTGTCTGCGATGAAACCGGAGAGGTGGTTGAATTCACCGCGGGGTGTGAGTCGATCATGCACATAGCTGTTGAATCCGAACGCGGAGCCGTCGTTCACGAGCTCGCGGCCCGTGACCAGATCCCGGATGGACGAAATGGCTCCTGTACAGGGATCGACCTGCACCCGTAGGCGACCGTTCTCCAGTTGCCACACCGGTGCCGCGGCGCTACTCACGATCACGGTGCCTTCAGGCGAGGTCGCACGGCCGTGCGTGTCATCAATGACGACATCGACGCGGCGTGAGCCGAGCGCCGGCACCCCCTCGATCAGAAATTCGACGAAGCGTCCGGCGTCGCGGTGCACGGGATTGATCTGGTTGCGCTCAGCAAACGCGAGATCCGCTCCCGTGACGGAGTCGACCAGACGGATGCGCGCGGTCGAGTGCACGAGGCTCTCGGGCACGAATGCGGAGACCAAGCCGCTGCGCTCCATGCCGGCAGTGTTCACGATCCAGACGGATGCGTCTCCGACGCCGCCGCCCTCCTCGGCGAAGGCGCGCAGTGCCTCCTGAGTCAGCAGCCAGGAGTCCTGCTCGGCACGGATCGCCTTTTCGGCCTTCCAGTGCCACTGGTCGGTGCCCGAGGACTGGGCTGCGTCGCCGGAAGTCCACGGGGACGCGGCTCCCCACGTGTGCTCGTCGAAGAGTTCGACGCTTTCCCAGGCGTGGTCCATGCGGGCCGCAAAGCCATCAGCAGCACCTCCGTCGGCACCCGCCCCGACGGCACTGCCGAGCATGGCCACGACAGACCTCGCCTGTGCAAGCGCTGACTGCGCCCCGCGATTCATCTGCAGTTGGCGGGCGCCCGAGCCAATTCCGTCAGCCCACCAGTCGTTCCAGTCACCCGTGTATGTCTCAATCTCGTCGGTGTGTGCCGCTTCGATCTGTTCGAAGAAATCCTGAGTGCGAGTGATTTCGAGCTTCGGGTACTCCCAGCGCTCGTTCCACGCTTCGACGACCTCGGACAGTCGCCGGTTCGGCGGGCAATTGTCGCCCACGCGCCCCATCACTCGCAGATGGATCTCGTCCCACGGGTACGGCGCGCGGTTGAATTCGCGATCGGCACAGGCGAACCCGAAGACGTTTTCATCGTACGGAAACGAGGCCGTCTCCTCGCGCAGCAGGTACAGCGGAAGCAGGTCGTCGACGTGATCGACGCTGTCATGAAACCCTAGATTTGCGGCCTCTTGGTAGGCCATCCCCTGCGCCGTGGTGGTCATCCAGACGAGCACACTGTTGCCTGCGGGTGAGGCCCAGCGGAACAGCCGCGGGAGGTGTTCGCCGGCACCGAGGTAAGGCACGGACCGGCCTGCCCAGTTGTGTGCGACCGCGAGATACTTCACGCCTGCATCGGCGAGCGCATCGACTGTGCCGCCGACGCAGCCCGGGACATCCGTCTGGTAGGCAACAGGAACGGTCAGACCGTACCGTTCTGCAATCTCCTGCGAGTACCGCAGCAGCCCGTGCAACTCCTCGGTCGAACAGGCCTCGGTGTGCAGGTTGAACGGCAACGCGGCAATCTCGATCTTGCCGGCGCGCACTTGGGCCATGAACCGCTCGACGGTCTCCGGTCGTCTGCGAGCGATCCACTCGCGCAACACCCAGATCGACTCAACGCTCCAGCGGAACGCACTTGCGCCATCTCCGCCGTCGGCTTCGGCGAGACGGAGGGCATCATCGAGGTATGCGAGTTGCTCGACAATGACCCGGCCCTGCAGGTCGGTGTAGCCGATGTCAAAGTGGGAATGATGCACGAGAGAAACACTCCAGTGCCGAACGGGGCGAACCTCCAGCAGCACCGATTCTTCACCGAGCTCTGGGAACTGAACGCTCACTCGAGCCAGCTGTTCGTGTTCGGGAAGGAAGAAGCGGGCCCCGCCCGGCGCGTCCTCCGCCTGCAGGTCGAGCACCGTTCCACCCGCCAGCGTGACGATCGCCCTGGATAGCCGCGCGGCGGATCGAACTCGGATCGGCTGCTCGGAGCCAGTGTCCGTTCGTCGCAGAAGCGGTTCGGCCACCAGGTCAACTCGCTGGTCGCCGATCTGGAAGGTCTGGAATGCGTTGTTGCGCAGGCCATTGATCGCTCGTTCGTGGTCAAACGGATACGTGCGGCGCAGGCCGGTCTGGTCGGTCATTGGTGCTCCTTCGGTTGAATCAGTGATTGTGGGAATCGGCCGGTCGCTCGCCAACCCGCTCCAAATGTCCTGAGTGTGCTGAACGACGAACAGCTTCGACAACGCTCAAGTTCGCCACGACGTCGTCGCCTCTGCCGCTGCTGCGGGTGATATCACCGGTTCGCCGCACGAATTCTTCGAGTTGGTAGTCGAAACTGGTGCGTCCGGCGACGGTGCCCACCTCGGTCGGGCCAACGGTCGGCCTGATGCGGAAGCTGTGGCCGTGGTGCGGGCCAATCGGTCCGGTTGCCACGACTTCTGCCTCCTCGAAGCTCAAAGCGAGCGAGACTGGATCGTCTCGGTCGAACGAGCATTGGATGGTTGCAGCGCGGCCGTCTGGGAAATTCAACTCGGCAGACGTCTCTGAATCCGCCCCGCTGGGATTCAGGCGCTGCTTCGCCCGGACGCCGATCGGCTCAGCGTCGAAGAGCAGGCGTGTCCAGTGCGCACCATAGACGCCGTTGTGCAGCAGCGCCCCGCCACCGAGCTCGGCCACGTGCAGGATTGACGCAGGGTGATATGCACGTGTGCCGTTGATGACAGAGCGGATCGACCGCAGATTCCCGAAACGCCCAGAAGCGACGAGTTGCTCGAGGAGCCCGAAAAAGGGATGGAAGCGATAGTGGAAACCCTCCATGACGACCCGGCCCGCGACTGCTGCGGCGGCCTTGATTGCCCGAGCTTCCTCGGCGCTGACAGCGATCGGTTTCTCGCAGAGCACATGTTTTCCCGCCTCAAGGGCCGCGATCGTCCAGCGCGCGTGGTCCGAAGCGGCATTGGACACATACACCGCATCTATGTCGGCATCCGCGAGAATATCCTCATAGTCACCGGAGGCGCGAGGAATTTCCCACAAGCCGGCAAATGCATCGGCGGCTCCGGGGCGCACCGCAGCGACGCGGATCACCTGAACGTCGTCTCGACGCCCCGCTGGTTCGAGCAAGGCCTCCGCTGCGATGTTCGACGCAGCGATCATCCCGAACTTTGTCACCATCAGGCGCTTCTCCGTCGTCGAGACGAGATCATTCTGTAGAAGCCACCCATGAACTACGGAGTCTTTACAACGGCCTTGACTGCCGCCGCCTCGAAGCGTCGCAGTTGCAGGGATGCGGAATTGCCGCTCACGACGAGGTCGGCGAGCTCGTCTCCGAGATAGGTCGACGCGGCCGCGCGCAGAAGTTCGCGACCGAACCGGAGTTCGACCTGCACCGGCTCGTCGGCGAATGACTGAAGCCGCACGATCATGGCACCATCATCCGCTTGGGCCAATCCCACGACCTGCACTCGTGGGTCGGATATTGTCAGCGCGCTCTGCTCCGCCGGCCCATCCGTATCGGTCCCCGTCGCGCGCGCGGCGCGCAGCGGATGCACAAGTGCGGCCGCCGTGCGCAACGCGAGCTCGCTCGGCGACTCGTCGCTGCCCTCGCGGACACCGACGGCATAGCCGAATGTGGCCTCGAACCCCTGTTCGATCGGAAAGTTCGTGTCCCAGACGTTGTTGTGCACCCACGAGTAAACAGTTCCCGGCTCTGACGGGCTCGTGCTCGCCGGGAACGGCGCATACGGCACCGCGATCGCATGCGGCTCGACCAGCGGCGCGTCTCTCGTCACCCATGCCACCGCATTGTCTTCGTTCTCCACGAGGACCCAGTCGCGGATGCCGCGCATGTGCTGCGGAGCACCCGGGATGTGCGGCAACCCATCACCCGTGACGCCGCCCGAGACCTCGAACCGCATGCGAGCGGCGTCTCCGGCGAACGGAAAGCTGAAGTACGCGCTCTCTTTGACCAGACGCGACGGCTTGGACAGGCGGTTCTCGATCAGCAGCCGCGGCTCTCCATGACGCAGACGGAGAGTCACCCTCACCCAGTTGACACCGTCTGCCTGATACTCGTAGACCAGTGTTTGCTCGAGCTCCGTTGTGGTGCGGTCGACGACGCGCGACGGCCGCGCAAGGGTGCGGGTTGCAAGCATCTCGAGTCGCTCACTCACCGCGAGCTTGTTCGCCAAATGGTTGAATCCGACTCCCGAGCTTGCATACTCGTCGTAGACGTAGCCGTTGAATCCGACGACGGCATCCTGGTTGACCAGCTCCCGGCCGGTCCGCTTCTCGACAATCGATGCGATGGTCGACATATGTTCGTCGACGCGCACAGTGAGATACTCGTTCTCGAGCGTCAGGAGCTCGCCGCGCGGCATCCGCTCGGTATCGGATCCTTCACTGCGGCCGGAGTCCCCGAGAGAGATCAGTCCGTATTCGCTGCTTCCTGATGCACTCCGCGATGCGGCCTGCTGCTGATGCCCCGTGGCCGTCGCGGCACGAGCGCCGCCGGCGGCCAGAACGTCGACGCGGACAGAGCCTAACGCCGGGACATTCTCTAGGCGTGCCTCGACCCAGCGGCCCGACTCCCGGTGGGCGGCGTTTGACTGTTGTTCGAGCACGAATGGCACACGCGACCCGTCGCGGCCGTCGACCAGCTCGATCTCGGTGCTGAACGGCACAGCCGCCTCCGGCAGCAGGAATCGGACGACGCCGCTGCGGCGCAGACTGGTCGGGTTGGCGATGACGAAGCTGGCGGCCGCGTCCGGGGCGGTCGCGACCATCTGGCCAAGGTAGGCCAGTGCGGTCTCCAGGAGTTCTGACGACCTCTGCTGCGCGACCAGGCTCTGTGCAACTTTCCACTGCCACTGCAGCTCTCCGGAGGAGAACCCCTCGTCGCCGTGGGTCCAGGAATTGCCGGCTCCCCACGTGTGCTCGTTGAACATTGAAATCGCGTCATACGTTTCGGATGACCGCGTAGCCTCATCCCGTACCGCCTGACCGCCGGACAGCGCACTCAGCTGGGAGATCGTGCGACCCTCGACCACCTCGGCCTGAGCCTTGCGCATGAAAGCCATCGGCACTGCAGCCGAGCCGACGCCTTCGACCCACCAGTCGCCCCAGTCGCCTTCGACTGTGATGAGTTCATCACCGAGTCGTGCCTCGGCATCTTCAAAGAAGTCCTCATTGCGCGAGACTCGCAGTCGTGGCGAATCCCACGTGTCGTTCCATTGCCGAACGATGCTCGGCAATGCCAGTCGCGCGGGAGCATTGTCGCCCATGAAGCCCTGAACGCGCAGGTGCAAAATATCCCACGGGTATGGGTCCCGCCCGTCCAGAGATTCGCCATGCGCGCCGAACACGCCGGGTGGGAATGGGTAACCCTTGGTGGCCATCGCGGTGAGGTAGGCCGGGAAGTAGTTCTCGACTTGCTCGATCCCCTCGGTGAACCCCACCATGGGGCCTTCCATATACGCCAGCCCGTGTGGGCTGTCTGTCATCCACACGAGCACTTCGTTGCCCGCGAGCGAGCGCCAGCGGAAGAGGCGCGGCAAGTTGAGAGCGCCGGTCGTGTGGGGCTGTGAGCGGCCGGCCCAGTTGTGCGCGACTGAGAGATACTTCACGCCGACTTCCTGCAGCGCGTCGGGCAGGCCCGCGACCTGTCCGGGCACGTCGGTCTGCATGGCGGATGCGAATGGGATGCCGTATTCGTCGCGCAACCGGCGAGCGCCGCGCAACAGTTCGTGCAGTTCGTCGGTCGAGCACACGTCGGTGTGCAGGTTGTACGGCAGCGCGCTGAGGCCAATCGAGCCGGCCTTGACGTGCCGCACCAATCGATCCATCTGATTCTCGGGGCGATGTGCCTGCCAGTCGGAGATCGCCCACAGTGCTTCGCTGTTCCACCGGAAACGGGCCTCCTCCGGCCACTGCTCGGTTTCCTCGATCAGGTCGAGGGCGCTGTCCAGGTACGAGCGCTGCGCAGCAAACACCTCCGTCTGCCGGTCTGTGTAGCCGAAGTCAAAATGCGAGTGATGCACCAGGTGAATGGTCCACTCGCGCTGATTCTCAAGCAGAAACTCGATCCGCTCCGCTCCGACCTCCGGCACGGCCAGGCTCACCTGCACCGGCTCATCCACCGTCCGAACGAGCAGGCGAAGACTCCCGGCCGGACCGTCTTCGACCGCGACAACCAGTTCACTGCCGTCGGAGGTTGTCAGCGAAGGGCGAAGCGCACGGCCGGCGAGTTCTACGTCGCGGCCGATCATGCGCACGCTCTGCACGCGCACACCATTGACGGTCTTCATGAGCGGTTCCAACAGAATGGCGACACCGGTGGAGCCGACGGTGGCCTCCGCGCAAATTGCGCGCTCGATCAGGCCGAGCCGGGCATCCTGATCGTCCCATGGTCGGGTCTTGATGAGCTTGCGTACGGACACGAACGTTCCTCTTTCCGTGGATGAAAGTGACGAGAGGTAGGTGCAGCAGTCGGTCGACTGCAGCGGGCGCGAGGGCGCTCAGTATTGACCCAGTGTGAGCCCCTTCTGGAAGAACTTCTGAGTAAAGAGGAAGAGCACAGCGGTCGGCACCGAGACAAGGAGCGCTGCAGTGAGGGTGACCGTGTAACCGGGGCCGCCGCCCTGCGTTGATTGGAGTGCGTTGAGCAGTGGCATCAACGGGCGCGCGTCGCTTTGGGTGAGGATCAACGACAGCAAGAAATCGTTCCACACCCACGTCGCTTGGAGGATGAATACCACCACGAGCGCGCTGGTGCTCATCGGCAGGTAGATGCGTGTGAAGATCTGCCACATATTCGCTCCGTCGACGACGGATGCTTCGAACACCGTTTCCGCGATGCCTGCGAAGAAATTGCGCATGACAAACGCCGAGAACGGTAGGGCCACGATCGAGTAGATGATGATCATCCCGACGATCGTGTCGTACATCCCGGAGTTGGCGTAGAAGCTGAACCACGGAATCAGCATCATCTGAATCGGAAAAACGGTGCCGCAGAAGACGATGAAGAACCACGCGAAACCATGCTTGAGCTTCAACACGATCACAGCGAAGCCGATACACGCGCCGAGGATGACGGCGATGACCGGTGCAATAATCGCATAGATCGCCGAGACACCGAAGCCTGCTGAAACGTCCGTCGTTGTGAAGACCAGAACGACGTTCGCCCAGAAGTCACCGAGATTCCCGGTCGTCCACAGTTGCGTGCCGGAGAAGCCTGCGTTCGACTTGCTGGAATTGGCGAGCAGCAGATAGATCGGCAAAAGCCAAACGATCCCGAGGATGCTCAGAACGAGGTACCGGCCGATGCGTCCGATCATGCTTGTGCCACCTTCCCGCGACCTGACGAGTCTCCGATGGTGAGCTGCCGCCGCAGGTAGAGAACTGAGGCGGCCACGGTGACGATTGTCAAGAAGATCGCCACTGCCGCACCCAGCCCGTATTCACTGTTCTGAAATGTGTCTGCATACATCGTCACGCCTAGGGTCTCGGAGACACGGTTCGGCCCGCCCTGGGTCATCGTCTCCACGATGTCGAACGTCTTCAGACTGTTGACGATGGACAGCCCGACGACGATCGTGGTTGAAGGTCGCAGCAGCGGCCACACCATCGACGTGAAGAGTCGCCACCCGTTCGCCCCATCGATCCTGGCCGCCTCCAGCGGCTCCTTCGGGATCGACTGCAATCCCACGATGAAGAGCAAGGCGTTGACCCCGATCCCCTGCCATGCCGACGCGAAAATCATCACGATCGTGTTGAGCGGCGCTTCCTGCAACCATCGCGTCTCCGCGCCCGGAAGGTTAAAGAATGCCAGCGCCTGCGACAGTGCTCCGCCGTTCTGGAAGATGAAGTTGAAGACCACACCAATGGCGACACCTGACAGCGCGTAGGGAATGAGAAAGGGGATCCGAAACCACGTCCCCCCTTTGAGCCCGAAGGTCAAATAAGCGACCACCAGCCCAATTCCGACTGGGACGATCAACGTGCCCACGACCCAGATCGCCGTGTTCATCACCGAGGTGAGGAACGCCGGATCCTGGAACATCGTCACATAGTTCTGAAACCCGACGAACTGCGGTGTGCCCAACCCGTTGTAGCTCGTCAAGCTCAGGTACATCGTGTAGACAATCGGGATGTACATGGCCAGGAGCACAAGGAGCACGCCTGGGCCGGCAAAGGCCCAGGCGGCCCGCTGATACCCCATAGGTTTGGAGTTCATCAGCACTTACTTGTTGCTGGCCCAGTACTGCGCAGATGTGCTTTCGATGCTCTGCAAGTACTTGGTCGGGTCGCCTGGGTTAGTCATGAACCCGGTGAAGTTGTTCAACGCAGCTGTCAGAACCGGAGCCGGCGCGGCCTCGTAGTAGCGGAGGTAGGCCTCGAACTTCGCCTCATCCGTCACCTGCTTGCCGAAGTCCTGTAGTGTCGCGTTGGCCGCCGTCGCCTGCGGGTTGTAGGGCAAGATTCCCTGCGCCTTCGACCAGGTCGTCTGAGCCTTGGGACTCATCAGCCATTGCGCGTACTTGAGTGCCAGCGTCTTGTTGGCCCCCTTCGCCGTGACACACACCGGGGCCGGCTCGACCGCGACGGGCGTCTTGCCGTTCTGGGTCTTGATTGCAGGGATTGGGAAAATGCCCCAGTCGGTGCCCGGCTTCATGCCTACCTGGCCGAGCGTGCCCGGGTACCACGTGCCGAACGGCTGCATGGCGGACTGCCCGTCTTTGAAGTTGGTCTGACTTTGCGTCTTGGAACCCGGGTCGCTGAAGTAGCCCTTCTGCAACATCTGGAGCCAGACATCCATCGCGGCCTTGACCTGCGGGTCGGTGTACGACGCCTTTCCGTCGTTGATTGCATTGTATTGGCTGACATCCGTCCCGGTCATCGTGATCATGTACCACACGAACGCCCAGGGATTGCCGCTCTGACTGTAGAAGGGGGTAATGCCGTGCGATTTCAGCGTCGCCGCAACGTCCAGCATTCCGCTCCACGTGGTGGGCGGCGTCAGGTTGTACTTGGCGAACATCGCCTTGTTGTAGTACATCCCCCAGTAGTCAACCTCGAGCGGCACACAGTACTGCTTGCCATTGATCGTGAACATCTTCTCGATCGCCGGCGAAACCCACTTGTCTGCAATCGCTTGCTTCCAGATGCTACTGGTGTCAGCGACGAGTCCCTGCTTCACGAGCTGCTCGAGCTGGGTACCGGTGTGCCACGTGAAAATATCCGGCGCCTTGGGGGTTCGCAGTGACTGCTTGACGAATGCCTGGAACTGATTTTGGTCGCTGTAGGTGCTGGTCTTGAGTGATACGCCGATTTCCTTCTTAGCGGCCGTCGATAGTGGGTCGTAGTTCCACCCCTTGTCCTCGGTGAAATTGATTGTTCCGGTCTTCGCTGTCGTGCCGCTTGAAGATGAGCAGGCGACGAGGCCGGCCGTTGCTGTAATGACAATCGCCGCTGCAGCGAGCCATTTCTGAGCCTTCACAGGAACTCCCTTGTTCAATGATTTGGGTTGGTATCGTTACCAATGGGTTGAAAGTATCACACCGATTCTGGTAACGCAACCATTGCAATTCCGATCGAGACGTCGCGCATCGCCGAACGTACCGCGGCAATCGCCGCGCGTACAGATGGCGCCGAACATCCGCTGGGCGGCGACTGCGAGCTCGGTGTCAGCGAAGATGCCGCGGCTCGATCTGTAGTTCTACAGGCAACTCAACGGTGTGCGCCGGGCTGTTGCTTGCCTGCCCCTCGATGCGGGCGAGCAGCAGTTCAACCGCGCGTCGACCCAGTTCGCCGCCATCATGGGCAACGACAGACAAAGGCACTGGTGACAGGTCCGCGAACTCGAACGAGTCGAATCCGATGAGCCTGACCTCCGGCGCATGCGCCGGAGCGGTCGAGTGGAACGTGACGATGGCGCGGATGGCGCCGAGTGTGTTGCGGTTATTTGCGGAGAAGACCGCGGTCGGTGGGAGCGCGTGAGTGAACAGCTCAGCCAGCGCTCGTTCCGCTCCCGCGGCTTCCTGCTGCCCTGTGCGGATGAGGTGCTCGTACACGGGCACATTGTGATCACGGTGAGCATGTCGGTAGCCCTCAAGACGGCGCTGTCCGGTCAGCACTGACGTGCGCGTACCCAAGAACGCGATACGTCGGTGACCTTCGTCCAGAAGTCGGCTGGTCGCCTCGTATGCCCCTCCGATGTCGTCGATTAGTACCGTGTCGACCTCAAGGCCCGGAACGGGGCGCGAGGCAAAGACCATTGGAATGTTGCCCAACGCTTCGCGGGTAAGGTGCTCAGAATGAGCAGGGTCAGCGGGCACAACAATCAGGCCTTCCACCCGGCGGCCGATGAAGTCGGCGACGAGCTGGCGCTCGAGATCGGGATCTTCGTTGGAGTTTCCCACCATGATGCGCCGACCGGCCTTGGCGGCGACTTGCTCGATTCCACGCTGCAACTCGGCATAGTACGGGTTCGCAATGTTGGTGATCGTGACACCGATGAGTCCGGATTTGTGCCCAGGCCGCAGGCTGCGAGCATTCTCATTCCGGCGGAAGCCCAACTCGAGCGCCGCCCTCTCCACACGCGTGCGCAACCGAGGGCGCACGTTGGCGCTGCCATCGAAGACACGGGATACGGTCATGGGACTGACCTGGGCTCGCTCGGCAACATCCTTGATCGTAGGGGGCTTGGTCCTCACAGGCGGTAGATCATTGTCCCGGCGCCCGCCACTCATAGCAGACAAGGTACACCACCCCGCGCACCCATGTTCTCGTTCGACATTCGTAGGTCCAGAGTTGGGTGCATCGTCCGCACGCAGTATGTGGTAACGTTACCAGCATTATCAGGAGGAACGATGACAACGTTGTGCATTGACCTAGGCGGCACGTCGGCCAAACTCGGCGTGTACGACGCCGGTCGTGCGCTTTCTTCCGCACGCATTCCGGTTTCCGGTCACCCCGTCGATCTCGAAACCATTCGTCTCGCAGCCGGGGATTTGCGCGCGACGGTCGACGCCGTCATCGACCAGGTCGCGGTCGCCGTGCCGGGCATCGTCGACCAGGCCAGCGGCACTCTTGTGGCCGCCCACGGCAAGTACACATACGCACTGGGGATGGACCTTCGATCATGGGCGGCACAAGTCTTTGATGTGCCTGCGCTGATTGAAAACGATGCCCGCGCAGCGCTGTTCGGCGAGGTCGCTTTCGGGGTCGCTCAAGGCCACACCGACGCCGTCCTGGTCATGCTCGGAACCGGTATCGGCACCGCCGCGATAATGGATGGCCGCCTCATCCGCGGCGCTCACGACCATGCGGGCGTGCTTGGTGGCCACGTCACCGTCGACATCGACGGCCCACTCTGCAATTGCGGCAACGTTGGCTGCGCCGAGGCGGTTGCAAGCACCTGGGCGCTCGAGCGAGCGATTCGCGAGCACCCGGAATTCGCGACCTCGGATGCCTGGCACCGTCTGCTTGAGAACGGCTCAGTCGGCATTCTCGACCTGATGTCAGCTGACGATGACATCGCCCGCGACGTCCTGCAGCGATTCGTGCGCATCTGGGGTGCCGCCGCTGTTTCGTTGTGCCACGCATATGACCCCGACGTCGTCGTGGTGACAGGCGGCGTCTTGCGCACACCCGTTCACGTGCTCCCCGCCCTCACCTCATACATAAACACGCATCTGTGGTCGTCGTTCCCGCGGCCGCGGATGCTTCTCCCCGAGAATCCGGAGCACTCCGTACTTCTTGGGCTTTCGGCGTTGGCCGAATCCAACCGTTGACCATTGAAAGGATTCTGGTGACTCACGCAACCGACGCCCGTACTAACTACATCACCCAACCGACGATCCCGCTGCCTGCTGGAAGCACGATCTGGACAGGTGATGACGCATGGGGGCACTTGGCCGACGCTGCCTCGGCGTCAGCCGCGTCAGTCATTGCGATCGACACCTACCCGGGGGTCGACCTGCCCCAAATGCTCGCAACTCTCCAACGCGCCATGCCGACATTCACGATCGTCAACGTCGAGGAGAGGGCCGCGCTGCCGATCGAGGCGATCGATGGACTGATCGGACGGAATCTGACCGAGGACCGAGTCTTCGGCGTTCTGAGCAACTACGCGCTCGACGAGTTCTACGACGCACAAGCCCTGCTCGACCTCGGTGCCGAAATCGCTTCTTCCGGCCAGCCGACGATTGTCGTCGGCTGGGGTGCGACGCTCGCCGTTTCGGATGCCGACATCGTGGTGCTCGCGGACCTCGCGCGCTGGGAGATTCAGCGGCGGCAGCGCGCGGGCGCCCCGAATTGGCGATGCGACAACGGCTCCGAAGACGATCTCCGCAAGTACAAGCGTGGCTTCTTTGTCGAATGGCGCACTGCTGACCAGCACAAGCGCACCTTCCTGGACCGCGTGGACTTCCTCCTCGACACAAATCGCGGTATCGAGGAGGCCGCATTGATCACCGGCGACTCATTCCGACTCGCGCTTCAGACAGCCGCTACGAAACCGTTCCGCGTCGTGCCCTTCTTCGACCCCGGAGTCTGGGGCGGACAATGGATGAAGCAAAAGATCGGATTGGACCCGGCATCCGAGAACTATGCTTGGTGTTTCGATTGCGTGCCCGAAGAGAACTCGCTCCTGCTCGAGCGGGACGGTCGCGTCGTTGAAATTCCGGCCATGGATCTCGTGCTGAGTCAGCCGCGCACACTGTTGGGTGATCGCACTTTCTCACGCTTCGGCGCCGAATTCCCCATCCGCTTCGACCTTCTCGACACAATGGGAGGCGGCAACCTCTCGTTGCAGGTCCACCCATTGACGGACTACATGCAACGCACCTTCGGAATGCACTACACGCAAGACGAGAGCTACTATCTGCTGGACGCCGACGAGAGCGCGGTCGTCTACCTCGGCCTGAAGACCGGCACCGACCCGCACGAACTCGAGTCGGCACTTCGTCAGGCAAGCGACGGGCAGCATCCGTTCCCGGCTGACGAGTTCGTCAACCGATTTCCGGCCAAGAAGCATGATCATTTCGCCATCCCGGCCGGAACAGTGCACTGCTCCGGCGCCAATTCGATGGTGTTGGAAATCTCGGCAACTCCGTTCATCTTCACGTTCAAACTCTGGGACTGGGATCGGCTCGGCCTCGACGGTGTTCCCCGGCCTGTTCACATCGACCACGGCGTGAAGAACATCCAATGGGAGCGGGACACGACGTGGGTCGAGGACAATCTGCTCGACACCGTCGAGTTGATCTGCGAATCGGAAGACGTCACCGAAGAGCGCACGGGCTTGCATGCTCTCGAATTCATCGAGGTGCGGCGCCACTGGTTCTCTGAAGAAGCGGCGCACGACACAGATGGAACAGTGAATGTCCTCAACCTCGTCGAAGGCGATGAAGTCGAGGTCGTGAGCCCGAGCGGCGCATTCGAACCGTATGTGGTGCACTACGCAGAGACGTTTATCGTACCCGCGGCAGTAGGGCCATATTCCATCCGGCGCACAAAAAACTCGGCGAGCGAGCGATTCGCGACGGTCAAGGCCTATGTGCGCGGCACGCGAACAAGCGACGAGTAAGACTCTCGATTAACGAATGGAATCGATCAATTCATGATCAAGACAGTGCACGTCGTCTTCAAGACACACCTCGATCTTGGCTTTACCGGATACGCCGCCGATGTCGTCGATAAATATGAGAACGACTACATCCCGAAGGCCATCGCATTAGCCGAGCAGCTGGCCGAAAGCGACAGCGGGACCAGCTTTATCTGGACGACCGGTTCGTGGCTGATCAATCATGTGCTCGAAGCCGGCTCGCCGGCTCAGGTTGAGCAGCTCGAGCGGGCTATCCGGGCTGGCCACATCGCGTGGCACGGGCTGCCTGTTTCAACGCACACCGAGGCAATGGATCCACTGCTGTTCGACTACGGCCTATCGATCGCCGCCCGGCTCGATCGCCGATTCGGAATCACAACGACATCGGCGAAAATGACCGATGTCCCCGGGCACACGATCGGGATGGTGCCGCTCCTCGCACGCGCCGGGATTCGATATCTCCACCTCGGCGTGAATCCTGCTTCGGCCGTTCCGGACGTTCCGCCTGCCTTCGTCTGGCAGGCGGAGGACGGGTCTGAGGTGGTTGTAAGTTACGACGCTGCCTACGGTTCCGCGGTGCCGGGTCAGGCAACAGAACTGGACGGGTGCGAGGGCGCACTCTATCTCGCCTTTACAAACGACAACACGGGTCCGCCGACCCCGGAGGATATTGCCGCACTATTCGACCTCCTGAAGCAGAAGTATCCGGAAGCGACGGTGCGTGCCTCGACACTCGAGGCGTACGCAAAAGACATCATGGCGATACGGGAGCGCTTGCCCATCCTGACGGAAGAAATCGGCGACACCTGGATACATGGGATCGCGAGCGATCCGCTCCGAGTATCGCAGTTCCGAGAACTCCTACGGCTGCGCACCGCATGGGTGGCCGACGGCCGGATCATAGTCGGCACGCCCGAATACAACGCGTTCAGCGACCCTCTGCTTCTGGTGGCCGAGCACACGTGGGGTGAGGACCTCAAGACGTTCCTCCCCGACTTCGTCAACTACGCCAAAACGGACTTCCAGAGAGCTCGAGCGGCCGATGCCGAGCACTTGTACAGCGATTTCGAACGGTCGTGGCAGGAGCAACGAGATCGGATCACCCAGGCGATAGACGGCCTCGAAGACAACAAGCGACATGAGGCACAGCAGGCCCTGCAAGCACTCACCGCGACTGCCGCCAATGCCCAAATGGACCCAATCGGCGTCAACTCAACGCACCGGCTGGGCAACTTCGAAGTCGTGTTCGACAGCGATGGGTCCGTTGCCTCGCTGGTCGACAGTACCGGCACGCAATGGGCCGGCCCCGAGAATGCGCTCGGCGCGTATACCTACCAGACGTTCGGCGCCGGCGACTATGAGCGCTGGATTCGCGAGTATTGCCGGGATCTGAGTGTGACAGGCGACTGGGCGCTCGCTGATTTCGGCAAGCCCGGGTTTGAGTACGTCGACCCGCAACCGAAGAACGCCACGTATCGACCACGTGTCGAAATGCTCGGCAGTACGTCTTCCTCCAGTGGCGACACCGTACGCATCGAGCTTGGAATGCCGCCGGAGGCAACAGACCAGTTCGGAGCACCGCGACGGATTGTGATCGTCTACTTCTTCGACGCCACCGAACCCACAATCGACATCACGCTGAGCCTTGAAGGTAAGGACGCCAATCGTCTCCCCGAAGCGAGTTGGTTCGCGATCAACCCGCGAGTGGCTAATCCCAACCTGTGGAAGATTGACAAGCTCGGCGTGTGGGTTGACCCGTCACAAGTCGTGCGCAACGGAAACAGAAATCTGCACGCCGTTCTCAGCGGCGCCCACTATGCAGACTCTTCGTCAACCGTGGATATCAAGACACTCGATGCGCCTGTTGTCGCAATCGGCGAACCCCGCATATTGGCGTTCGACAATCGCTTCGGTGACCCTGCCCGCGGGTTCCACTTCAACCTCCAGAACAACGTCTGGGGAACCAATTTCATGATGTGGTTTGAGGAGAACGTCAACTACCGGTTCCAACTCACTCTTGCGACGACTCATAGGCGAATCGACACGTCAAAAGCAAAATAGTGCACGGAACACTTACCCGTTCGATCGTGAGTCGGTCATCGGATTCGCACGATTGTCCCTGCTACCCACTCAACAGTGATGTTCGAACGCGGGCGCTTGCTGAAGTCTGCGGCATCTCCCCGCTCGGCTCCCGATCCTTTGTCCCTGCGGTAGCGGCACCGTTCAGGTCGAGCTCCGGCTGCTCAGCCTGGAGATGCTCCGTGCGTTCGCTGAACAAGACGGCGGCACCCAAGACACGGCCGTATGGGTAGTCAACACGGCGGGCGCGCAGCCGGGCGAACTGCTGAGGTCGTTCCTCCTTGAGAGCATCCGGCAAATGAGCACGTCGGTATGCGTCATAGAAGCAAAGACGCGCGCGACGATCTCGTTTGCGGAGAGCAATCACACCACTCCGGTTCAGCATCACGCCGGTCGCGTTGTCGGGTTCCTGATCGATCTCAGCACTGTGCCCGGTGGGGCCAATTACATGCTCACATCGTACCTCGGTGACGGCAGGCACAATTTTCGATCGGACCCGCACCCCGTTGACGGTGTAGTTACAGGTGGTGTGGTCGTTCGCTACCGCCAAGGACGGCATCCCTGCGCTCCGGCTGCAGCGCACATTGCAATTCGGTTCGTATCAGACCGCGTGGGCGATGCCGCACCGGTTGTAGCAGGTGCTGATCTGGCAAGGCCGGGCGCTGCCCTCCGGGCAGGTGGAGACCACCAGGCGAGACCTGCTGGCCTGGCTCCGGCAAGCGATCTAAACTCCGGATTATGCGAAGAGACTGGCCCCCACCAAGCCGCCCACCAAGCCGCCCACCACCCCAAACACCGACAAACTTCACATAACCGAAGACTTCACATCGGACGAGTTATGCGAAGTTTCGCATAACTCATCCACAGAGTAGACAACGGCCGCCTCCGGCGGATTCAGATATAGGCCAACAATGTCGTAGACCTTCCCCACGAACTGCGGGTCGGTGGCGAGTTTGAACCCGTCCTGACGGTGCGGCTTCATTTCGAACGACTTCCAGATCCGTCCGATCGTCGATTTCGACAGACCGGAGCGTTCAGCCCTCTTCGTTCTCGACCAGTACGTTGCGTTCTTCGGCGGTGACTCCAGTGTCGCCACCACGACTTCCTCGACTTGATCGTCGGTGATTGTAGGCGGACATCCCGGACGCCGCTCATCGACCAGACCCTCCATTCGGGTCTCAACGAATCGGGCCCGCCACTTGCCGACCGCCACCACATTGCACCCCAATACGCCGCCGAGGTCGCCAAAGATGAGATCGCCGGGCGTCGCGCACACGCCGTCGATCTCGATCGGCACCCTGTAGTCTCGCAGGACCATCCGTACCGAGGAGTCCTGGGCGTAGCCGACCCAGCTGAACACCGGGAAGTGTCGGGCGAGCACCTGCTTCGTGTCCCGGTGACAACCGTCCACTATGGCACCGACCGCGCCGCTGCGCAGTCGCCGTGAGGATCTCGCCTCAGATGGCCACCGGCTGGACGACACGCGTGCTGAGGTAGACCTCGCCGGGCTCGAGCTGATCCAGCGCGTCCGTGAGCAGCCCGAACGGCTTTCCCTGCATTCCGTAGACATCAGTGACGATGGCTGGCATCGCCCGGCCAGCTGCATCTGCGGCAGCACTGGGCGGACCTTGGGCGGAAGGAACCAGATGGGTGCGACCCAGATCATCCAGGATGTCGCCGACGACCGGTGTGTACAATCGTGATTTCATCAGCGCGACGGTCTCCGCATCGCTACGGGTCGTCATGCTCTTGGTCCTCCATCGTCGTTCTCTTGTGGACCACTCACTCACTCGCTCGCGGTGCGTCGGGTGCGCCAGACGTTGATGATCACAGCGACCAGCACCACGGCGCCTTGGATGACTGCTTGCGCGTATGGATTGACGTTCAGCAAGACCATGCCGTTCAGGATGGCGGCCATGAAGATCACACCCATGATGGTGCCAATGACTGTTCCTTTGCCGCCCGCCAATGCGGTGCCGCCGATGATGGTGGCTGCGATGGCCTGGAATTCGAGGCCCACGGCGATCGTGCTATTTCCCGACGCAAGCTGTGCGCTCTGGAGGAGCCCGGCGATCGCCGCGGACAGTGCAGAGATCATCATCACGGCGATCTTCACGCGCTTGACAGGGATTCCCGATAGGGTTGCCGCCTTTGAATTACCGCCGACCGCATAGATGGACCGCCCGAAAACCGTGCGCTGGGCGATGACTGCGACGATGAGGGCCACAGCGGCGAGATAGATCGCTGCCACCGGAATCCCCAAGACCTGACCAGAGCCCCAATAGAAGAAGTCACCGGGGTTCAATGGCAGTGGGAAGTTGTTCGTGATGAGTTGCGCCAGTCCACGCAGGCTCAGGTAGAGCGCCAATGTAGAGATGAAGGTCGGTACTCCGAAGTAGGTGCGCATGACTCCAGTGAACCCGCCGATCACAAGTGCGATGAGGACGACCAGGATGACGGCGATCACCATCGGGATGTGCTGCTGTGCGACGAAGACGCCGAGCAGTGAGGAGGAGAGCGCTGCCAGCGAGCCGACCGAAATGTCAATCTCACCTGACACGATGACGAGCGTCATTGCGAACGCAACGATTCCGAAGAATGCAGCATTCTGGAGAATCGCCAGTTGGTTGGAGGCTGTGAAAAAGATGGGGGAGGCGAACGAGAGCACGATGTAGAGCAGGATCAGGACCACCAGCAGCCCGAGGCTCTGCCAGCCCAACATCTTCTTGGCGGCGCGCTGCCAGGCACGGACCTTCACGGGCGCACGCTGCGAGGCCGCGACCGCTTCGGATGTTGATTCAGTCACTTTCTTCCTCCTGCTGGATGGTGAGGGCTAAAATTCGTTCCGCTGTAGCCTCGTCACCGATGAGTTGTTCTCGGATGCGGCCGTCCCGGAGCACGAGCACTCGATCACACACTTCTGCGAGCTCCTCAAGTTCGGACGAGACGAATATGGATGACACGCCGCGGTCCGCGAGATCACGGATCAATTGATAGATCTGCCCCTTCGCGTGAAGATCCACGCCACGCGTCGGTTCGTCCAGCAGCAGCACGCGCATGTCGGCGGCCAGGGCACGGCCGATCACACCCTTCTGCTGGTTTCCACCTGACAGAGTGCCGATCTCCTGGGCGGGAGACGAGGCCCGAACGGACATCGACGCCATCGTCCTGGTGACGATGGCTGCCTCGCGCCGAGCGCGCAACCAGAGGGTAGGAAGCACCCGTCCCCTGGCTGAAAGAAGGATATTCTCGCCGATCCCCAGGATCGGCACGATGCCGCTCCCCTTCCGATCCTCCGAGGTGAAAGCGATACCGAGGTTCAGCATTCGCCGGGGGCGTCTGCGCAGACACGGCCGTCCGGCAACCTTCACGACGCCGGTGGCGTCGTGGCGCAGCCCGAAGATCGTTTCCAGAAGCTCGGTGCGCCCCGAGCCGAGCAGGCCGGCGACACCGAGCACCTCCCCCTCGTGCAGAGCGAAGGAGACACTCTGAAGACGTCCTGGGACATTCAGGTCCACGACCTCGATGATTGTAGGGGCCGTGGTCATGTCCCGTTTGACGTGAACGGTGGCGACGGACTCATCGCCGCTGATGAGTTCGGCCACGCGGTTGGTCGTCACGTCGGTGACGTTCTCGGTGGCGATGAGCTCGCCGTCACGTAACACGGTCAGAGTGTCAGCGACAAGCGGGATCTCCTTCATCCGGTGGGAGACGTAGACGATTGACATCCCTCCTTCGGCCAGTCGACGAACGAGCGCCAATAGGCTCGCCACTTCATGGGCGTTGAGGGCGCTGGTCGGCTCATCGAGGATTAGCACTCGGGGCTCCTCCGCAAGCGCCTTCGCGATCTCCACGATCTGCTGATCGGCCAGCGCGAGAGACCCGACCTGGACATCCAGAGGAACGTCGACACCCAGTCGAGCCAGCGCAGCGGACGCCTCGTCCCGAACCGCACGCTGGTTGATCAGGCCCGTGTGACTGGGCCATTTGCCCAGGGTGATGTTTTCGGCGACGGTGAGCCCTGGGACGAGACTGAACTCCTGGTGGACGACCGCGATGCCACCCTCGCGGGCGGCCCGGGGACTCGTCCATGTGACGGTCTTGCCTTCTAGCGTCATAATTCCGCCGTCTGGCTGAAGCGATCCCGATACGAGGTTCACAAGTGTCGACTTGCCCGCACCATTTTTCCCGAGAAGCGCCCGCACCTCTCCCCGCTCAAGGGTGAAGTCGATACCCCTGAGCGCGCGTACCGCGCCGAAAGACTTCGACAGATCCCGGCACTGGAGAACCAGGTCGTGCACGGTGCACCTCCTTGAGAAACCTGGTCGGGGACACCTTGTATCCCCGACCTCGTGCGCGGATTACTTGCCTAGGAACTTGTTGATCGTGGCGGGGTTCGCGCGGTCGTACACCACACCTGGCAGGCTCACGCTGAACGGCGAGACCTTCTCGCCGGCGATGACCTTCTTCGCCATCGCGTAGGCGCCCTCTGCCGTGCCAGCCGAATCCTGCCCGGTCGATGCCTGCAGCACGTCATCGGATGAGATGAGGAATTGCGCGATCTGAGTGGAGATGTCGGTGCCGAATACCGGGATCTTCGACTTCGCCTGCTGCACAGCGATCGTTGCACCGGCGGTGCCGCCGTCATTCGATGCCCAGATCATGTTGATCTCGGAGTGTGCCGACAACATCGCGGAAGCGACCGGTGTCGCTTTGTCGACCAGGTAACCTTCCTGGTCGGTCGCAATGGTCACCTCCACCCCAGCCTTCTTCATCTCATTGAGGAAGCCAGCCTTGCGCAGCTTGCACGCAGAGGCGACATCGCAGTTCAGGATGCCGAGGGTGACCTTGCCGCCGAGCTTGTCCTTCGCATACTTGGCGGCGACCTCACCGGTCCCCGTGCCAAGAGCCGTGTTGTCTGACTGGATCAGACCATCGGCGAGTCCTTCGACGGCGGTGGGGCCGACGCAGTTGCCATAGCAGACCAGCGGGATCTTCGCAGCCTTGATCGCCTCCATCGTTGCCACAGACGCCTGGTCCGCGGCGGGCTGCATGAGAACCGCGCCGACGTGTGCCTGAATCATGTTCTGGGCCGCTTGGTTCTCCGTGGCCGGGTCGCCGTTAGAGACGGCTGCTGTGACGGTGCCGCCGTCCTTCTTCACGGCCGCTTCAAGTGCCGACTGAATGCCCTGGAAGTACGTGTCTCCCTGGAGCATGATCAAACCGATCTTCGGCCCAGCCTTTGCTGCGGCCGAGGATGACCCTGCTGCTGCGCCGGAACATCCGGCCAGTGCCATTACAGCGATCGTGCCGCCGGCGACGGCCATCAGTACCCTGCGAAACTTCATATGCTCTCTCCTTCGATTGCAACGGACTTAGCGAGTATGACATGCAAGTATGCAAGTATGCAAGGGGATAATTCGCAGGAAGATGCGCCCATGTCTGAGTCTCTTTCCGTGCCGGAGCTCGGCACGAGTGCAGGCCTGGCGAGCCTTGCGCTCGTGGCCGCTCCGCGAATCCGTTATCGGATGTTCGACGCCGTCTTCACAGCGTTGAGCGAGGCGATCCTGAATCTGCAGCCTCCGCCCGCGACACCGATCTCAGCTCCTGTGGTTGCGGCCGCACTCAAAGTGAGCCGTGCCCCGTCCACGAAGCCATTACCCGGCTCGCGGACCTTGGGCTGATCACCGTGGTGCCACAGGTCGGTAGCCAGGGCGCGCCGATCTCTTTCCACGAAGGGGAGGAGGCCGTCTCCGTCCGACGCGCACTGGAGACAAGCGCCTTTCAACAGGCCATCGGCTCGGGCACTCCAGCCGTGACACGCGTCGAGTCGCTGGTCGACGAGGATACGGCGGCGGCGGAAAAGGATCTAGGAGCGCAAGCTCATGCGCGACCACGTTGGGGACGCGCTCCGGGGTTCCGTTCCACTCCATCATCCAATGACCGACTAAGGGGTACAACTCGAATGTCCGATGCAATCGTGTCCGCCCAGGCCCAAGAAGGCTGGGACTGGCGCGGCCTGCCGAACATCGAAGTCGAGATCCGCACGGCGTGCGGCAGCGTTGGGCGAAGCATCGCGCCAGCCAGCGCGTCGACAGGACGCCGCGAGGCGATCGAACTCCGACACGGCACCGGTCGGCTGCGCGGGCGAGGCGCCCGCTCCGCCGTCGCTCGCGTGCACGATCCAGTCTCCCCTGCGCTGACGGGTCTCGACGCGCCGATCAGGCCGCCGTCGACGCGATCCTCGATGAACTCGACCTCGATCCACGGCGCTCACACATCGGGGGCAAGACCACCACGGCGGTCTCCCTGTCCGTGGCGCACGCGGCCGACGCATCAGATGGAAACATGCTCGGCGTCGACCTCGCCTCGCGCAGCGAGTACATCCCGCCCGCAGATCCACATCGTGGGCGGCGGCGCCCATGCGGCACATCGCAGCCCCGTGCAGGACTTCATGGCCTACCCAGTGGCAGCTCAGACCATCCGTCAGTCCCTCACCGACGTCGCAGAGACGTATCTCGCCGTCGGCGACATCCTGCGCCAGCGCAGTTTACCCCGTGTAGTCGCCGACAAGCGTGGCCATTGGCCGGAAGTCGTCGACACGCGAGACGCGCTCGAGATCATCACCTACGGCATCGAGCTGGCTGGTTACCGCCCAGGAGCGATATCGCCATCGCCATCGCGGCGACCCAGTTCGAGTCCGCCGATGAGTATCGTGTCGGCGGCCACCTCTTCGACACGGCGGAAGCGATCGACGAGTTCGGTCGGCTTTGCGGCGAGTTCCCGATCACCTCGAGCGAGGACCCGGCGAGTGAGGACGACCCCGCCGGCATGGCCCTCGCCGTTCGGCAGCTGGGAGCCGTAGCGGTCGGAGATGACTTTCTCGTGACGGACTCGTCACGACTGGCTCGTGCCGCAGTCGATGGCCAGATTGGAGCAGCGCTGATCAAGGTGAATCAAGCGGGAACATTCACCCCGGCATCGGATACCGCCAAGGCCGCTCGCGCGGGGGGAACCGCCATGATCGTCTCCGCTCGCTCCGGTGAGACCGAGGACGTCTCGGTCTCACACCTCGCGACCGTATGGTGCGCCGATGCGGTCAAAGTCGGCTCCATTACTCGAGGCGAGCGCACGCGAAGTGGAACGAGCTGCCCAGCATCGATGAGGAATTCGGCGGGCTTCCACTCGCACCGCCCACCGGTGCGTGAGTTACGTCAATCAACCGCGCAACCCTTCGATCCTGCGACCTAGGCGGCCCTGGCCCCTCCACAATGCCGCACGAGTGCACGCTTCTCGCAACGACACACCGTCCAGCAACACGTTGGCACGCAAGGATTGCGCCGGGTCTTGCGGCCGAACCAGTCGTGGGGAACGACGTTCGCATGAGGATTGAACGGATCGAATTATGTGCCAAGAATATCTAGCCAAGCTCCGGCTCAGTGGAGAGGCCAAACGCGCATTTCCGCGCCTCACGGTGCAAAGTAGCTGGGATTTTCCGCCTTCAAGCCATCGACCATGGCGAAGATGCGCGTTGCATGGTTTTCAATGACCGAGACACCGGCAGCCTCATCACGGGTGCGAAGCGCATCGACGATGCGCTGATGCTCATCGACGAGCTCTGGGTTACGAATCGACACGGGCAGGCTGAGCCGTCGGAGGCGGTCAAGTTGCAGCTTCGTGCTACGTACGACATCCCAAAGTCTGGGTACGCCGGCAAGAACGAACACACTCTGGTGCACTTGTTCGTCGGTTGCGAAGAAAGCCTCGGAATCTTGAGCAGCGGCCGCCGCGCGGTTAGCGTCGACAAACTTCTGCATTTCTGTGGTGTCGGGCACTCCCGCCTCGATCGCCCTCTTGAATGCTTTGGTCTCGAGCGCGCTGCGGATGAAGACCGAGTCATCAACCTCGGCCAAGGAGATCGGGGCGATGAAGCTGCCCACCTGAGGGATCACCAACACCAGCCCCATGTCGGCCAATCGTGTGAATGCCTCGCGTACTGGAGAGCGGCTGACCTGCAATTGGGCGGCGATGCCCGGCTCTGATATCGGTGTGCCCGGCGGCAATCCCAAGTTCCTAATAGATTCACTGAGTTGTGCATATACGGCGTCAGAGATCCGGTACCGCGAGCCCGGCCGTTGCAATGGAGGGAGCGGAAGAAGCAACGCTGATCGCGACGCAATGCTCGGCGAATCCGCCGACGGCACCTGATTGTGCTGAGTCGCTTCAGTCATTCAGGCTTCCTCAAATCGCGCCAATTCGTTCATTCTTGAGCCTAAGCGTATGACATGTGGTCCAGACTCCCGTGGCTCCGTGCAGTTGTGAAGGGTCCGACGAACCCGATCAGCGGCAGCGGGCGGGTGGCGCGACGAAGCTCAACGACGAAGCGCGTTGCCTGATTCAGGGGGTGCTGGCGCGCAAACACGCGCCACTACGCGGTGTAAAGCGACTCGATCCCGGAATCGACCGAGAGCGTCACTCCCGTCGTTGATCCTGCGAGCGGGCTCGCGAGGTAGGCGACCGCGTCCGCCACCTCATCGGCGGACACCAGTCGACCATGAGGCTGGCGAGCCTCGAGTCGCGTGCGCTCCTCGACGGGGTCATCCGCAGCATCCAATAGCCGCTGTATCCACGGTGTTTCGGTTGTTCCGGGGCAGACCGAGTTGAATCGAACGCCATCCTTCAGATGATCGGATGCCATCGCGCGCGTGAGCGATACGAGTGCCCCTTTCGTGGCGCTGTATAAGGCCCGATTCGGGAAGCCGGTCAACGCAACCGCGGACGCAACGGTGACGACGGAGGACGGACGGGCGGCGATCAGGTGCGGCAGCACCTCGCGAATGACACGCACAGTCCCCATCACATTGATATCGAAGACCCGGCGCCACTCGACGTCATCGTTTTCGAGCACCGTTCCGGCCGCGCCGACGCCGACGCTGTTGACCAGCACGTCGATCTTCCCCCACCGCTGCACGGTCGCAGCGACAGCGTCCACGATCGCCGGCTGGTCTGTGACGTCAACGGTCACGCCGAATAGCGCGTCGGACGCGTCAGGAACGGGCCGAATCTCATCGCGATCGAACACGGCGACTCGCGCACCCTCTCGGAGCAGGCGTGCCACCACGGCGTTTCCGATACCCGACGCGCCGCCGGTGACCACCGCGACTTTTGAACTGAAATTTCCCATGTTGCGGCTCTCCTAATTATCTGGCAGCACGCGCTGGTGCTGCGCTCCGAGTTGCTCGATTTCGAGTTCCATCACGTCGCCCGGAATGAGATACGGGAACCGGCCGGAGAGCGCGACGCCCTCGGGTGTTCCGGTCAGCACGACGTCGCCTGCTTCCAGCACGGTGAATTGACTGAGGTCCCGCAGAATTGTGGGCACGTCGAAGATCAAGTCCGATGTGCGTGAATCCTGTCGCGGCTGGTCATTCACGCGGCTCTGGAGCCTAAGATCACTCGGATCGACCTCGCCGGTGGGGACCAGCCACGGGCCGAGCGGCAGGAAGCCGGGCCCGCTCTTGCCCTTCGACCACTGCCCACCCGAGACCTCGAGTTGCCAATGCCGCTCGGAGAGATCGTTCGCAATGGTGTAACCCGCAACGTAGTCAAGCGGATCCGCCGAGCCATCGAGCTGCCAGGCACGCTTGCCGATCACGACCGCCAGTTCGACTTCCCAATCCAGTTTGAGCATGCCGCGCGGCGCGATGAAGTCGTCATGCGGGCCGGCCACGGTATGCGGTGGTTTGAGGAAGACAACAATCTGCGACGGCGGTTCTGATCCACCTTCTCGTGCGTGGGCCGCGTAGTTCATCCCGATGCAATAGATCGCGCCAGGCCGCGCGATCGGGGCCCCGATTCGCCGGCTCTGTGCATCCTTGACCAGAGGCAGCTGCGCAAGTGCGCCGCTCGCCATACCGACCGGGTCATCCCGCAGGAAGGCGCCGTCGATGTCGTGGGTGATCGAGCTCAGGTCGTATACCGATCCTTCGACGCAAGCGACTGGGATCTCTGCGCCAAGCGGGCCGAGTCGTCCGAATTGCATGTGGTCTTCCTTCTGTTTGTTCTGATTCAGGTTGGGCGGTGAATCCTATTAGGTATCGGAGAGCGGAACGCGAGCGAGCCGAACCGTTGAAACAAGTGACTCACCCCCCGCAAGGCGCACGCCGATCCCGCCACGTTCCCGCCCGTCCGTCGTCGCTCCGTCCCCTGGAAGCACGTTCGCCGGCTCGACCGCAACCGCATACATGCGCCGAAACCACGGCCACCCCGGTCCTGCGTTCGCTTCGATCCACAGCCACGCGTTCGGGTAGACCGTCCGATCCCAGCTCAACCGTATGCCGAAGCCATGACTCGGGCTCATGAATGTCGCGTTCGTCGCGTTTTCTGGAAAATCGGTCAACGCCGCGAACAGGGATTCCGCAGAGCCCGGTCCAGGCAGCGCAATACTGTTCGGCACAGGGCCACCGGCGAGGACATCGGATGGTCTTCCGACCGCGTCGATCGCAGCAAGGCTGCCAGGGGCATCGGCGTCGGCCACGACGGTTGCCGCGCTCACGACGATGTAGCTGTGTTCATCGAGGAAGGGCGAGCCGAACGCCGGATGCTGGACGAGTCTGGCTGTCGTGGGATCGGGCGAGAGATTGGTAACGGTGTCGGTCACGATGAGTTCATGGCCCTCGAGAGCGACGTGCCGTTCCAGCCGCAGCGGTGCAGTGAGCAGAGTCGTGGCGAGGGTGGCCGTGGTGTCGCTGCGCCCAAGAACGATCCATTCCGCCAGCGCGGCCTCGCCGTGGTACCCCTGGTTCACACCCTCATGAGTGCGCTCGGGGCCCGCATTCGGTGCCAACAGTTGCCATCCGCCGGGGTAGCCGTTGAGCCACTGAACCATCGAGTCACTTGGCGACAGCCGCGGGGCGGTCACCTGACCCGTCGGTGAGACAGCGAACAGAGGCACCTCGGTGGCACGGTCTAAGACCTGAACAATGTCGGCACCGCGCTCAGGCGCGAGCGTGACGTCGAAGACGTCGGAACGGAGTGTGATCACAACCGGCTACCCTCCGAAGATCGAGACGGCGAGTCCGGTAGTGCCGTGACCGTGGATCGCGAAAACCGAGCCCGCATCAGGGTCGTCGGCCGAGTCGAGCTGCGCTGCAGCAGACGTGACCCAAAGCTGATCCAACTGCGGCCCGATGAACGCGCACGACGTGGGTTGGGCCGTTGGCAGCGCGACCGTTCGCAGCAACTCGCCATCCGGTGCGAATTCGCGAATCGCGTGCCCAGCGAACTCGGCAACCCAGAGATGACCGCGCGCGTCGACTGCCAGCCCGTCAGGATACCCGGAAAAGTTCTCAGGGCCAACGAGCACTGTTGGCGTCGGATCGAGCGTCGAGGTGCCAGGCTCGAACGGGAAGCTCAGGATCTGCTTGGCCTGCGTCTCGACCAGGTAGAACAATGAGCCGTCCGGGCTCCAGCCCATACCGTTAGGTTGGGTGAGGCCTGGCACCACGAGTGCGGCGTTCCAGTTTTCGTCCAGTCGCCACAGGCCGCCGGCAGTATCACGGAAATCCATCGCACAACTGCCGGCCCAGTACCGACCGGCGGGGTCGGATTTCGCATCATTCATTCTGATGCCGTCTTCAATACAGTCGACCCGGTGCGTCACCTTGCCGAGGTCATCCAGGCCGACGAATCCGGATGCAACGGCAGCAACGACACCACCGGATGCCTTCGGCGCGACCGCGCCGACCATTTCGGGGTACGTCACCACAGCCGTCAATCCTGTGCTGAGATTCGTGCTGAGGATCTCACCCAAGGGAATGTCCACCCAATACACGGTGTTGGTTGGGGCGTGCCAATAGGGGCCCTCGCCGCACTCGGCGCGGCGCGAAACGACGATGTCAACTCGTTCGGTCACGAGGTTCCTCTCTGTGGATAGGGTGCGTGGGCGATCAGGCCTCGAAATACGTCGGATTGTCGACTTGGAGCCTTTGCGTGTCGATCAGAATGCGCGTCGCATGCTGCGCCAGTACGCGCACGCCGTTCGATTCAGCCCCGTCGCGCAATGCGTCGACGATCATCTGGTGTTCAGCGCCGATTTCCGGGTTGACAATCGCGGCCTCGAGATGCAGCCGGCGCAGCCGATCGAGCTGCAGTTTCGTCCCGCGAACGACCTGCCAGAGCCGGGGCAACCCCGCGAGAGCGAACACGTTTTCGTGCAACCGCTCATCCGTGTCGAAATAGGCTTCGAGGTCATGTCGTTCAGCCGCCGCCTGATTCTCGGTCACGAGGCGCTGGATCTCGTCGGTGTCGCGGTCTTCGTCGCGGATCGCGCGTTGGAAGGCACTCGTTTCCAGCGCTGTTCTGATGAACACCGCCTCCTCCACTTCTCGCAATGAGATGGGCGCGATATGACTTCCCACTTGTGGGACAACGTTCACGAGTCCCAAATCCACCAACCGGGTAAAGGCTTCGCGAACTGGTGACCGGCTGACGCCCAACCATGCCGCGACGCCCGGCTCTGAGATCGGCGTGCCGGGAGGCAGCTGCAGATTCCGGATGGCCTCACTGAGTTGCTCATATACCGCATCCGACACGCGATACCGCGCTCGACGTTCCCGCAACGGCGGCAGGCCGATGACCTGGGCCAGGTCAAAAGGACTGTCTGCACGGCTGGGGGCCATCGCCACGTCACTTCTGGTACCGCGCGCACTGGACATGAACTCCCTCTCGGACAACGTACTTGCAGCCTAGTATACAAGTGGCTATATTGAATCGCATCGACCAACGAACTTTTCGTTGGCATTGACGAAACGGTGTGCGGTGCTGCAAGCAATCTGTACTCGCGAATCGAAACGCGACTTATCACGCCACTCGGCCCGGTGCCTGAGCCCGGCCGGATTCGATCGGAGGCCCGGACGATGACCACGCAATCCGACTCCGAGTTCTTCGGGCTGATCACCGCGAAGCTCTACACGGCCGTCATCGGCGACATCCTGGATGGGATGGGTCACACCCGGCAGTTCCTGCCGCCCGAGATCCGTCCGCTGCTCCCCCAGATGAAGCTTGCGGGCCGCGCGATGCCGGTCATAGTGTCCGATGTCTACGGTCCACAAAAGAAGCCATTCGGATTCTTGACTGAGGCACTCGATCAGCTTGAGCCCGGTGAGATCTACCTCGCGCCTCGGATTTCAAACCAGTCCGCAATCTGGGGTGAAATTCTCACCGCCACCTCGCAGCAGCGCGGAGCACTCGGCGCGGTGCTTGACGGATATCACCGCGACACCGTGCAGGTGCTCGCTCGGGATTTCCCCGTGTTCAGCTGGGGCAACTTCGCACAGGACTCATCCGTGCGCACCATTGTGGCCGACTACCGGGTCCCGGTCGAGATCGGAGGTGTGCGCATCACGCCTGGCGACCTGATCGTCGGCGACATCGACGGGGTGCTCGTTATCCCGCGCGAGATCGAGTCGGAGGTCATCGAGGCGGCGCTTGAGAAGGCATCCACAGAGAACCTCGTGTGCAAGGCCATCGACAATGGAATGAGTGCAACGGAAGCATTTGCGCGCTTCGGCGTTTTGTGACAAACGGGCCCCGCTGCCTTCCCACCGATCGAACAACACAGAAACAACTGAAGGAGTAACGATGCTCGACCAGCGGCGTCAACACAAGGGGCGCGTCGTCATCATCACCGGCGGATCTGCGGGCATTGGGCGGGGCGCCGCGGATGCCTTCGCTGCGGCCGGCGCGTCAGTGGTGATTCAGGGGCACACCGCACGCAACGTGGATGAGGCCGTGGCGAGCATCAGGGCCGCTGGTGCCAAGGCTGTGGGCATCCACGGCGACGTTGCCGATGAGGCGACGCATCGCGCGACCGTGGAGCTGGCACTGAAGGAATTCGGCCGAATCGACCATCTTGTGACCTCTGCAGGGATTCAGACTTATGGCGATGTCGCGACGACCACTCCGGAAGAGTTCGATCGGGTCTATCAGGTGAACGTTCGCGGAGTGTTCCTCGCCATCCAGGCGGCGATCACACAGATCCGCACCAATCGCGGCACGGTCACCGTGATCTCATCGGTGCAGGGCGTCGCGACCCAAAACAACGTTGTCGGGTACACCATGACCAAGGGTGCCTTGAACGCGATGTCCCGTGCGCTCGCTGTCGATGAAGCAGCGTATGGCGTTCGAGTGAACGCCGTGCTGCCGGGTTCCGTGGACACCCCGATGCTGCGTACTTCCGCCAAGAAGTGGTCGGACGGCACGCCAGAAGGAATCGAGCGGACAATCGCGAACTGGGGTACCGCGCACGCCCTCGGCCGGGTCGCTCAACCGCGCGAGATCGGCGACGTGTGCTCGTTTCTCGCCAGCGACGGCGCCAGCTTTGTCACCGGGGCTGAAATCCGCGTCGACGGCGGGCTTCTCGCCCGAGTCGCAGCTGCGCTGCCGACCAAGGATTGACCGGCGCCACCCGCGACACGGATCTAACAGACACAGATCTAACAGGCACAGACGCGACAACCGGAGGTTATCGACTCATGATTCAACTCAGCGAATTCCTGCCACCCCGGCCGGAACAAACGTGGAAACTCATTCGACAAGCGGGCGTGACCAACGCGGTTGGCGTGCTCAACGGTGCAGAACAAGACCAGCGGATGTTCGCATCGGTCGGTAAAGAAGGCTGGAAGCCCGACAACCGCGACGACGTGCCGTGGAGCATCCCGGCACTCAAGCACAATATCGAGATCTACGAGCGGTGGGGGTTCAGGCTCGTCGCAACCGAGGACACCGCCCCGATGGACCGGATCCGCATGGGCCTTGACGGCCGCGACGAACAGATCGATCAGTTCATCGAGCAGATCCACGCCCTCGGGGCGCTCGGCATTCCAACAATGGCGTACAACTGGATGGCGCTGAGCAGTTGGGGGCGCACCGACACCGCCTTGCCCGATCGCGGCGGTGCTCTTGTTACTGGCTATACCCGCTCCATCGCACAGTCGGGCCCGCAACTGATCGAACCAGGAGAGGTTTCGGCGGACCAGATGTGGGAGGCACTGGAGTACTTCCTGAAGGCCGTGGTTCCTGAGGCAGAGAAGGCCGGCGTTCGCCTGGCCATGCATCCGGATGACCCACCTCAGCAGCTCGACCGGGGCATACCGCGAATCATGAGTTCTGTGGACGGATTCAGACGACTGGTGAATCTCGTGCCGTCCGACTACAACGGAATCACCTTCTGCCAAGGCAACTTCGCGCTCATGTCCGATGTTCTCGACGGAACCATTTCGATTCCCGAGCTCATCCGCGAGTTCGGAACCGGCAAGATCCCATTCGTGCATTTCCGCGATGTGAAGGGCACCGTCGAGCAATTCCGGGAGACGTTCCACGATGCGGGCCAAACGGACATGCCGGAGTGCATGCGCGCCTACCATGACATCGGATTCGAGGGCGCGATGCGGCCAGACCACGTGCCGACGCTCGAGGGCGAGTCGAACGACCGGCCAGGATACGAAACGCTTGGGCGGCTCTTCGCAATCGGCTATATCCGCGGCCTGGAGCAGGCAGCATACGGTCACCCGGCGGCGGGCCAGTGACTGAATCAGAACTCGCACACGCGGCGGCCTCAGCGGTAGGCGAAGAGGCGACGGCACTGCTGGAACATATCGGCTTGATCGCACCCGGTGAACCGGTGCGCATCGAGCCCCTTTCCGGCGGCGTGTCTTCTGACATCTGGCTCGTGCGCCGTGGTGCCGAGAAGTTCGTGCTCAAGCGTGCGCGGGAGCAGCTGAAGGTCGCCGCCGATTGGCGCGCACCGGTGGGCCGTGGCGCATCCGAAGCAGCCTGGCTCGAGTATGTCGGCACGGCGGTGCCGGGGTGCACCCCGCGGGTGCTCGCCACCGATGCCGTCACGTTCGCGATCGCGCTCGAATACCTTGAGCCGGATGAGTACCGCAACTGGAAAAGCGTATTGATGGCGGGCGAGGTCAACCCCGGAACTGCTGAAACGGTCGGGCGACTTCTCGGACAGATTCACGCTTCGAGCACGCGCAAGCCGGGCCTGGCGAATAGGTTCGCCAACCAAGAACTCTTCGAGTCGCTGCGCATCGAACCTTACCTGCTGCGCACGGCAGACGCCGTGCCGGAGTCGGCGCACGCGATCGCGGATGTCGTCGACGGGCTGCGCACGACACAACTCGCGCTCGTGCATGGCGATCTGAGCCCGAAGAACATTTTGGTGGGGACGCGCCCGATCATCATCGACGCGGAGTGCGCAACCTGGGGCGATCCCGCATTCGACGCCGCGTTCTGCCTGACTCACCTCGCGCTGAAGGAAGTCCATCTGGCGCCGCATCGGCTGGAGTTTCGCGAAGCCTCGCAGCGGTTCGAACGCGCATACCTCAATGAGGTGACCTGGGAGCCGCCTGCCGACACGCATGCTCGGATCATGAGAATTCTTCCGGCATTGCTGCTGGCCAGGGTTGCGGGTGCGTCGCCGGTCGAGTACCTCGATCACGCCGAGCGGGCGAAAATAAAGGCGATTGCAGTGGAGGCGCTGCGGTCCGGGGACCCGGTCTGGGAACTGCTGGACCAAGAAACGGGAGCGAACTCATGAGCGACACGATTGCATCGGTCCGCGGCCGGTCCGTCTGGGATTCGCGTGGGATTCCCACCGTCGAAGTCGAGATTGAGACAACAAGCGGCGCCCGCGGAAGAGGGATTGCACCGGCCGGGGCATCCACCGGCCGCCGCGAAGCGATCGAATTGCGCGACGGCGGCGACCGGCTCGGCGGAAAAGGGGTGTCACGGGCGGTGAGCCTCGTGCACTCGAGAATCGCACCCGCGCTCATCGGGCATGATGTGGCGGATCAGCAGGGGATCGACCGTATTCTCGACCGACTCGATGACGACCCCAGCCGCGCGAATCTCGGCGGAAACACGACAACGGCGACGTCGCTGGCGGCACTCCACACCGCTGCGAGCGTTCGGGGCATCCCCACCTGGCAACTGCTGAACCCGTCCCCCACCAACCTGCCCCGCCCGCAAATACAGATTCTCGGCGGCGGAGCTCATGCCGCGCACCGAACGGCCGTGCAAGACTTCATGGTCTACCCGCTGTCTGCGACCTCGATCTCGGATGCGCTGACGTGCGTGGCCGAGGTGTACCGGTCGGTGGGTGAGATCATGTCGACACGCGGCCCGAGGCACGGGGTGGCGGATGAGGGCGGGTATTGGCCAGACGTCACGAACACGGAGGACGCGCTCGACGTGCTGGTCTCAGGAATCGAGGGCGCCGGGCTGATTCCGGGAGTCGACGTGGGTATTTCGCTCGACATCGCGGCCAGCCAATTTCACTCCCGCGGCGAATATCGTGTCAGCGACACCGCATACTCCACCGCGGCCTGGATCGAAAAACTGATGACGATCTGCCGCTCCTACCCCGTGATCACCCTCGAGGATCCGGCTGGCGAGGATGACTCGCCGGGAATGAGACTCGCGGTTGCCGGTCAGGCCGCGGTCGTCGTCGGCGACGACTACCTCGTGACCGACGCGACCCGGATACGCGCTGCCGCGTCAGCTCGCGAAGTCGATTCCGTACTGATCAAAGTCAACCAGGTTGGCACGGTGACCGGGGCGCAATCCGCGGTTGCATCCGCACGAGAGAATGGCTTGAGTGTCATCGTCTCGGCTCGTTCGGGTGAAACCGAGGACGTGTCGGTCGCGCACCTTGCGACCGGATGGTCGGCCGACATCGTCAAAGTCGGGTCGATCACCCGTGGCGAACGCACCGCCAAATGGAATGAACTCATTCGAATCGATGAAGCTGCAGGCGGTTTGCCGCTGGCTCCTGTCGTAATGCGCGCGGGCTGAGTTGCGCAGCCGGCAGTCCTGCAAGAATCAACGTGAACGAAGAAAGCGATCATGAGAATCACACACGTAGAGTCTGTTCCCGTTCGTGTCCCGGCTGCCGAACCGGCATTCCGCTGGAGAGATGGCCTGGCTGGCAGCGGACCGGCAGCGGAGGGCGCAGTGCTGCGTATCGGCACCGATGAGGGTGCCGTCGGAGTCGCACTATTTGCACGTCCAGGAGGTGCAGCGATACTCGAAGACCTCGTCGAGCGGGTGTTGCGACCAGAATTGGTCGGGCAAGATCCGTTGCAACGCGAGTGGCTGTGGCACCGCCTGTGGGAACTCGATCGCATTCACGAGTTGCCGTTGCCCGCGTTCGGGCTAGCTGATATCGCCCTCTGGGACATGGCCGGTCGCATCTATGGTCAGCCGGTCTGGCAAGTACTCGGCGGTTTCCGGACCTCGATTCCTGCATATGCGTCGACTTCGACATTCGCCTCAATTGAGGAGTTCCTTGACGTTGCGGATCAATGTCTCGCGCTCGGTTACCACGGCATCAAGCTTCACGCGTGGGGTGACGCTCGCCGCGACGCTGGACTCGTGCTTGCGCTGCGCTCCCATGTCGGCGACGGCATTCCACTCATGTATGACGGCTCCGCCGGTTTCGACTTGCCTGATTCTATCTATGTCGGTCACGCCTTGAGCGAAGCGGGTTACCTCTGGTACGAGGAGCCGATGCGGGAATTCAGCGTCAGCGCATATAGGCGGCTGGCCGCCGCTGTTCAGGTTCCCCTGCTGGTGGCGGAGACCTCAGATGGAGCACACATGAACTCTGGTGATTTCATCGCGGCAGGCGCCGCCACCTTCGGAGTGCGAGCCAGCACCGGCCTTCGCGGCGGGGTTACCGGCGCAATGCGCACGGCGCACCTCGCCGACGCCTACCGTGTTCGCGCTGAAGTCCATGGGGCGGACCTGCCGGCTCAGCATCTCTGCATGGCAATTTCGAACACGACGTATTTCGAGTCGCTGGTCACTGCGACCCATGTGGCGCGCGGACAATACGTCGACGAGACCGGCCATGTTCAAGCACCGACAGGGCCAGGAATCGCGCTGCAAGGTGGTCTCGAGTATCCCGCCAGTCTGCAGTCGTTCGCCGAATAGCAGCCCGATCGAATCGATAGAGTGCACAGCAGCCATAGCACGAAGTCAATCTGAGACAAACGCAATCTGCGGCAAAGTCAATCTGCGACAAAGGCATCGCAGTGTGCGACGAACTCGTCCCATTCGCTGTGTCGGACGACCTGCTGATCGAGCAAAGCCGCGTTGGCGCGGATTTGCTCAGGACCGTCGGCTCCCACGACAACGGATGCGATCTGTCCGTCCGAAGCCGCAAACCGCAGCGCTGCTTCTGGCAGGGTCATTCCATGTGCGCGTGCGACGCGGGCAATGCACTGCGCACTGCGCACCAGCGATCGCGACGCCGTTTGATATTCGTAGCGAGCACCGTCGGCAGGCGCATCCGTCGCGAGCAGCCCGCTATTGAACACGCCCACATTAAGGATCGAAACGCCTCGATCGGCGCACAGTGGCAGTAGCGCGGTACTCGCACTCCGGTCAAGGAGTGTGTAGCGTCCGGCGAGCATGATGACGTCCAACTCGCACTCACGCACGAAACGTGTGAGCGCTGCCACATCTCCCGTGCCGACCCCGATCGCACCGATCGCGCCTCGGTCACGGAGTGATCGCAGTGCAGGGTATGCTTCCGCGATGGCCTGATCAAGATTGTCTTGCGGGTCGTGGATGAGCACGATGTCCAGGTGGTCGTTGCGTAGTCTGTCCAGGCTCTCTCGGATCGAGCGCTGAACGCCTGTTTCGCTGAAGTCCCAACACCACCTGGTCGTGCCGCTGTTCTCGTTAATCACTCGCCCGACCTTCGAACTGAGCGTGTAATCACTGCGCTGCCTGTCTGCCAGGGCCAATCCAAGCCTCTGTTCGGCCAAGCCCAAGCCGTAGAACGGCGCGGTGTCGAAATATCGAATCCCGGCCCGCCATGCTTCGTCGACGATTTCGTTCGCTACGTACTGGTCAAGCGTTGCATAGAGATCGCCGAGTTGCGCGGTCCCGAGTCCGAGCTCGGTGACCCGCACCGACGTTGCGCCGACCGCATTCACCCTCAACGGCACGACCTTTCGATCGCTCCCGCCGACGTCCGCATCGAATGGACACCCTCAGACAACATAAAAGCGGATGTCACGGGTGACTACGGCTGCAATTCAAAGTATTGCCGAACCTCCGGCGACGCGGCTGGGATGTCCACCGTGCATCCGTCGTTGCGCAACGAAATCGTCGCGGCCTCTCCGGTTGCGACCGCGTCACGCGCTGCGACGGGCGACGTTTCGGTTTTGCCACCGTCTCTCACGAATTTCAGGAATTCTGCGATCAGCAAAGTATCCGCGCCGCCGTGTGTGCCTTCCGCGGCGGGAATGACGATGGTGTCATCCGCCTCGCGAAAGTCGCCTCGCTTGGTCCAGAGCTTGATGGTCCCTCCCTCCCCGTCTCCAAAGTTCTCCATGCGGCCCTCGGTTCCGATTACCGTGTAATTACGCCAGTAGTCGGGAGTGAAGTGGCACTGCTGATAGCTGGCGTAGACACCATTCTGCAGGTGCATCAGCACCATCGAGATGTCCTCGACATCCACCACGGGGTTCAGGCCCGTCTGCGACAGAGGCGGCCAGTTGTCATGGCTGATCCACTCATCCATGCGTTCCTCGGAGCGGTCCCTGCGATCGGTGATATCGCCGTAGACGGTCAGACCCCCCATCCCGACCACCGAAGCGGTGCGCGAGTCGGCAAGCCAGTGGATCACGTCCAGATCGTGAGCACCCTTCTGCAGGAGCAGCCCAGTCGACTTTGTCCGGTCAGCGTGCCAGTCCTTGAAATAGAAGTCACCGCCGTGGCCTACGAAGTGGCGGCACCAGATTGCCTTCACCTCGCCGATCCGGCCGGAGCGGATGATGTCGCGCATCATGCGCACCATGGGAAGATGCCGCATGTTGTGTCCAACGTACAGACGCGTGCCCGTCTCACGAGCAACCTCAAGGATGCGGTCGGCGTCGTCTGCGGTGGTCGCCAGCGGCTTCTCGCAGAAAACCGGCACACCGGCGCGTAATGCGGCGATGGCTACCTCTGCGTGGGTGAAGTCAGGCGAGAGCACCATCACGGCATCGAGCTGAGAGTCGAGCAAATCATCGAGGGATCGCGCGATTTTCACGCCGGGAATCGCCTCGGCAGCGCCTTTCTGCGCGCGCTCGGCCGGATCCCAGACTGCCGCGATTACGGCCGCATTGCGTGGTCGGGATACTTCGCGCCATAGCGACGCTCGCGCTCCGAAGCCGGCGATTCCAATTCGTAGTGGCACAGTTCCTACTGGCACAGTGTTTCTATCCTTTCGTTCCCGACAGCGCGATTCCCTGAATGAATTGGCGCTGAAGGATGGCAAATGTGACGAGCATGGGCAGGCTGGCCAACACCGCCGCCGCCATCAGCACCGGGTAGTTGGTCATGTGGATGCCGATGAGTTGAGCGATGCCGACCGTGAGCGGCTCCTTGGCGGGGTCGGTGGTGACGACTAACGGCCAGAGCAAGTCGTTCCATGACCACAGTGCGGTGAACACGGCGAGTGCGACGATGCCCGGCTTCGCGAGCGGGAGCATGACTTTGTAGAAGATCTGCCAAGCGTTCGCACCGTCGACTCGAGCCGCCTCTTCTAGTTCGGTCGGAATCGTCATGAAGAACTGACGCATCAGGAAGCAGCCGAACGCGCTGAACATTCCCGGCACGATCAACGCAGCCAGAGTGTTCATCCACCCGAGTCGTTGAATGATTTCGAATTGCGGAAGGAGGAAGAGTTGCGATGGGACCATCAGGACCGACAGAAATGCCAAGAATATCGGAGTCCGCCATCTGAATCGGAGTCTCGCGAAGGCATAGCCGGCCATGGTGCACAAGACGACTTGCCCTAGAACCCGGCCGAGAGTGAGAACGACCGAGTTGGTCAACATCGACAGGAATGGGAGCGTGCTGATGGCCTCTGCGAAGTTGCCGAAGTCCCATGGATTAGGAACGATTTGAGCCGGGACAGCGTGCGCCCCGTCAAATGTTTTGAACGCTGTGAGAAGTTCCCAGGCGAATGGGAAGATCACTGCCACAACGCCGCAAATCAGAATCGCGTGGACGACCCACGGCTGCCGGTCGCGCCACCGCTTCGTCCGAGGCGCCGGACGACCGACGGAAGGCGACGAGCCATTGGCTTGCGCACGTGTTCGAGGTCGCGGTCGCGACATCGTCGACTCAGACATCGTAGTGCACCCACTTTCGCTGAAGTCGGAACTGAACGGCGGTGAGGATGAGAATCACAATCATGAGAACGATCGCGATTGCGGCCGCCAGCCCGCGCTCGTTGTTGACGAAACCCACGTTGTAGAAGAGAGTGACAATTGTCGTCGTTGCCTGGTGAGCGGGACTGAGCGCGGGGATCATCACATAGAGCAGGTCGAAAACCTGCAGTGAAGCGATCATTGTGATGACTGTCACGAAGAACACGCTCGGGCTGAGCAGGGGCAACGTGACGGAGAAGAATCGTCGAATCGGTCCGGCGCCGTCCAGACTCGCCGCCTCGTAGAGTGAAGGCGGGATACCCTGCAGGCCGGCAACGAAGATGACGATGTTTGTGCCGAGAGTTGACCAGATGCCGACAACTGCAACGGCAACCAGGGCGGTCGACGGGTTGGAGATCCAACTCGTTCCCTGGATTCCGACCAGGCGAAGTGTCTGGTTCAGAATGCCATAGTCACCGTTGTAGATGAATGCCCACACGAGAGCGATAGCGGCCGGCATCGTGACGACCGGGACGAAGTAGAGCACACGGTAGACCCCGCGGCCTTTCAGGCCGGGCGTGTTGAGCAGGCTGGCGATCACAATCGCCACCGGAATGCCGATGAGTGCCACGGCCGCGTACACGGCCGTGTTGATTCCAGCACCGATCATCTCCGGAGTGGTGAAAAGCTCCGCGAAGTTCGCAAACCCTATCCAGGTCTCCCCGCCGAAAGCGCCGCTCTTAGTCAGAGACAAATACGCGGTGCGGATGATCGGCCAAAAGTAGAAGGCTGCGAGCCCGATGGCCGTTGGGCCGACGAATAAAAGCGCCCACCATGGCGAGTCCCGTAGGCCACTGCGGCGGACCGCGGGCGCCGGGGTCTTCCCCGGCACCCGCGCCCGTGTCATAGTCGATGACATTCTCGCGCCGCTATTCCTTCGCGAGAGCGGCGTTCATCAAGGCCGCCAGTTGCTTCATTCCGGCGTCCAGATCAAGGGAGCCAGACCATACCTTTGAGAAGATTGCAGTTTCGTCGGCGTTCCACGCCGCCGTGTTCCGGGAGATGGGGAACGGAACCGCGGTCTTTACCTCATTGATATATGACTGCAGATCATAATTCGGGAGGGACTTGACCCACAACGTCTGCGTCCCGTTAAAGGCGGGGATGACCGCCCCCGACTTCGCCATGAAGTCTGCCGCCGTCTTGCCGCTGGCGAATGCCGCGAATTTCTTCGCAGCGTCGAGGTGTGCACTCTTTGCTGAGACCACGTTCGCCAGGCCGTGGATGATGGACTGGTTGCCTGTCGGACCCTGCGGCAACGGCGCCACGTTGATATCCGCCGCGATCGACGACTTCGCGAACGCGCCAGGGTTCCAGGATCCGGCCCAGTACATCGCGATTTTGCCCGAAGTGAACAGATCGGCGGAATAGGTGTCTGTCATCTGCTGGAGGCTCGGGGACGCCCCGTCTTTGACCAGATCCAGCCAGAACTTGACTCCCTCAATGGTTTTCGGGTTGTCATACCCGGACTTCTTCCCGTCCTTGCTGATGATGTATCCGCCGGCCTGAGCCACGGTGTCGTAGTAGTTCTCCTGGCCGTACGGCGGTGCCGCGACTCCGAACGTTCCAGTTGTCTTGTTGGTCAACGCTTTGGCGTCGGCGGTGAATTCGTCCCACGTCCAGCCGGCCTTGGGGTACGCAACACCCGCCGCGTCGAACAGCTTCTTGTTGTACCAGACGCCGACCGTGTCGAAGTCCTTCGGAGCCCCATACAACTTGTTGTCGTACGTGTACAGGTCGATGAGGTTGCTGGGATAGTCGCTCTTTTTGACATTATCAAGTGGGGCCAATTGCCCATTCGAGGCGTAAAGCTGAAAATTGGGTCCGTTCATCCAGAAGACGTCAGGCGCACTGCCCGCCGATGCCGCAGTCTGAAGCTTTGTCCAATAGTCAGCATTCGCCGTCAGCTGGATGTCGATGGTGATGTTCGGATTCTGCTTCTCGAAAGCGGCGACCATCTGCTTCATCGCCGGCTCCTGATTTTTGTCCCAGATGCCGTACGTGAGCGTGATTTTTTCCGTCGAAGCCGAGGAAGCCGGCGCGCCCGAGCACGCGGTCAGGCCGAACATCCCGAGTGTGAGCACTGCCACGCCCGCTGCAAGTGCGCGGATTGAACGTCGCTGCATTGAATCTCCTTTGATCGATTGCGGTTTACCCGATGTGCTAAACGATTAACTACACGTTGTATACAAGCAGATCGAGTACTTCGCCGTCAACTTAAGACGAATTCCGATGGAAAAGTGACAGCTGCAGCTCAACGAGGTGCCCCTCCGAGCTATCCGCACCACTCGCTCGAGCAATCAGCATCTCAGCCAGTCGATCCGCGAAAGCAGCGGAACCGACGGAGGACAAGCTGGGAACGACGTCTTCCGAGTCCGGTGCGTTGCCTGTCCCGATGATTGCAACGTCGGCGGGAACACTCAGTCCCAAGAAATGGGCTGCATGGATGGCAGCAATACCGGCGAAGTCCGTTTCTGCGTAAACGGCTGTTGGGCGCGGGCTCGTCGACAGCAGTTCAACGGCCGCGGCAAATGAGCTCGCTACCGTTCCTGAATACCAGCCCATGTGTTGCGGCAATGCTGTGATGCCAGCACGCACGAGCTCCGCTCGGTACGCGAGAACGCGGGGCCCCACTGTGCCAGCCCGACTCTGCACCTTCGCGAGGCAAGCGATCTGGGTGTGCGACTCAAGAAGATGACGCATCGCAATTGTCGCGGCAGCAGTGTCATGGAATCGGATGACGTCGTAACCATCGGGCTCGAGAACGCCGTTGTACACGATCAGCCGCGGGCCCGTTTGCGCGAACCGGGCCAGCGCTCTTCGCTCGTCACTCAAGGTGAAGTCGGTATCAACCGCCAAATATGCAGCGTCGCATTCGACACGTTCAAGTGCGCTGCGCCAGTCATAGTCCGGCAGGATGAACGTGCTGAAGCCACGCTCGCTTGCGAACCGGGTGACCCGCTCGGCAATAGCGATTGACCACGGATCGCTCAACATGTGCAATGCCAACTGGATCACACCGGTCCGACCGGTCCGCATCGCTCTGGCTGTGCGATTTGGTCGATAGCCCAATTCGGCGGCCGCGTCGGTCACACGCAAACGCGTACCTTCTGACACACCGCTGCTTCTACCGCGCCGACCGGAAAGCACGTAGGAAACAGTTGCAACAGAGACACCAGCAGCATGCGCGACCTGCTTGACAGTGGGTCTCTTCGACGCACGCGTGTCGCCTTCGCTCACAAACTTCACCTACACATTTCAATACGAGCGGAGCGGACACAGCTGCCACCGAGCGTCGAGCGCGCGTGGTGCGCTGGTTAGCAAGTCGTGCCGACATAGACGCGAACAATCGCCCGCGCACCAGCTAGTCCTACCAGACTACCGACAATGCACATGCGCTTAGTGTGCACCGCCGACTGGCTCGGGAAACAACCTCCGACAGGAGCACGAACTGGCCTGCCACGGGCAGTCCTGATGGACGTTGACAAATCATCAACGATCCTCTGACATTGAGGCCAGCATTACCGACATAACGGAAGTAGGGTCGGAGGCGTGAAGCGCATCTGGCCGTTTCTTGTCCCTGGCGTCATCCTCGGCGCTGTCGGGTTGGTGTGGACCCTGCAGGGACTCAACGTTGTGCGCGGGTCGGCGATGAGCGGCTCCTCGTTGTGGGCGACCGTTGGACCCATAGTGCTCGTCGTCGGTTTGGTGCTGATCGTCGTCGCGATCGTGATCGCGCGTCGCCGGGCGCGTTAATCGCGGATTGAAAATCAGCGATCCTCCACCGGTTGCCAACCTTGGCCGATTCGAAGACATGAAGAAGGCCCGGAATTGCGAGATTCCGGGGCCAGTAACGGGGGCGAGACTCAACCACCCGCGATGCCACGATTATGAGCCGTGTGCTCGTATTGGGCTCAACGTGGGGCGTTCAGCGAGTCAAGATTCCGCGTAAAATCAACCATCTTGACTGATCTGAGCAATGCTGAACGACGGGCGAATTCACCCGGCTGTGCCCAATATGCGTCCAATTTGGTGGGCACCCTTCCGCAGTGATTCCCGAAAGCAGACCGCCGGCCAGAGTTCCTTTGCCGCTTATTCAACGCCGTCAACCACGTTGGCGTCCATTGCCGGCGTCATCGGCCGCGAGCATGCGGGCGGCCAGCACACGAAACGCCGTCTCGACTTGGGCCGCAGGTTCGATCCCTTCCAAATCATCGACCGCGAGCCGAATCAGTTTCGGGTTGCGGGAGGAAAGATCATCGCGAAGGAAATCAGTCGCCGACTCAATAACGTGGGAGCCGACAGCTTTGCCGCTCAGCTCACGGAGACAATAACCAATGGCTTCAGCATCGCAATAGCGCAGGAGGCGGAGAAAGTCACCGGCGTCTTTGGAGATCACCCGATCGCGCCTATGCCCGGCAAGTCGCTCCGCGAGCTTGATCAGTTTCGCCACAACCAGAGCAGCGGGACCCGCGACACGCAGCGTAATCGTTCGGTTGTCGGCTGGATTGAGGGCTGTGATCTGCATTGGGGAAGCATCGAGTAGGGCGAGCTCAAGGCCCGCAGTTCGCCGGGCAGTGGCGGGGCTCGGCCCACGCAACGGCGCGGTCCGTCGCGAGGATGGAGGCAAAACTCCGGCGGGAACCATAAGGTCGATCTCGATGCCGTTCGGCGCGAAGAAGGTACCTGGGTTGCTGTGAGCTTGGTATCCCGCCGCGAGAAGAGTTTCCCCGATGTCCGGACGCTCAGTTAGCAGGTCCGGATCAATGGCGAGGTCACCATCGGTGGTGTAGGTCGGCTGCCTGGCTTGATCGGCCGGAGCGTGCAAGTAGACCGCTTGGGCTCCGACGAGAATCAGACCGGCACGCTGTTCGTGGAGCACTTCGAGAACATCCAACAGCGCGTGCCGGGCGGCAACGTATTCCGGTGCGACATTGGGGTCAACCATTGGACATCCCCTGATCTTCGATCAGGTCCCGCGCGAGGTCTTCGCCGACGCCGGCAAGGCGGCCAGTCGCCGACAGCAAGTCGCCGACAGCTCGCCATGGGGTGACGTAACGCAGTCCGTCGGCCGTTCGCGTGTGCTCGCCGCGGTTGAGGAACTCGCACTCAGCGACGCGGATGTTTCCATCGCGCCGGTCAGGGGCGAGATCTGCTGCTCGTTGAAGAGCAGCCAGATCCGTCGTATAGATCCAAAGTTCGGTTGCCGGCAGGCTCGCAATGCGCCCGCGGTCGCGCAGCCATTCACGTGCGGTCCTGACGCCGGTAATGGCGTATGGGACAGCCGCTCCAGTGATGCGCTGCAGAGCAAGCTCTGGCCCGGAAAGCGAGAAGTATCGTTTGGCGTTGAAGGTCTTCCCGAAGCTGTAGTCCTCTGCCCAACGCTGCGCGGCGGCCAGCCGGTCGGCGATCACGATCGGGCCACCTCCGGTCGGCTGCAGATAGTTCTCCTCCCTCAACAGTGACACGACACGGCTCACCGTTGATACCGGCAGATTGTTCTGCCGTGCAAAGTCCCTGATTGATCCGGCTTGACCCCCGTTCGCCAAGAGACCAACCATGACCTCCGACGCCGCCTGCCCTTTCAAGGATCGCAACCGCGCCACCGGCTTGACATCCGGCAGCGGATCCTTCATCGCTCCTTGCTGCCGGACAAAGACGACTGGCCCCGCGTGTCGAATCATCACGTTTCCCGTGGTATCCCAATACGACCAGCCCGCCTGCTCGAGCAATTGCTGCTTGCGGGCAGGGATGAACGGAGCAATCAGCACGGGAGTGACGCCCGGCCCGGGGATGGGGAGTTGATCGACTTCGATGACGCCCGCCGAGAGCTTCACCTCAACACCCAGCTCTACAGGCTGAGTCGCGATGATCCAGCGTATGCGCGCATCCCACCCACTGTCGCTGGGCAACAACGGAGGTTCGATGTGGTTGCGAGTGCCAGAAGGCGTCACCGTGCGCAGGTACTTCATGAAGCGGTCGATCAGATCGCTCGTTCCGTAACCAGTGCTGTTCCGCATAACATGGAACATAGCATTTTCTGGAACAGAAGCCGAGCACGGGCCCGAGATGGCCCCGGAATGGCGAGATTCCGGGGCCAGTAGCGGGGGCGGGACTTGAACCCGCGACACCACGATTATGAGCCGTGTGCTCTAACCACCTGAGCTACCCCGCCGCCACCTCCGCGCATCACCTGCACAAGAGACGAGCCCCGAGTCAGGATTGAACTGACGACCCCTTCCTTACCATGGAAGTGCTCTACCACTGAGCTATCGGGGCGACACCGTGACGCGACAATCGTCCGCGTTTTGGCAACCGTATGAGGATATCATCTGGACGGCCACGCAAAAACCGGATGAAGACATCCCGCGACATTCGAGATCAGCCGATGTCAGCCGACAACAACCCCAGGCAACTGCCACGCCGCGAACACCGGACCAGGCGACGTCATGCGGATGCCGCCCTCGTCCTCCTCGACGGACGGCACGACCGCGAGCGCGACGTCACCGAAAACCGCCACCGCTGCATCCGCACCGCTGAGCGCATCGGGCGGAAGCCGCACGTCGACGTCGGCTCGCGCCGCAAGAACGAGGATGCTTTCGGTAGCGGACTCGCGCACGAACACGAGGACATCGCCGCCGATGTGCAGCCAGCGCATGCCGCCGCCGTTCAGGGCCGGGTGGTCGCGACGCAGATGGATGAGGCGCGAATAGAGGTCGAAGGTGGCTGCGGGGTCTCGATACGCCTGCTCGCTGCGCTCGCGGGCTACTCGACCAACGGGAACGTTGGTCGAGTAGCGAGCGCCAGCGAGCGTATCGAGACCATTACCACCGGGAACGTTGGTCGAGTAGCGAGCGCCAGCGAGCGTATCGAGACCATTACCAACGGGCTCAAGCGCCAGCTCGCCCCACGGCAGCGGCGTGCGCGACGCCTCGCCGTCCTCGCCGGTCAGCGCGAACTCGTCGCCGGCCCACACGACCGGAATGCCCGGGAACGTGACAGACAGACCGAACGCGACCGGAACGACATCCGGCCGGGCATGGGTCAAGAACCGCGGCACGTCGTGGGTGTCCAACGCATTCATGGTGCCGAGCAGCGTGCGCCACGGGAAACCGGCGGTGAACTGCGTGTGCGCCGCGACGAACTGCACGCCGTTCAACTGCGGAATCGTGCCGACCGGCTGCCCGAAATAGCTCGACTCACTGCCCGGCAGCGACAGCCAGCTCCACAGCGGCCGGGTGAAGTTCGCGTAGGTCATCGCGCCGTGCCAGGCGTCGCCTTGAAAATCAGGGGCCGCGTCGTTGGTCGACTCACCGAGCAGGATGGTGTCCGGATTGATCCCGATCATCGTGCGCCGGATGATGCGCCGCACCTCGCCGTTAAGGTCCTCGTCGCGGTACCGCCCTGTCATGTTGGCGACGTCGATGCGCCAGCCGTCCAGTGAATACGGCGGCTTCAACCAGTTCGCAACGACGGAATCGGGGCCCTCGATGAAGCGTCGGCGCAGCTCTGCCGACTTCCAATTGAACTTTGGAAGGCTTCTCACGCCCATCCAAGAGACGTATTCCGTGTGCTCATCGTTGAGCCAGTAGAAAAACTCGCTTTCCGGCGCATCCGGATGCCCGTATGCGGCCTGGAACCACTCGTGACCGTCTCCGCAGTGGTTGGTCGTGAGGTCCCCGATCACCTTCAGCCCGCGTGCGTGCGCCGCCTCAACCAGTCGGATCAGCGCGTCATCGCCGCCGAGCAGCGGGTCGACTTCTGCGAAACTGGATGCGTCGTAACGATGATTCGACCGCCCCGGAAACACCGGGGTCAGGTAGATCAGGCTCACCCCGAGTTGCTCGAAGTGGTCCAGGTGCTCGATGATGCCGTCGACGTCACCGCCGTAGAACTGCTGCGAGCGCCCGGGTTGTTCCAGCTCGACCGGGTCGCCCCAGTGCGCAGGGATCGCCCAGTCCGGCAGCGGCCGCGTGTCCGCGGCCGCCGAACGAGCAAACCGGTCGGGAAACAGCTGATACAACACCGTCGACGCCACCCAGCTCGGCGGTGCGTCGTAACTGACCAGCTTGAAGTCCTCCGAGTCGAGCGTCTCGGTCTCGTGGATGCCCGTCGCGTTCAGCCACACACTCGAGCCGTCGCCTCGAGTGATCATGAATCGATACCCGTGCACCGGGTTCTCCACCGTGACCGGCGCCGTCCACCAGTCCCACCCGTCGGCGGATGCCATGACTTCGGCATCCGAGAACCGCGGCTCGTGGTCGGGGTTCGAACGCGTGCGCACCGCGGTGACTGGTCCGAATCCGCGCGGAATGCGCACGCTGACCTGCACCGTGTCGCCGAGAGCAGGTGCGGGGTTCGAGACGTGCATGGACGACCCGTCATGATGGGGCAACATGCGTCGACAGTATCGTGAGACGCACCGCTATGCGGTCGACCCGTGCCGGCGGTTCCTGCCGGCGATCTTTGCCGACGATCTCTGCCGACGATCTCTGCCGGCGGCGCGCACCACCGGGCTCAGGCGCCGACCGGCCCGGTCGATCGGCGCACAATGAGCGTGGTCGCCAGTTCTTCGCGAGGAGCCTGGCCCTCTACCTGAGAACCCGATCGGCCGATCCGCAGCAGCATGCGCAATGCGGACGCCGCCATTTCGGCGATCGGCTGCTGCACCGTGGTCATCGGCGGAGACGCCCAACCCGCTTCGGGCAGGTCATCGAATCCGATCACACTCAGGTCACCGGGAATAGACAGCTTGAGTTCCGCGGCCGCATCGTACACACCGAGCGCCAGAGTCTCAGTGCAGGCGAACACCGCCGTCGGGCGGTCCACCCTCGACAGCATGCCCACGGCGGATGCCCTCGCCGTGTCGCGCTCCCAACCGACGTGCGCGTGGTTGGCCGGGGCAAGCTCAAGCCCCACCGCGGCCAGCACCGACCTGAATCCGTCGAGTCGTGCCCTGCTGTATTCATACGAATCGGACACATCGATGACGGCGATACGCGTGTGGCCGAGTTCGACCAGATGTTCGGCCGCCGACCTGCCGCCCTGCCAATTCATGGCGCCGACACTGCCGACGCCTCTCGGCGGAGACACCATCGGGTCGAGGAGCACGACCGGCCTTTCCGCCTCGGACAGGCGCCGCCACTGGCCGGACGTTGGCGCGACGACCGCCAAAATCGTTCCGCACGACGCACGACGCAGAACACGGTCAACCCAGTCTGAATTGGGGCGCACCAGGGTGATCACGACATCGAGATCGGCGTCGTTTGCCGCGCCCTCCACACCGCTGAGCGCCCGGTTGGTCCAGGAGCTCTCGCCGGAGGCCAGCACGAAATCCACGAGCCCTGGCCCCGACTCGGTGTCGCGCACCAGCCCAAGACCTTTAGGTCGCTTGTAGCCGAGTTGTTCGGCGGCACGAAGAATGCGGTCGCGTGTCGTGGGCGCGACGTCCGTTCCGCCTCGCAGTGCCTTCGAAACGGTGGGGATGCTCGTGCCGGCTCGCGCAGCAATGGCCGCCAGAGTCGGGCGCACGGCTTCATGGGGCTCTACAGACACATGGCCATCTTATGGCTGGAGAATATTTGCGCAAAAGATTTACGCGCAAATTTCTTGTCATTTGGGAGTACTGACAGCATAATTCGAAATGTAGTGAGCGTAAACAAATACAGTTTGCGCAAATATTGCGGCCATAAGGTCGCGTTCGCAGACGAGCAAGCGGCGGTTGCCGCAAGGAGAAACCTATGTCAACGCAGACACCCAACGCTTTCAGCCGCCGCGCCTTCCTGGGCCTGGCAGGCGCCGGGCTTACCACGATCGCACTGGCATCCTGCAGTTCCGGCGGCGCAGGCGGGTCGTCCGGCGGGTCGATGAAGTTCTGGAACATGCCCTGGGGCGGCACGGCATTCAACCCGCTCGACAAGAAAATCACCCTGGCCTATAAGCCGACCAATGGTCTCCCATCGGCCACCTATCAAGAGATCTAGTGGGCGAACTTCAACCAGACGTTCTCCTCGGCGATCGCCTCCAACACGGGGCCCGCAGTGAGCTCCGGGGGTGGCACCCAGGCGTTCCAGTTCGCCACCAAGGACAAGATCGCCTACGCCGACGACCTCCTCGACCAGTGGAAGAGCAACGGCCTCTACGACGACTTCCTACCCGGGCTCCTCGACGCCATGAAGACGGAGAAGGGATACGTCGCGATTCCATACAACCTCGACATGCGCGTGCTCTGGTACAACAAGACGCTGCTCGACAAGGCCGGCGCCGAGGCACCCACAGACTGGCAGAGCTACCTCGATGCCTGCGCCGCGCTGAAGAAGAACGGCGTGTACGGCTTCAGCCTCAGCAGCGCGTCGAGCAATGGAAACAGCTTTCAAACACTCACCGGCGTGCTGATCAACAACGGCGGCGGACTCTTCGACGAAGAGCAGAAGCCGAACTGCGTGACGCAGACGAACATCGAAGCCCTGGACTGGGTCGTTGAGATGATCAAGAAGGGATACGTCGACCCCGGCAACCTCGGATACTCGAGCACCAACACCAACACGCAGTGGAGCAACCGCACGTGCGCGATGGGCATCGACGTGCCCGGGTTGCCGCAGAACGTGACCGGTGCCGTGCAGCAGGAGCTCGTGCTCGGCGACCCGCTGGTCAGCTCCGCAGGCAAGAAGGGTGCCCTCTATTTTCCGAACAACATCATGATGTACAAGAACACGCCGAGCCAGAAGGGCTCCGAGGCGTTCCTCACCTATTACTACAAGAACATGTCGAAACTGTGGACACAGAACACGGGGATCGGCCTTCCTCCGCTCAAGTCCATCGCCGCGACAAGCGAGTTCCAGTCGAGCGCGAGCAACGTGAAGCTCGTCAAGGTCTGGCAGCCGATCTGCAAGACCTGGGCAGCACCGGGCGGAGCAGCACTGTTCGCGAATGTGTCACTCGTCGACAGCACTCCCGCGATGACGACGTGGGCCCAATCGGTTCTCTCGCTCAAGGCGACACCGAAGGAGGCGCTGACCGCGCTGCAGACAACGCTGAAATCGCAACTCAAGAAGTGATGCCACCATCCGCACAACGCAAAACCGAACTGCCGAATCCGGTTCTGCCAGGCTTCTACCCAGACCCGTCCCTGTGCAGAGTCGGCGAACACTACTACCTGGCGAATTCAACATTCGAGTATCTGCCGGGCATCCCGATCCACGAAAGCACCGATCTGCGCACCTGGCGATCGCTCGGCGCCGCGATCACCCGTCCGGAAAAATTCGATCTGGGGAATGCTCGCGACTCCGGCGGAATCTACGCGCCGACCATCCGCTACCACGACGGTCGCTTCTACGTCGTGGGTTCCCAGGTCGATCACCGGCCGGAGACCCAGTTCATCATCTCCGCTGCGGATCCGGCTGGCCCGTGGACGTCGCCGATCTGGGTGGCGGATGCCGACGGATTCGACCCGTCGGTCTTCTTCCATGACGGCACGGCGTACTGGTGCGCGGCACGCATCCTCGATCCCGGGCAATACGAGGGGCAGACGGCGATTTGGGTGCGGGAGATCGACATGGCCACCGGGCTCTTCACAGGGCCCGAGACGGTCGTGTGGGGCGGCGCGCTGCGCGGCGACACCTGGAGCGAGGGTCCGCACATTTTCGAGCGGGAGGGATGGTTTTACCTGCTCACCGCGGAGGGCGGCACGTACCGTGATCACGCCGTCATGATCGCTCGCTCGCGGTCGGTGACGGGGCCATATGAGAACTGTCCGCGCAATCCGATCATCAGCCATCGCCACCTCGGTGATCGGCACCCGGTGCAGAACGTGGGGCACGCCGACTTCGTGCAGCGCACCGACGGATCGTGGGCAGCGGCACTCCTCGGCGTGCGCACCGAGAACGGCCGTCACATCCTCGGCCGCGAGACCTTCGTCGCCGACGTCGTGTGGGAACACGGTTGGCCGGTTGTCAATCCGGGTGTCGGGATGCTGACAGCCGTCGGCGAGCGCACGTGCGCGTGGGAGCTCGAGCCGGCCAGAGTCGCAGGCGCCCTCAGCGTGCGCGGCGACGCACGATTCGCCGCGGAGACGACGACCGGTGTCGTGCTCTCGGCGTCGGCGAACCGCGGCCGGCCGTCGGCATTGTTCTACCGGTTAGCCCACCACCGAGCGCAGCTGTTGGTGACCTTCGACGCGGTCGAGCCCGGCGCGGCCGTCGGACTCGCCCTGCGGCAGAGCGACTCGTACTCGATCAGACTCGAAATCGACGGCCGCCGAGTCGGCATCATCGAACGGGCGGCAGACGTGGACATCGAACGCGATCACTGGACTCTTTCCGACGATGCGCCGCTCGAGATCGTTGCCGAGACAACCGCCTCGAGCGTTTGTTTCCGCGTCGGAGAACGCTGCTCCTCCGCAGTCGATGCCTCAGTGCTCAGTTCGGAGACGGCAGGCGGCTTCGTCGGAACGGTATGGGGACCATACGTTGCGGGCGCCGCCGGAGCGCAAGCGAGACTCCGCCGCATCGCGTACAGCGACCGCGAAATGAGCGAGCAGCTCTGACGGCCCACCTCGCACTGCCAGCAGTGCGGGTCACCCACGTTGCGCGGACCTCGAAGGCGAATGCGAGAGGATGGACGTACCAGTAGCCTACGGAGGACCGACCATGATCACGAGCAATTCCAGCGACACCGCCGGAGTTGTCCGCGCTGACGGACCCAATAACACCGAGTGGTGGCGCTCCGCCGTGATCTATCAGGTCTACCCGCGCTCATTCGCCGACTCCACCGGAGACGGTGTCGGTGATCTGCGCGGAATTGCCGGCCGGCTGCCCGCGCTAACCGAACTCGGGGTGGATGCCCTCTGGTTGTCGCCGTTCTACACGTCGCCTCAGCGCGACGCCGGTTACGACGTCGCCGATTACTGCGATGTCGACCCGCTGTTCGGCACGCTCGAGCACTTCGACGCGCTTCTGGAGGCCGCGCACAATGCGCAGCTCAAGGTGATCATCGATCTGGTTCCGAACCATACGTCCAGTGACCATGCGTGGTTTCAGGATGCTCTCGCCGCGCCAGAAGGCAGCGACGCGCGAGATCACTACATGTTCCGCAACGGCAAGGGCGTCGACGGGTCGACGCCGCCGAACAACTGGGAGTCCGTGTTCGGCGGTTCGGCGTGGACGCGCGTCAATCGCCCGGACGGCACGCCCGGCCAGTGGTATCTGCACCTTTTCGACACGTCGCAGCCGGACCTGAACTGGGAAAGCGAATGGGTGCGCGAACATTTCAGGCAGATTCTTCGATTTTGGCTGGATCGCGGCGTCGATGGCTTCCGAATAGATGTCGCGCACGGGCTGGTCAAGGCAGCCGGACTCCCCGACTACACGCCGCCTTCCGGCTCCGGCAGCATGGGCGGCGGAACCGCTGCGGGCACAGGCGATGCGGCCACAGGCGCGCCACCCCCTCCGCCCTATTGGCAACAAGACGGCGTGCACGAGATCTACCGTGACTGGCACGCCGTGCTGGCCGAGTACGACGGTGATCGGGCCCTGTGCGGCGAAGCCTGGGTGCAGCCACTCACTCGCCTGGCGGACTGGGTGCGACCGGGCGAAATGCAGCAGACGTTCAATTTCGCGTATCTCGAGACGCCGTGGCAGGCATCCGCTCTGCGTGCGGTCATCCAAGACTCGATCGATGCGTTCAGTGCTGTCGGCGCACCGAGCACCTGGGTGCTCTCGAACCATGATGTGGTGCGGCACGCGACCCGGCTGGCGCTGACGGTGCCGAACCCGCAAGGCGCGGGCCTCGGGCCGAAGAGCCTCGGCTTGCCCGACCCGGCGTTCGGCCTCCGGCGCGCCCGCGCGGCCACAACGCTGATGCTGGCGCTGCCTGGCTCGAGCTACCTCTATCAGGGCGAAGAGCTCGGTCTGCCTGAGGTGATCGACCTGCCCGATTCCGCGCGTCAGGACCCCACGTGGTTCCGCACGCACGGCGAGCGCTATGGGCGAGACGGATGCCGCGTGCCGATTCCGTGGACCAGTACTGGTGCCACCTACGGCTTCAACAATGGAACGGTGAGTTGGCTACCGCAGCCGGTGCAATGGGCGCGCCTCGCTCGGGATGTCGAGCGCGAGGACCCGGGCTCGACCCTGTCGCTCTACCGGCGGCTGCTGGCCGAACGCCGCGCGCACGACCTCGGAACCGGGGCGATCGAGTGGATTCACGGGTTCGGAACCGACGTCGTCGCGTATCGCAATGGCACGGTCACGGTCATTGCGAACACAGGAACCGAGCCGGTCACTCTGACTGACGGTGATGTTCTGCTCTCGAGCGAACCGATCGTCGACCGGATGCTGCCGCCAGACACGACCGTCTGGCTGATCTAGGCGGCGCGGCAGGTCAGCTCAGCCCGCGTTGGCGTTCAGCCAGGCGTACGGGTCGACCGGGCGCGTGCCATCGATGCGGATCTCGAAGTGCAGGTGTGACCCGGTCGAGGTGCCCGTGTTTCCGACGAGCCCGACGATGTCACCGACCTTGACGCTCTGCCCAGTGGCCACCTGGACCGACCCGACGCGCATGTGCCCGTAGACGCTGGAGACGAGGGCCCCGTTGATCCGGTGGTCGATGATGACGTGCACGCCGAGGCCGCTGCTGTCGGTCGGCACGATCTGCCGCACAACGCCGTCTGCGATTGACTGAATCGCCGTTCCGTCGCCCGGTGCGAAGTCGACGCCGAGGTGGTTCGTCGACGC